>JAOAKK010000009.1 GCA_026413685.1 Microcaldota archaeon | reverse complement strand
GACATTGCACTCGTAAGCTCGCATATTACGTTTGAGGTGAAAGGCAAGAAGCTCAGGATAAGCGCTTCTGGTGATAATGCTGAAGCAGACCTTGAGTTTGAGGATGGCGACGAGAGCATAAAAAAGATGGATGTCAAAAGTGCTGCAAAGGCAACGTTCCCTGTCCAATACTTTGATGATATGGTAAGGGGCGCTAGCAGCAATACTGATATTGAGATCTCACTCAAGACAAACGCGCCCGTCAAGATAAAATATGCACTGGGTAACGCATCATTCACGTACTATCTTGCACCCAGAATTGACCTTGAATAAGTAAAGGCCGCAATCACGCTTGGCGGCTTTTAGAACTGGTACCTCATTGCAGCTGCCAGGCGCCTTACACTTGCCCTATACGCAGCTTCCCTATAGCTTATTTTCCCATTGGAACTGCGCTTCTCTGACATTACACCGTCAAACGCCCTGCGCATTATATCTTTCAACCGTGAGACTACGCTGTCATACTCGTAAACTGCACCCTGCAGGTTCTGTTGCCACTCAATATAGCTTGCTGAGACGCCGCCACCGTTAACCAGGATATCCGGGAAGACATCAATACCGCGCTCTGCGAGTATCACATCAGCCTCCTCAGTTGTAGGGTTATTGGCCGCCTCAAAAATAAGCTTTGCCTTTATCTTGCCGGCGTTACCCTTGTGAATCTGGTTATCAAGTGCGGCTGGCACAAGAACATCACAATCACATTCAATAAGCCCCTCGTTTGTTATCTTCTCAGCACCTTCATACTCCTGTACTGTGCCTCCGGCAGCCTTCGCATCGATAACTTTTAGGATGTCAAGCCCATCTTCATCATATATCCCCCCTTTCGAATCGCTCACCGCCACCACTTTATAGCCTGATTCGTGAAGTATGCGTGCAACGTGCATGCCAACATTTCCAAACCCTTGCACTGCAACTCTGGCATTTTTGCTTATCTTAAGAGCGGCAAATGCAAACTCCATAATGAAAAATACACCGCGCCCTGTCGCTTCATCCCTCCCTTTCAGCCCACCGGCATCAACCGGCTTGCCAGTAAACGTAGCATAGCCGCCATCTCCTGCAATCGTGTTGTACTCATCTGCCATCCACGCCATCGTTTCTGCATTGGTGTTTACATCAGGTGCGGGGATATCCTTAAACGGCCCAACCAGCGGGAATATCGCACGGACATACGCGCGCGAAACGCGCTCAAGCTCGCGTTTGCTGTACTCTTTTGGGTTAATGCACACCCCTCCTTTGCCTCCACCATATGGGAGGGCCATCAGCGAGTTCTTGAACGTCATAAGCTTTGAGAGAAGGACAACCTCATCATAATTAACGCCGGGGTGGTATCTTATGCCGCCCTTGTAAGGGCCAAGGGCAGAATTGTACTGCGACCGGTACCCTGTCAGGAAAACAACCTCGCCACTATCACGCACAAGCGGAAATGTAAATTCAACAACACGCTCGGGCTTGCTGAGGCGCTCCGCATACTTGCGATCAAGGCCAATATCCAGTATTGCTTTCTCTATCAGGCTCATCACCAACACCCTCACTCGTTCCTTTTGTATATCCTGATTGGGAACACTCCAAACCCTCCCCTGTCAGCAGGGTATACCTGTGTATACCCATCAAGCTCACCGAGGAAGAATGCTTTGTAGAAGTTTGACTTGTACCCCCTACCCGGTGCATCTGCAATGCCTTCCTTTGTGTATATCATTATATACTCATTATAGACTGCATCTTGCATCCTTGCCTGCCCAGACGCCAGCGGCACAACACTCAGCTGCTTGCCTGTCTGTGCATCAAATATGAGCATATACTGGCCGTTTATGACCTGTGTGCAATACATCCTCATCCCAAACGATGAGTAGCCAACCACGCCATACTGGTTGCCTATAGAGCACATCTGGCTTATGGCTGGCTTTTGAGGTACCCACATCCTCTCAAACTGGTAATCAGCACTGCATTTAGACTCGTATGGCATATCCTCAGCTTTCGTCTCCCCGTTATACACACAGGAAAGGTATGTCAGTGCACCCCATTTGCCCACAAGATCAATGTCAAACAGCACATACGTTGAGTTACGTGATTTCATGTATGCAGCCATTACACTCTCGTTCTTTGCAACATACTTATCAGCAACTTCTAAGTCAAGTATAACAAATGGGTGGTCATTCCTGGTTACTGTTTTCTTAAGTGCAAAGTGGTTTGTCCAGTGGCCATAATCCCACCAAGACAGCACATAGGAGCCATCATCAACATTCTTGCGCATCCATTCCATTGAATCGTACCAGTATTGTGGGATTATGTTACAGTAAAAGTTCTGTGCGTATAACGCCGAATTGCTAGCTTTAGTGCACAATGCCGATACAGATTTATGGTCGAGCAGGTTCATCGACATGTGCTCTAGTGAATACGGAAGGACTTCCACGTTGTTAAGTGCAAACGGCAGGAACAAGAGCATTGCAGATATGCCAAACACCCCATCCCACCTCCCATTCTTATAATACCCATACAAGAGATACATGAACCCCGCGAGCACTGCACCAAACACAATGTAGTAGATGGGGTTTGTAAGCGAATAGAAAGGTATTCCACCACTGCCAAGGAAGAAGCCAAAGAACCCTATAACATACGAAATCACTGCAAACGCTGCAAGCAGCAGGATGACTGCACCAGCACCAAAACCTATATAATACGGTACACCTTTCTCTTTACGTGCAAAGCATGCCTCACCTATAATTGCGCATATCGCAAGGCCAAGCACCCAGCCAAGGTGTGGCATATACTTTATTTTCTGGAGCCCTATCAAGGATATTGAGAATACAAGCAGTGCAATCACAAGTATTGTGCCTGAGTTCCTATAAAACAGGCCGTATATGAGGGAGAACAGCAGCAAGACAAGCACTACAGGAAGCGCTTCCAGTGCACCATATTTTGATATGAAGTTCTTTGTTAAGCTGCTTATATCCAGGGAGACACCTGCAATGCCAAACCTGCCAGAGATGTCATCACCGTGGAGGCTTTCTTCCGCAACTGTCTTGATAAGGGCGTTTGATGCACTAAGCTGGCCTATACCAGCAAGGCCAAGGCTATAACTGAGAATGGGTGCACCAATCGGTGTTATGAGGAATATAACTGCGAGTAGCCCAATCCCGCACAACGCGTATGCCCTCTTTTTGAGTGTTGAGAGGTGGGTTTTCCCAATATCAAGGAGATGGTAGACAAAGAAACAGAATAACGATGCAAAAAGCAGCATCAAAACCTCTCCCCTGAACATTGAGTTAAGGATGCTAGAGCTAGGATTGAAATAAATGCCATAGAGTGCCATGAGCAAAGAAAGCGGTATTGCTACTATTAAGGGAAGCTCATAGTACGTTTTGCTGCGCTCACCTTTTATGAAATCCAGTGCGGCTTTGATTACCACAAATGCTGAGAGAATAACCACTGGTATCATCCCGGCCTTTGAGCCCAGCATTGAGCCAATAATACTTATAAGTGCGAGAATGTAGAGCTTGCGGTCCTCGTTATACTTGAGTGCAAAATGCAGGAATACGATTGCTGCCGTTGCTGCAAAAATGCCCCATGGCAATTGCTCTGCCACACCTGCAAAGAACTTTGAAAATAAGATTGGCATGAAAGACATCAAAAACGCTGCGGATACGCCGAGGAACCTTGAGTATTCGTCCTTAAACAGGAGATATGCAAGGAATACTATGAGAGCTCCCAGAAGCGGGGGGTATATGTTTGCAATGATTGAATTCTCAAAGTGGTCGTAATGCCCCGGGCCGAATGACAAGAAATACCATACAGCTGTGAGGTATTGCGGAAGCGGGAGGTTACGGTGGCCAACAAGCCGAAGCTGGTATGCCTGGCCATCGTGTATTATTGTTTCTGTGCTTGCGTATACGAGGTCATCGTAAAGTGGAACTTCGCCTTTTGTGAGCAGGAACTCTGATATCTGCATATAGTAATAGGGGTCAAACTCGTAGAAATAAGCTGAGAGTGGCTGGAGGCGAAGGAAAAACGCGAGCAGGAATAATAGTAAGACAGCAAAGGATGCAAGTGAAAACTGGGTGTGATGTGGTTGTAGCCCAACCTGTTTTGTAAGGATAAGGTATGCTGAAATTACAAGTGGGATAGCAAATGTGATTAGGATGAGAGGAAGTGAGAATGGCATCACAAAATTAAGCAGCCATGCGATAAGCGGGACGAGAATTACGGAAATTGTAAGTGCCGCAAGCCCTAATTCTATAAGGTTAAGCTTTCGCTCCCTGAAAAAGAACTCTGCGATAGGGATGAAAAGCAGGACGAACGCAATAAAGTTAACTAGCCCACCAGGTATAAGATCTAGCAAGTTCATGAGGGGTTTTTAGCATCAATATTTTATTAAATTAACACGGCCTAATTAGCCCAGAGGTAATCAAATGCAAAAAGCCATATTGCTTATGGGGATTGTCCTAGCAGCCCTGCTTTTGTTCGGCTGTATAGGTGGTGGTGACACTGGCAGCCAGGCAACCGGTAGCGGCAAGCAAAGCGGGGATACGGGCACAAACAGCTTGGATACAAAACCGCAGGGCGGGCAGCAAAGCGAGAAAGGCTCCAGCGCATTCAACCCCTCAGTCCCGCAAAAATGCACTGTTAAGGACCGCACAACCGGCGATGTGAGCATGTATTACACAGATGGGAAGGGAAACATACGTGCTGAAGTGCAGGCAGGCAGCAAAAAGATGGTTGCAATCGTAAAAGGTGATACGCTTTACACACAGGCCACGAGCGAGATGAGGCAGGGCATAATGCAGGATTGTGATTGGTTCTCATTCAAGACCGGCGGGAAGAGCACTGATGAGATGGAGACATTGAAAATCAATACTGATGTGAAGGCGATGGCTGAAGCTGCAGCAAGGTTTGATGTTTCCTGTACACCATTACTGCCTGATGATACGCTTCTTTCAACACCCGGAAAGGTATGTGATTTGGAGAAGATGATAAACGAGGCGAGAAGCAACCCGTGCGCATCAATCACGGATGTGCAGGAGAGGGCGGAGTGCGAGAAAGCGATAGCGGGATACAAATAAGCGAATGAACGTGGTATAATATGGGCGAGAAGCGCGATGCTGTAAACAGCAAGGTGGATGAGGTTGCGGTTATTGCTAACCAAGCGTGGCCGCAGCCATCACTTATCACCCCACCGCCCCAGGCGCCGCTTGAGCTTGCGAAAAGGCTGCGTGCAGAAAGAAGGTTTGATGAGGCAATCAAGGTGCTTCAGGACGAAATCTCAAAGAATAACCCGCAGTCTGCACAGGAATGCTCGGTGCTTCTCGCAGATATTTTTGGTGATATTGGTGATTTTGAGCGTGCTGTAAAGGTTATGGATGAGCTCATCAAGTCGAACCCTAAAAATAAGGCATATTATATGAAGAGGAGTGTGTTCAGGTTTAAGCTTGATGATAGGAAAGGCGCACTCAATGATGTGGTCAAGGCACGTGAGCTCGACTCAAAAGACGCCTCAATTGTAAAAGCATTGGTTGATGTGAATGCATCGCTCGGCAATTATGATGGGGCGCTTGAAGCACTTAACCAGATAGAGAGCCTTAACATGGTTGACAGCAGTGTGCACGAGAGAAAGAAGAACCTGCTGCACCTGATAAGATTGAAGGAGGAGTCTGACCCTTACAATTTCATGCTTGATGCTGTGAGGGCCAACACCAAAGAGGATATGCTCCTTGTTGCAGCTGAAATGTTCAGAAAGGTAAAGGAAAAAAGGAACGCTGATTATTACGAGATAGGGTGTGCACTTTACAGGAAGCTTGGGATGCCTTACAAGGCTGTTGAGCTTGGGGAAGAGGCAGTAAAATGTGGCAAGGCAAATGACAAGATGCTCAGGACGCTCGCGTTTGCGTATATGGACACGCATAAGTTTGAGAAGGCCATTGAACTCCTGGAAGAAATATCAAAAAGGAGCAAGGATGACCCTGGCATTTATGCTGACCTTGCAGTTGCAAGGCTTAATGGTGGCGACCCGAAAGGTGCGCTCAGGGAGATTGACAAGGCTATTAAGCTTGACCCATACAGGGAAGTTTTCTATATGCACAAAGGTGATATAATTGCGCGTGTTGAGGGTGTACAGCACGCAATCAAGTTTTATGAGAAAGCCATCGCACTCAACCCATTAAACCAGGATGCTCACGATAGGAAGGAGAATGCCGAGGCAGTGATTTACAGGCATGCAAAGAAAAGCGATGAGAAGATTTTCAGGTGATGCTTTAGATGCTCATAGGCATAGTTGGGAAACCGTCAACAGGAAAAAGCTCTTTTTTCATGGCTGCAACAGCCGTTGCGGTTGAGAGGTCACCGCGCCCCTTCACGACAATCAAGCCTAATCATGCGGTTGGGTATGTTGAGGTTGAATGTGTTGATAAGGAGTTTGGCGTGCAGTGCAACCCACGCACGGGCTATTGTGTAAGGGGAAAACGGTTCGTGCCAGTCGAGCTGCTTGACGTTGCAGGGCTCGTGCCGGGTGCGCACGAGGGTAAAGGGCTCGGCAATAAGTTCCTTGATGACCTGAGGCAGGCGGATGCACTCATACATATCGTTGATGCCAGCGGCTCGACAAATGAGACTGGTGAACGGGTTGAGATTGGCACGTATGACCCTGCAAATGATATCAGGTTTCTTGAGGATGAGCTGGATTTCTGGATAAAAGGGATTATGGATAATAACTGGGCCAAGCTTGCCAAAGAGGCGCGAATGAAAGGCAACGAGGAAGCGCTGTTTGGGCAGTTCACGGGGCTTAAAATAAGCAGGGATGCCATTGCAAGGACGCTTACAGAGCTTGCACTCAAGGAAAAGCCGCTCGAATCATGGAGCGAAGAAGATAAGATGGGATTTGCAAAAAGGATGCGTGCCATAGGCAAGCCTATACTGATAGCTGCTAACAAGTGTGATTTGCCAGGTGCGTATAAAAATTATGAAAGGCTTGTGAAAGAGTTCCCGCAATACATAATCGTGCCGTGCTCGGCTGAGGCTGAGATTGCGCTTAAGAGCGCTGCAAAAAATAATTACATAAAGTATGTTCCGGGTGAGGATGATTTCGAGATTATTGGGGGGGTGGATGAGCAGCAAAAGAAGGCACTTGAGTTTTTGCGTGTGTACATAAAGAGCGCTAAAGGCACTGGTGTTCAGAAAGCCCTGAACGCAGCCGTGTTTGAGCTTCTCAGGTATGTGGCAGTGTTCCCGGGCGGTGTGAACAAGCTAGCAGATAATGATGGGAACGTGCTGCCGGACGTGTTCCTGTTCCCGCCAGGAAGCACGGCGCTCGATTTTGCTGCACGCATACACAAGGACATGGCGAAGAATTTCATCCGGGCCATCAACGCAAAGACAAAGAGGGCGCTGGGCGCAGATTACGTGTTACAGCACAGGGATGTTTTGGAAATTGTTTTCGGAAGGTAAGGCTGAAAAGAACTACCTTGAAAGAGGAATTTCAAGGAACAGCGTGCCTGTTAGTTTTGTCTTTTGTTTCTGGCCTGGCACCATCAGCGCAGAATCAAGAACCTTGTAATCCTTATCAAGCGCGAAAATCCTTATTGGGAAATACACATTTGACATTGTAAATGGCACGGTGCGCGGCGAATCGAAAACGAAGAGCATCGCCTCATTCCTCTTCAGGTCTTTTGAATCACGGAACATATATCCGAATGCGCGTGAGAAGAAGTTGTCTGCAACATATGCATCATAGCGTTTTCCGCTCACGGCCACCTGTGTTTTCTTGCAGTAAGGGCCAAAAAAACGGATTAGCGGATAAAGCAAGCGCACAAAAGCGCCATCAATAAGGCGTATACCTCTTATGCGCATCAGTGCGCACCTTCAGGGCTATCTGGTTTTTTCAGCTCAGAACGTATCATTAAAAGATACTTTCCAGCTATCTTCTTAATTTCTGTTGGAGTCTTTTCTGAATTATGCCTGCCAATAAGTTTACCCAGCAGGCGATCATAATCCACGCGATGCATATTAAATTGCTCACCCAGCCCGTTCTCAGGTGGAAATTTCCGGATCATATGATAAAGAAGCTTGCATCCCGCCTCAAACGTGTTGGGATCATCCGCACTAATATTATTATCAATTGCTGACTCTATAGAAAGCGCTATTGTCATCCTCTCTTTATACATTTTGAGCATCAACCCAATTGCTACAGGCGCCCTATTCTCGTCTTTAACATATTTTATAAGATATTCATTCAGGAGTAAAAACCCATTCAGGCCGGATGCCGCCAGCTTATTAGCGAAATCTTTTGCCTCCTTGTTATTTCCTTTAAAATTTTCAACAGTCAAATACTTCTCAAGATCTTCCATTGTAAAATTGTAATTCACAACAGGAACATTAGTAAGGCTACTATTTGTTGGTTTTACTAATTGAGCATTGCTACTCATGCTATCCCACCTCTCTGAAGGCAGTTTTGCATCACAAAACTGCATGTGAGCACACGCTGCAATTGAAGCTGCGGCCAAACAAACCCTCTTGAAACGAGTATATCTTTCCACACCTTACCACCTCATTCATATCCCATTTTTCCAGCTACAATATCCACGTATTCGTTCTCTTCGCCTTGGTTTACTAACTCTTTCCACTTACTAGCTGTATGCTTCGTCTTGTATAACTTTTCAAGTTTATCTAAAAAATTTGGAATATTACTTTTTTCGGCCCTCAAAGCACCACTACCTATTTTTGCAATAGTAGCGTGCGCTTCACTTGCACTTATCACACCGCCAAAGACTGCACCCAAACCGAACAATTTGGAATATTCACCTATCGTACCTACCCTGCCAAAAACTGCATCAAGCCCAAGCTTTGCACCAGCTTCTGAAAACCCACCCGAGAGCATCCCGCCTAAAGTGTGGCTGCCAACATACTCCGATAATATGGGTGTTAACGTCCCAACCGCATATATCGAAAGCATCGCTGCACACGTGGTTATGGCAGCCCTCTCACGGGACTCGCGCGCGCCAATACCTTCCGCATTAAGCGCTATAAAGTATCCTATGTTCTTCGCATCCGCACCTGATATTTCACTCCCATTGGCGATATTCTTGAGTGATTTCTCAGCATTAAACCACGCCTTCGTCGCTTCTGCAACATAGCCCTGGTCAACGCCGTGCCACATCCTAACCATATTCATGAAATTTGTATCCTTAAGGAAATCCTTGGCAAGGTTTGAGTTTGTAATCTTAATGCGCGCAACAACATCATCAGCGGATGTGCCAGATACCGCAACCTTAAGCATATTATCACGTGCATTCTTCAGTGCGCCAGCAACATTATTCAAGTATTCCCTCTTATCCTCACTCTCATCAAGCGCGGCACCCACAGCCACGCCTACACGTGTCATCTCAAACTGAACAGCAGCAATTATTGCTGTTGATTTTGCAACGTAAGTATCAGGATCAACCTTGCCTTCCTTAAAATCACCTGTTAAGCCCGAAAACGCTTTGTTAAGCTGTGCTAAGTAATTTTTTGATTCTTCAAAAATCGGCGCGCATTTCTCATGGCGCTCAGCAGCTTTCTTTAAGCTTTTAGAATCCATAGACTCCGCAAGTTCAGTCGTGTATTCAGTGAAACTTGTCTTCATTGAAAATGCTTTATTGAAGATTTTATCCACATTGCTGGTCATAGTGTTTGCTATCTCTTCCTTCATAGCCTGGATTTTCATTGCATTATTAACTTTTTCCTGCCCCCCTGGTGTGCTGATATAATGAGAAAACGCAGCATTTATAATATCACGCTTCTGCCCAGTCGCTTTGTCAAGCGCATTCTGATACACATTGTATAAGTTATCTGGCTTGGCAAGCTCAAACTGCCTGAATATTTTCTTATACTCTTCCTGCTGCTTAAGTGATTCGGGCATACTGACCAGCAGATATATCTCAGGCATGTAATTTAAACATTCCTAAATTGGATTTCTGCACTATACTTCAGGGATTATTGCACTGAAGCTTTCCTTAAGCCGTGAGCGCGATGCGGGGTCATCAATCGATGACAGTATGGAGTGTATATAGTCTATGGCATATTGCTTATCGTGTGCAACAGCATCAAAAAGATCCTTTCTTTCAGCGTCCAGCTTGCCTTGCATAAAATGCACAACTGCCTCTATCACATCAAGCATTGCAACGGCTTTCGGGTCGTTCTCGAACCGCACGCGCATCTCATCGAGCACGTTAGCCGCACGTGCATAATCATCCAGCGTAATGTAAGAAAGCACTGCATATATGCGAAGCTCGGGCGGCATGCCTGGAGAATCAAGAACCTGCACACAATCGTTATGCTCGCCCTCAAAGAAGCGGTAGACTGCATAGTATGGCCTGCTCTTCTCGGTGACCTTATACCAGTAGAGCCAGCGCGAGAACTGGAGCTTAAACTCGCTCATGTTCCCGCTTTGCAAAGCGGCCCTGCATTTTTGCTCGTATGTTTCTTCTGATTCTTTCGGCATAAGCACACTTCCTGAAGGCCAAGCGTGATTAAATGAATGAAAAGCGCTTGCTAAGCTCACGCGGCAGTGAAAGCTCCTCAAATGGATACCCTGCCGTTTTTTCAGTTATCTCTGTTATGAGCTCGTGTGGGGCGAGTGTATGCTGTGCCTTATCACCACGTTTCCTGACCGTTACCGTGCCGTTGGCAGCCTCATCCTTTCCCACAACAACAATGTAAGGCACCCATTCCTTCTCAGCTTCCCTGATCCTTTTTGCGAGGCTCTCATTGCGGTCATCCAAGTCGGCGCGCACTTTCCCTTTCATGCTGTGCACGAGCGCGCGCGCATAATCAAGCTGGTCCTCAGAGACGGGGATTACGCGCACCTGTGTGGGTGCAAGCCAGAGCGGGTATTTTGGCACGCCACCCTGCGACTTTATCATCCCCTGCTTTTCAAGGATTGCATACACCTGGCGCTCCACAGCACCGCTCACACTTGCGTGCAGTATGTAAGGCCTCTTGCGCGTGCCATCCTGCGCAACATACGAAATGTCAAACCTCTCAGCGTTTTCAACATCAATCTGCACAGTTGATAATGCAGTACACTTGTTCAGCGAGTCAACAACGTTAAACTCAAATTTTGTGATGAAATATGCGTAACGCCTGTCAAACATCTCAACAAGCATCGGTTTCCCGATTTTCCTTGCTATCTCAGCATACCATTCCTTGTTTTGCTCGTACCACTCTGAAAGTATCCTGAACGCAACTTCATAATCACACTCAATATCAGACATCATCTTCTGTGAGATTTCCATCTGCTTGAAAAAGTCTTTCTTGGCCTGCTCAAGGTCAGCTGTGAGTGTGTGCATATCTGGCATTGTAAACGCGCGTAGCCTGCGCAGCCCCGCAACCTCACCGCTCTGCTCACGCCTGAAACTGTAACGCGTAAGCTCAAACATGCGCAAAGGAAGCGACTTGTACGAGAATGTTGATGAGCTTGCAATCAAAAACTGGCCAAAGCACGCCGCAAACCTCAGGAAAAATTTCTTCTTGTCAGATGCAACGACGTATTGCCGTGATGGGAACCTGTTCAGGTATTTCTCAAGTGCAGGATGCTGGAAATCATACATCAGTGGAGTCTCAACCTCAACTGCACCCTCACTAATGCACGTATTAGTTACGTGGCGTTCCAGAAGCTTCTTGATAAGCCGGCCCTTCGGCAGCCAGCGCAGGTTCCCAACATCACTGCCAGGCTCAGGCTGGACAAGCTCGTGCTCTTTCATAAGGATGATGTGCTCAGGGTCACGCTCGTATACACGGCTCTTTTTTATCTCGTAATTTGCAAACACCTGCAGGTTCTTGTGCTTTGAGAAATCAAACTTCTCAACAGGTGTAAGCTTGCCGTCGGGCGTCATAATGAAAAATTGGCTTTTTGTCTGTGATTCCTGGACGAGTGATTGTGAAACGAGCTCACCGCCCTCTTTGACATCCTTCTCACCTATCCTTTTCGACAGCTCGCTTAATGGGTGGCCTTTCACGCGAAGCTCAAATGACTTATACCAGCCGAACGGCGCGCGCTTCACAGAGAACCCCTTGCCAACCATTAATTCCTCAAGCTTTCTTGTGAGCTCAAGCGCAATCGAAGGGTTTGCTGGCTTATCAGTCAGATGGACGTATGGGTATATGAGTATTGTGGATGTGTTGACTTTCCTGGCGTGCTCCTCGATTAAGCCGGCCATCGCAGCCGCAACCTGTTCCGAGTCACCCTCTTCAACAGAGATGAAGGGGACAAGCGCCTCCTTTACTTTTATATCCTGCATTTCACCTGTAAGGGCTTCCGCACCCTCTATTGCCTTTTCAACGGGCTTCACGTTGATATAATCAACGTGCAGTGCTAGCGTTATCATCATTACACCTCGTAAATTGGTTAATCTAACCTGATAAAGTTAATAAATATCCACCCAATAATTAAAGCGGAGTGAAATGCCAGGAACAAGCAATGACCCAAAGGAGTATTATTATAGGGGGAACGATTACTACGAAAAAGGAAGCTATGACAAGGCGATTGAGAACTATAACACCGCAATAATACTAAACCCTAATTTCCCAGAGGCATACTTTAACAGGGGGCTGTGCTATTACAACAAGAAAGAGTATGACAAGTCAATCAAGGATTATACGCAAGCCGCTAACCTGGACCCAGAAAACCCCGTCATATACAACAACAGGGGTGATGCACACTACAGAAAGCAGGAGTACGATAAGGCAATTATGGACTATGACAAGGCGATAATGCTTAACAGCAGCTATTTGAAGGCATACTATAACAGGGGGCTCGCGTATGCAGTGCTCGAGGATTATGATAAGGCTGTTGAGGATTTCACAAAAGTGATTGAGCTTGACCCTGACTTTGCAGAGGCGTATTATGTCCGTGGGCTTGCGTATGAATACTTGAATAACTACGACAAGGCGATTGAGAACTACCAGAAAGCCCTCGATTTGAACCCTGACTTGCAGGAAGCCGCATCGCACCTTGAGGCAGTCAAGAACAAGAAAGAAGGCGGTGGTGAGGGCGGTGAGGGCTCAAGCAAGGTTGACAGTGTGAAGCTTGTGCAAAGGCCGAGTGTGAACTTCTCGCACGTTGCAGGGATGAAGAAAGTCAAGGATTCATTCCTGGACTACATCGTTAGGCCACTACAGAACCCAGAGCTTGCAAGAAAATACGGGAAGCTGGGCGGTGGAGGGCTGCTGCTATACGGCCCGCCTGGCTGTGGCAAGACGTTCATTGTGAAGGCTGCTGCTGGGGAGAGCGGTGTGGCATTCATTAACGCAAAGCTGAGCGACTTGCTTGACATGTACGTGGGCAACACGGAGAAGAATATCCACAAAGTATTTGAGGCTGCAAGAAAAAATGCACCTTCAATCCTGTTTATAGATGAGCTGGAAGCGCTTGGTGGAAGAAGGGAAAAGATGGACCAGAGCGCAACGCGCTCCGCAATCAACCAGCTACTTTATGAGATGGATGGTGTTGAAGCACATAACGAGAATGTGCTTGTGATAGGGGCCACAAACTCGCCATGGTCGGTGGACACTGCACTCAGAAGGTCTGGCAGGTTCAGCAAGATGATCTACATACCAGAGCCGGATGGGCCGTCACGTGCTGATTTGTTCAGAATCTATCTTGCAAAAAGACCGCTTGCAAAAGGCATACAGTATGGCAGGCTGGGGAGGGCAACTGCGGGATACTCCGCGGCAGACATCAAGCAGATATGTGATGATGCTGCAGCAATACCGTGGAAGGAGGCATTCCTTACTGGGAAAGAGAGGCCCATCATGATGAAAGACCTGCTCAAGGTTATAAGGTCAAGCAAGTCAACACTGCCGCCGTGGTATGCCGCCGCAAACAACGAGATAGGAAAGCAGAAAGAGGTTGAGATTATAGACGGGAAAAAGCACGTCAGGGAGAAGGAAAGCAAGCTTGGCCCTGAAGAGCAGCAGCAATTCAGGGAGCTTTTGGATGTTATCAAGAGAAGAAACCAGTGGTGGAACAAAGGATTAACGTGGCTATGGCGCCAGATTGCTATCTGGATAATATAGTTTTGGCTTTAATATATACCAGTTTTAATATGCTATTACACCTATTGGGGGTTTCTGTATGGCAAATGTGCATTATCGCCTGGGCCACAACGTAGATTATAATTACCTTGAGATTGCTGAGAGGAAGGGGTTAGGGCACCCTGACACTGTGATTGACGGGATTATGGAAGAGATCAGCAGGGAGCTGTGCAGGAAATACATAGAAGAATTCGGCACTGTGATGCACCATAATGTTGATAAGGGGCTCATCGTTGGTGGAGAGGCACACGTTGGGTTTGGTGGTGGCGAGATAAAGAAGCCTGCAGAGATATACCTTGCTGGCAGGGCTGTGTATGAAGCCGCTGGGAGGCAGGTTAATGTTGAAGGCATTGCTATGGAAACTGCACGCAAGTACCTTGAGGAAAACTTCAGGCATTTGGATGTTGATAAGGATGTCGTGCTAATACCTAAAATCCGTGAAGGGTCTGCTGACCTTATAAGTGTGTTCCAGAGCAGGGGCGGCGAAGTGCCACTTGCAAACGATACAAGCTTCGGCAGCGGGTTTGCACCCTACAGCAAGCTTGAAAGTGTTGTGCTTGAGGTTGAAAGGCACCTCAATTCCCCCGCGTACAAGGAAACACATAATTTCCTTGGAGAGGATATCAAGGTGATGGGGCTGAGGGAGGGGGATAGGCTCAAGGTTACTGTTGCTGCAGCGTTTGTCTCTGCACACGTGCCTGACATGAAGGATTACATTGACAAAAAGGAGGGTGTGGCTGAGGATATCAGGAAGCTCGTATCAAAATCATATGAAGGTGATTTTGAGGTTTTCCTGAACACTGCTGATGATTACAAGAGGGGCTCTGTTTACATTACTAAAACTGGATTGAGCATGGAAGCCGGTGATGATGGTGAGGTGGGGCGGGGCAACAGGTGCAGCGGCCTTATCACGCCTTACAGGCGCATGTCACTGGAAGCCGCTGCCGGCAAGAACCCTGTCAATCACGTCGGAAAAATATACAACGTGCTGGCAAATGAGATTGCGCGTGATATCGTGGCACAATTTGATTTTGTAGAGGCTGCTACGTTTACAATAGTGTCACAGATAGGCAGGCCTATCAACCTGCCAAAGGGTGCCGACCTGGAAGTTGTGCTGTCGAGAGGGTACTCACTTGAAGATGCCAAGCCAAAGCTTGCGTATGTTGTTGATGGGTGGCTAGAAAACATAACTGAGATAACCAACAGGATAATCTATGGGAAGGCGCGGGTGTTCTAGGTGCAGCACTTAGGGTTCACTTATGATGCAATGGAGCAGATGCGCACCGTTATTGAGGAGATGGCCCAGCGCATAGAGCAAATAGCATCATCAAAAGACAAGATTGTCGTGAAATATGATAGTGATGGTGATGGGCTAAGCGGTGCGCTGATTTTATACAGGATGTTTGTAAAGCTCAAGAAGGATGCTGATGCCACATTTGTGCAAAGCCCTTCCCCAGTGTATCGCGTGGAAGATGCAATGCGCGATGTTGAGATATTCCCAAACGCACACTTCATATTCATCGATGGTGAAAACAACGATGACAGTGAGGATGGGCTCGCAATCCTGAGAAAATCCGCAAAGACAATCTCAATAATAGATCATCACCTGAGCACGCGAAAAAAAGCGCCTGGTGAGATTGTGGTAACCCCTATATGGCATGGGCTTGGTTATGAGTATACCTCTGGATTCCTGTGCTATGAAATAGCACGGCGAGTATGCGATGCAGATTACGAGATGCTGTGGAAAGCGTCACTTTACTGTGATAAGAGCACGCTTGAATATGAAATCACAGAAGAGATTGAGGAGGTAGGGCTGGTGCTGGATTACATAAGCACGGTTATGAACCATGAAAAGCACAGCATAGAATTCATTGACAAGCTTATCAGCAGCAGGGAAATGAGAAGGGTTGAATACCTATCGGCAAAAGATTCAATCGATATGGCTACACGGCTTGCCCTGAGCATTGCGAGGTGGAGCACGCTTGCAAATGGCACTGTTGTTGTGCTGGTTGAGGTTGGGAGAATAGTAGAGTCTGGCGAGTTCCCACCGCGCGGCAAGGTTACTGGCAGGGTTCACGATGCGTTCATAGAAAAAGATGAATGCAAAGGCAAGGCAGTTGTCACCATAGGATACACCTCAGACTCCTTAATGGTCCGTGCAAACAAAAAAGCGCTGGAGGCTGGATTTAACGGGAACAGCATTATTGAGGAGCTGAAGAAAGAAATGGGAAACATAATAATTTCAGGTGGTGGGCACGCAGGCGCGTCAGCAATGAAATTTGTGCGCGGGTTTGACAAGGTTGTGATTGATGCATTTGTAAGAAAAATTGCTGCAGTGGGCTAAAAATGGCTAGTATCTGCTTAAATTAGTTTTGGAACAACTAATTCTGCAGGTGCATTAAAGATGAAACTTACATTGCTTGGTGGTGCAGCAGAGGTTGGCAGAAGTGCCGTGCTTATTGAGACAGAAAACAAGAGGTTTTTGATGGATTATGGGATTAAGGTTGAGGAGTTCGGCCCAGCTGAGCTGCCGCTCGTGCCGCACAAGAGCGTGCATGAAGTTGTCATATCCCACGCACACCTTGATCACGTCGGGTTTCTTCCCATGGTATACGAGAAAAGTGTTGTGCCATGGCATGCAACACCTCCAACGCAAGCGCTAGCTGAGCTTCTTATACAGGATGCAATGAAAGTAAACAAGATAAACGGGTTTGAGAACCCGTATACTGTTGAAAGCTTCAAGAGAGCGATGGAAAATTTCTATCCTGCTGAGTACGAGGAAACCGTAAGCATGCGATGCGGCCCTAAGCTTACACTGCACGATGCCGGGCACATACTTGGTGCAGCCATATGTGAATTTTACATTGAAAAGAAAAAGGTGGTATACACAGGAGATTTCAACCTTGGCGAGACGAGAATGCATAAGGGTGCCTCGTTCGCGGAGGATATTGACATTCTTATAACAGAGAGCACATACTCAGGAAAAGAGCACCCTGACAGGGAGCACGAGGAGAAAAAGCTCGTAAAGAATGTCAAATGGGCACTTGACAGGGGCGGCTCAGCGCTTGTGCCAGTGTTTGGGGTTGGCAGGGCACAGGAGGTGCTTGTGATTATGCACGAGCATTTCCCTGGCACACCAATATTCCTTGAAGGGATGGCTGTCAAGGCAACTGACATATACCTAAGGTATCCTGAATACATAAAAGACCCAAAAAGCCTGCACGATGCCATGCACGATGCAATCATCGTAAAGAAGCCACCGCAAAGAAGAAAGGCTATTAAGGGAGGTGCGATTGTAATCTCTCCAGCCGGGATGCTTAACGGCGGGAACGCGCTGTGGTATCTTGACAACCTCCCTGAAAACTCATCAGTAACACTGACCGGCTACTGTGCCGAGGGGACAAATGGGTGGATGCTCATCAACAAAGGCACCATACTTGACCAGGGAAAGGAGAAAAAGCTGAACTACCATGTTGACCAGGTCGACCTTAGCGCGCACGCAGGGAGAAAAGACCTATGGGACTTCATCAAGAGAACATCACCGGAGCTCATAGTTGCAATGCACGGCGATAACTGTTTCCAGTTTGTTGATGAGCTAGAATTGGAGGGGTTTTCAGCAATCGCACCGCGTATCGGCGAAACAATCCCTGTAAAATTATGAAAATGGCACCTAATCTTTGCAGTGCACTTCAAGCAGCTTGGCAACATCGTGGCTTTTACTCATAAGCGCATATGTCCTTGCAGTATTCCCGGACTTATCCTCGATGCCTGCGTTTGCACCTGCATCAAGAAGCTGGCTGGCAATCTCCAGCATCCCCTTATCAGCAGCATACATTAAAGCGGTCCACCCAAGGCTATCCTTTGCATTAACGTCTGCTTTGTACAAAATAAGCAATTTTACCAGCTCATTATTGCCGGTGC
>JAOAKK010000008.1 GCA_026413685.1 Microcaldota archaeon | reverse complement strand
ACGGTGAGGCATGCAGCTACAGTGAAGAGTGCCAGAGCGGCAACTGTAACAGTGGTAATGGGGCAAGCACAACCAAGAAATACTGCTGCGGTGCAGGGAACGAGTTCTGCTGTGCTGATGATAATGATTGCGCAAGCGGGTATGAGTGCAAGAATTATGCATGCGTTGCCAGGCCATCCATCCCGACACAGGGTAACGGCACGGGCAACGCTGGTGACCAGAAGCCGCAGGGATGCCTGCCTATTGCCATACTGCTCATAATAGCAGCTGGCTTGTATGCATATAATAAGGGACACAGCAGCAGATGAGCGCGTATGGATCTTGGCAAGTATAGCATTGTTTTTTCTTCTAATGATATTGCTGGCAGGAATATTGCCAGCAAGGTTATCAAATCTGGCGCTGCATGCCAAATACGTGAAATCAGCGGGTGCATACTGCACACGCATTTTGATGATGGGAGCGGCCCGTACATCGTCCTCAGCAGGCATAGCAGTGAAAAGCGCATACGCGCACTAACCTGCCATTTCACGGGCAATTGGGCGGGCGATGCAAAATATGGCGGCAGGCCGCGCGAGGTTTGCATTGCAATGCCTTCGCTGATGGCAGGGATTGCCAGGCATTTGTGCGGGAAAATCCATCATGCCCCAGGATATAGTTTCACGCTTGAAGTAACCCATCATGGCCCTACAGGGCATTTTCCTATGATGTTCGTTGAGATAGGCAGCTGTGAGGACGATTGGGGCAATGATGCAGCCGCAGAGCTGATTGCTGATGCGCTTCTGAATGCGCGTGAGGCTGCTGATGGCGAAGTTATCATGGGTGTTGGCGGGCCGCATTATGCGCCCGATTTTACGCGCCTGTTGTGGAAATACAGAATTGCACATATCATACCGCAGTATGCTGTTGACGGGCTTGAGCTGGGCACTTTCAGGATGGGTGCTGAAAGAAGCACTGAAAAAATCTGGAAAGTGCTGGTTGCATGGAAAGGCCTGACCGCCAGCCAGCGCAATAAAATAATCGGGTTTTGCAATGAGCTTGGCTTGGATTACATAAAATACAAGTGATTGCTATTTGTGCTGCGGGTCAGAATTTGAAGTAATCTGTGATGCGCTTCTGGCTGAGCACGACATCATTCTTCAGGTAAACGCCTATATCATTCGAAAGCAGGTGCTTTGCGTAAGAGAGCATATCCTCAAGCGATGAAAACTTTGTTGCGCCAGCCTTGAATGCATTGCGCACATTCTCACGCACCTGCCACACGCCCACAGGCACCATGTACCCTGGCTCAACCTCACGGATTACGATTGCACGTGCCTGCCGCCTGCGCTCAAACAGGTGCTCAACAACAGCATAGCGTGATGCATAGTACCCACCTGCCTGCTGCTCGGCATACTTTGTCCTGCCATCAAACGGCTCGTGCTCTTTTGTGACAAACGTGCCGCTATCAGAGAGGTTCCATGTGGTTCCTTGCGCCCACGCCTCATAATTTTCAAACTCCCACCTGCCAGGAATCAGCATAACAACGTACCTGTTGCTTAAGTAATAAGACGTGTAGAGCTCGTAATCCTGAATCTCCGGTGCCTCACGTATTGCCTCAAGGTATATCTTGGCAATCATATCATCCATTGCAGTGATGCTCCACCTCGTCGGGACGAGGCGCTTGCGTATGCTGTCACCAAATATGCCCGCACTTAGAACACGGGTCAGGTAGTAATTATCATAGCCGCGGTACAAAAGCTCCTTCACGGCAGTCATTGTCTTAACGCTCTCATTTGCCAAAGAATCTATTCTTTTCGGGATTTTTGCATTGCCAGTGATTTTGTAGCTTTCAAGCTGGCCAATCGGCCCCATCGGCTGTGTCATGGGCGAGAACTCAACCTCTGGCTTGGGGGCATACTTGAACTTCATCTCCACCTCAACAGGCTCTTGTGATAAGACAAGCTCCTGCATATCAGAAATATACCTGTCTTTTGCAAGGACTTCGCGCTTCACAGCACTGCGAAACAGCTTAGACCTGCTCTCGATTATCTGGTCAAGCGGCTGCCCGAACATCCTGCGCGGGTCGTCCTCAACAGGAATCTCGCTTGCCATCGCACCAACTGCAACTATTGGATACCCCACATGGCCAACGAATATGTTTGGCGGTGACGGCCCAAAAACTTCTGTTTTGGCCTCTGCGAAAACCTTATTCTGCACGTTAATGCGCTGCAAAATCGGGCAGTAATCAAGCCCACAAAGAAGGCGGGAGCCTTTGCACGGCACACACAAATGCGCAGGTGGCATCATAAGCATCACGGCCTAGTAATAAAGGCATTGCGCCCACATATGAAGGCGCGCACGCGCATCTTGCTTAATTGTTGCAAGTGCATGCTTTAATAGTTAATTGCACTAAATCAGCTGTGGACATTGCAGGGTTCTTTGAGGAATACTATATACGGCCTATCGTGATGCACGAGGGCTATAATCCTATAAACACACTCACATATGCAATTATTGCAGTAATTGCAGCTTTCCTAATCTATAAGCTGTTTAAAGGGGCCGGCGTTAGGTTTGATAAGGATTTCATAATGCGTGTGGTGCCTTATGTACTGCTCGGCTCGGCCATCCGCGTTGTCACTGATAGCATTACCACAGGAGGTATGCAGGCATACTCGGGGATATTCAAGCCGGCCTATGATTTCATACTTGCCAGCCATATCTATGATTATGGGTTCCTTACGACAAGCCCTGGCATATTCTTTGTGATAGGATTTTTTGCAATCGTTACGATGTACTATTCTTACAGGAGCAAGAACTACGACTTTGGCGCAAAGCTTGCTCTCGGCTTATTCATCGCGCATCTAATAATACTGCTGCCTCTTTTCACCAATGTGGTGTTTGGCCTGCTCATACTGTTGCTGGCAGGGATGATATGTGCCCTATACCTTGCAGCAAAGCGGACGAGCACTGTGCCGATGCACTGGCTTGTGGTATTTTCGCAGGCGCTGGATGGCAGTGCAACGTTCGTCACCCTTGACATATACAACAAAGTGCACGGTGGCGGTTATGTTGAGCAGCACGTGCTTGCAAACCATCTCGCTTCCATTATGGGCGGCTCGATGATACTGTTTCTTGCGCTAAAGGTGGTGCTCGCCGTGATGGTTGTGTGGATACTTGAGAAAGAGAAGGATGAGGGCGAAAAGGGGTACATTGCACTGCTGATAATCATATTTGGGCTTGCACCGGGTGTGCGTGACCTGCTCAGGCTTGTGTGTGGTGTATAACAATGCTCTATATTATCGGCACTGGTGTGTGGAGGGGGGATGATATCCCTTACAGGGGCGTAGAAGCCTGCCGGAAAGCGCTGAAAGTATACCTTGATGCATACACACGCAGGTTTGAGGAAACTGAAATTGAAATACTTGAAAAAATAATCGGGAAAAAAATATGCCTGGTTGACAGGAAAGAGCTGGAAGAAACACTCGGCTTCCTGAAAGAGGCAGTGGAAGATGATGTGGTGCTGCTTGTCCCGGGCGACCCGCTTGTCGCAACAACCCACATAACAATACTGCAAGAGGCGAAGAAAGCAGGCATCCCGTGTGAAATCATACACGCAAGCTCAATATACGATGCGCTGGCTGGTGAGGCCGGGCTGCACATTTACAAGATAGGTGGGAGCTGCACAATACCAATGCGTGACAAGATGATACGGCCATACAGTGTTTATGATAAGATTGCAGATAACACAAGGCGCGGGATGCATACCCTTGTGTTTCTTGATACTGCACCTGGGAAGGAGATGGGCGTCGGTGAAGCGCTCGAGATACTGCAGGAGATTGAAAGTGAGAGAAAAGAAGGCATTGCTGATGATGCGCGCAAGATTGTTGTGGGGTGCAGGGTTGGGAGCAGGGAGCAGAAAATTGTTTACGGCAAGATTGGCACAATTAAAGAAACCAGCTTTAAGGGGCCGTGCACGCTCATATTTCCTGGTGCACTGCACTTTTCTGAGGAGGAATATCTTAGGCTGCTTGAAACGGATGACCGGAATAAATAAAATACTTGCCGGAGATACTGGTTTTGTATGGTGCTCAAACAGGACTATGCTGCGATCATCAGGAAGATAGAAGCCGGCACACCCCTTGATAAGGATGAAAAGAAGATTGCCAAGGAAGCTGTTGAAAGGTGGCTGACTGAGAATGCTGTTGTTGCAAACGGCATTGTAAGCCTCGTAAAGCTGACAGCGGATAAGGATTCATTTTCAAAGGTATGCCAGGTTGTAAAAAATGCGCGCAGGCGCGCCGAGGAAGGCAAAGAGCCGCTCACGCAGGATGATGAAAAACGGCTGGGTGAGGCGCTTGCCTACTTGAAGAGGGAAAGCTCTGAGAGGATTGCATCCTCAATCAAAAATGGAAGTGTGCTTTTCCTGTCCATGCTTGATAACGAGCTGTCAAAAATTGATAAAAGTGAAATTGATAAGCTTCAGAAAATCCTCAGGACAATTGGGAAAAACAATGCATAAACTGCTTTGGCGTCGCAGCTGGCGGCTATCTTAGCCTACGTTGTTTCTTCAGGCCCTGCCTGCCTTTTTCCCTTTCTGTATTGGAGTGGGTTTTTAATGCCGCACTGTGCAACACAAATGCCCTGTGCACGCAGGTTGTGGCAGGATGGCATCGAGTACCCTTTTGAGCGGATATGGTCAAGCTGGTATTGGACAATTTTCCTGTCAAAATTCTGGGCGTGCGAGAACACCTCAATAATCTTCTCGCTGTCCCAACCGCGCTTCAGCAAAAATACTGCCAGTGCCCATCTCTTCAGGTGCGGCACTTTTGCACCCGACCTGAGCTCATCAATAACACGCTCCATGCACGGCGCAATGTCCTGGCTTTGCCTGCCGAGCGCTGGCGAGCGGAGTGACAGCTCCGATAATATGTCGTTGAGTGCTGGCCTGAGCTGGGCCTTAATTGTGTCACTTATGGCAGATTCGCGTATAGGCAGCCCCTCAGCAATCTTGCGCTTAATCGCCTCTTTCAGGATAACGCCTTTTTCGTGCTCGCTTATGCGAACCATCCCGCCTGCAACTTCGCGGTTTGAAAGCAGCATCGATGAAAATGTCGAGCCATACACCAAATAATCCCTAAGATTGATTCGAGAATCACTGCTAAAACGTATGCCCAGCTCTGACATCAAAAAATCCTCATCATGGTTTTGCCTGCATATCTCGATTGCGCGTGCAGATTCGGCCTCAACAAACTGCTCAAGCTTGCGGTTGAGAAGGGATATTATAATTCTCGAGACAGCATATGCGCGCACATCATTGAGTATATCTTCTGATGAAAAATATGAGGGGGTTGGCAGCCGGCCGTGCTGTAATGCGCTCAGCACACGCTGTTTCGCAAGCTCGATTACTTTTACGTCTGCATCTGCGGGGATGCCAAGCGACCTTACTGCTGATTTCGTGCTGCCAAGAAATGGGTAATAGCCGTGCTGGCGCTTCAGCATGGTTATGCTTATGAATGCAGAATATTTAATAAATTTAGAATGGTAATTGGTGGTATGAGACGCATACTTGTGCTTCTGCTGCTTATTGTCTCTTTGGGGTGGAGCTTCAACATCCAGGAATATTTGAGCCCTAATGAGAGTGCTAAGAGTGTGGCCTATCTGGATATGGTCGGGCCTGACGGCGCATATGTGATGTACTACGTCAACAACGAGCCTATCATGCTCGTGCAGGGCGAGCAAATCGTAGAAAATAAGGAAATAATGGTCGCTGTGCTTGAAAGGTATTTCTTTAATAAGGATTTCCCAAAAGCAAGCGAGCTGAAGGAAATACGTGACAAATGGCTTGAATTTAACAAGTCAAGGTCTTACACATTCAACAACGAATACATAAAGGAGTTTTATCCGCCTGAAAAGTATTGCAAGCAGCTTACAGGGCTTACTGTAAGGCACTGCAACAAGAACGAGACCTACTTCCACCCATGCATGATGTCCTGCGGTGCGGTACCGATTTGTAAAGGGAGCATATTGGAAGGAGGAATCACTTCGCTCCAAAAAACAACAAAGGACTTCCTTGATGGGATACTTAGCCTGGATGAAGAAACGATGAAGCTTGATATGTATGGGGAGCAGATTTCCACGATAACAACAAGGCTGGAGAACGCAAAATATTCCGATTACAACGCACAAATGAAAAAGGACATAGACACACTCGTTTTGGCAATGGAGGGAATTGAGGCATCCGCCACCAAAATAGAAAACAACATCCTGTTCTCAGACCTGCTGCCGGCTGCGGGGCTACAGCCTTACTGCGGCCCGACAAATTATTCTGATGAGGCACAGGCGTGGCTCACATCAAAGGCAAAGTCAATAAAAAGCAGGACTATCAACCTGTTCAATGTGGATGCGATTGCAACTAAGATCCTTGAGAAAACAGCACAAAGGAAAGAGCTTAAGGCCAAGATGAAAACAACAACCGAGTACAACTCAAAATTCAGCAAGATTGATAACACGTATAATGAGCTCTACGCGAAATATGTCAAGGTAAGCAGGTATGTCAAGGATGACGATCTTGCAAGGGATATAGAGACGCTGCGCGCAAAAAAGGACTCTGTGCGTGATGACATTTATGTAGGCAATTACAACAAGGCAGACCTTACGATAAAGCAGTTTGATATCCTTGCAGGAACATTCAGGGCAAAAGTCGACGATTATTTCAACAGGACCAGCAGGATTGATGAATATAAGGTGCTTGCAGACAAGAAGTTCATAATGGCAGAGTGGGACATTGAGGCAAGCAATATCTTCTTAGGCCAGCAATTACAGGACGTAAAAGTAAAGAGAGCCGCGCTTGATGAGCGGCTTGCTGCCAAAATCAAGCCTGAAGAGCTTGATGCAGCCGCTGAGGAGTATGGGCAGATTGTAAGCGAGGTTGATGAGATTATCAAGGCAAAGAAGGAGCACGCACTTGATACTGCCCTCGACAAGGTTGTTGCTGCATCAAACTCATACTCAGATGCGCTTGCATCACTATACGCAGGCACGGGTGAGGGAAGCTATCAGCAGAAGAAACAGGTCCGGGAGTACGTATTGCCTGCAACACTCATTATGGTGGATTTGGTAGCCATAGGCGCGTTCATAGCCGCATTCGTATACATGGTCGGCTCTGGCAGGATACGGCTTAGGAAAATTGCTGCTGTGCTGTGGTCATTCATATTCATTGCGTTCTTTATGGCAGTGGCTGGCGGCTCAATAGCATCTTATATGCTAATCGACCAGAAAACCAATAAGGCAAGCTTTGATTCGTTCTACACCTATCTTGAAAGTGAAAACACGACTGCGATTATCATCGATGCAAGGAGTGGCAGCATCAGTGAAAGCTGCGCCCTCAGCCTTAAGAAAACGCTGGAAAGCCAGATGAACAAGACAGTATATTTGTACAGGTATGAGCTTGATGGGTGCAAGCTGGTAAATTATTCAGCAAACGCCACGGCCCCAGCAAATGCAAAGGAGAAAATATCTGTGGATGCTTGTGAAGAGATGATGGGGCAAACACCAAGGATTTTCTTAAAATCCGCACAGGAAGACTCAACCACATTTGCAGTGAAATATTACCCGAGTGCAACGGTTTCTGGAAGTGCTGATTACATGCAGATGTGCTTGCTCAACACAATACTAGAGGAGGGTAGATGATGGGAAAGGGCTCGCAAAATGTAGGGATATACGCATTGGGCATGATTGCGGTTGTTCTCATTGCGGTTGGGGCTTATTTATACGTGCAATGGGATGAGCAGAATAGGTATGGTGGTGAGCTCACGCTGAGCAGCAAGCTGCTCAGCACTTATGAAGGCAATTTTAAGATTGCTAATGGGCAAAGGATAGCCATAGTGATGGACGTGCGGGGGCTCGGGCAGGACAACAAGGTTTCTGTCTACCAATGCGGTGTTGGGTTCGCGTCTTCACTGGCACGGCTTGGGAAAAACGTAACCAACTTTGCAATAGAGGATAGCGGATGTTATGGCCCGCTCAATAGGACAAGCATTACTGCATGCAACGAGGTTATGCATAAGGAGGATTACATAATACTGCTAAAAGGCGGTGAGGCCGATACGAAATATTACGAGGACCATCTCCTTGTCATCGTGCCCCCAAACAATACGATAGAATGCGGTGTGAAAGCCAGGTAAGCAAGCTGTGCGTATCACACCATTTAATACCTCAGCAATGCGCCTATCCCAAAAAACCCGCTTAGGAATTGCCCTCCTTCAGGAGTGTCTGTTGATATAAATTCTATTTTTGCACCGCTTGATTCAGCAAGGTTTTCAAGCTCCTCAACCATATCATTATCATCAAGTATAGTGGCCTTGCCGCCACAACTGCATTGCGCTTCCTGCCCTTCAGCAGTGATGTATGCAGTGCCTTCCTGGCCGCATTTCTGACATTTGTATCTTATCCTGTGGAGGTAAAGCCCTTCGGAAAGCAAAAGCGTGTTAACGCGTTTTGCCTCAAGCGCCTCAACAACTTCCTTTACACCGTAAGCAGCAAGCCCCCCCTTTACAACATTCTCAATAAACATCTGGACAAGGCGTTTTTCCTGGGCAGCTTCCTGGTTTGCTATTATTTCCTCAAGCTTATGCATAATCTCGTGTATGCCGTTCTCATCGCTATATCCCGTATCAACCTTGCCGAGCACTTTTATCTGGTAGTTAAAATACTTCCCATCAAGGAAATAGTCCTTGATTGGGCCTGGCCCGCCAATTATTACCCCTTTCATGTTCTGCACGTTAAGGAATACTTCATCCATCGCCTCGCCAACACGCTTGTAGTAATCTTCTTTCCCGATTTCAACGAGGCGCTGGTAGCGTGCTGCACTTTGCCCGCCCTTGTGCGTCTTTGATGGTGCTGTTGAATGCACGTGCCTTACAATACGCACATTCTTGCCTTCAAGAATTGCGAGCGTTGCGTCCGAGCCGTCAATCGCAAGCAGGCCGTATGCCTCTTTCGGCTTTGTGAATACGAGTAGCGGCTCAACAAAAAACGATGAGTCGCACCTGTAAAGCTGTATCCCTATGGGGTCAGGAGGTACAATATAAAACAGCTTTATGTCACTCTCGCCAGGGTTCTTTGATATGTTGCCCGCAAAAATTGCAATCCCGTTATCTGGAGGCTGGTTAAAATGCTTCAAGAAATTAAGAATGCGCTCAAGCGCGCCAAGCACGTTGTTGCGCGTCTGCTTGGACTTGATGTTGCTTGCTTGTGAGTATTCGGAGCGCAGCCTCCCTGCAACGTCACCGATGGGATATTTTGGGGGGATGTAAAGCGATATGAGCTCGGTCCCAGAGCCGCGTATCTTGCTGAGCTCCGCTACTTTTTTCTTTATTTCGCGCCTGCTCGCCTCAAGCTTTAAATCCATCTTATCGTCGCTTGTTATGCTAACCAACCCGCTTCAGCATTTTCTTCCTTTTAGCCCTGAGGATGGCAATTGCTGCATGCTGATATGCTTCTCAAGGCCCATCTTGCGTATCAGGTCTTGTATGCGCTTGCCGTTCGCATTGCCCAGCACAATCTCAGTAATCTTTGCAGATGTGCTGGGGCGGCCATTTGAAAGTGCGCTAATGTGCCAGGCTATGGGGAGCACATCGTCATTTGCGGATATTTCGTACACCGCACCGTAAATGTCAATGTTGCGTGCTGCAGTGCTGCCCAGGGAAACTGTAAAATCACGCACGTTCTGCATTTGTGCCTTCACGTTCTCTGAGATTGCATTATCAATAATGTCACCATTAAGTTTTGCTGCACGCTCAACCGCGGGGAACACGTGCCGCATAAGGCTGGCAATTGAGGGATGGGTACCATCAAGCTTTTGCCCTTCCCTGAAAAGCCTGCACGCCGTAGTCACCGCACCGCACTTAGTATGGCCAAGCACAAGAATTGCAAGCCGGCCATCTGTTGAGAAATGTGAAAGCGCATAAGCGAGCGATGCCTTAGACTCATCACCAAGCCCAAACACGTTGCCTGCATTCTCAATTGCAAACACCTCACCGGGGTTTGCACCCAGCAAGTTTATATCAACGCGGGAGTCTGAGCAATATATTGCAATAAGCGGGGGGTTTTGCCCTGCCTTAAGCTTTTCAAGAAGCTCTTCACGCGAATGCGGGTTATTGGGATTATTGGAATCTCCAATCACTCATATCACCTGGATAAACTCTAAGTTATATCCCCTTTGAGATCTTAAACATAAGAAGATCCCTGCGGCACTGCTCAACAAGCGAGCGTGCAACATCAAGCTTCCTGCGGAAGCCTGGGAGCATCGCATTTGAAAACCTCAGTGGCAGGAGCAGCTCGTACACGTCGCTCATCGCCTCAAAAAGCTTAGTGGCATTCTCATAGTCATCCTTGCGCATATGCTCTATTACTTCCCTCCGCACCTCACCAAGCGCATCAAGCAGGCCTAGCAAGTATGCATCTGCTGGCACACCAAGCTCTTTGTGCCCAGGGATTGTGCTGCCGCCAAGCACGTGCAATAATATCTGGGCTTCCGCATATTCCTGTTTTGCAACAAGAGCGTTCTGGCTGTCATCACCATCAAGCGCCTTTATCGTTTCCGCTATGCCATCGAGCATTTCCCTTGCACTGCCTATCTTACCGGCATGCATGAGCTGCATTGCCCTCCCGCACACGCGCACTGCATTCTCGCACTTCTCCCTCGTAGCCAAGTACTCTGCCTCGCGCTTTGAGATTTCTTCTGAGGCTTCTGAAATTATAGCTGAGATTTCACGCATACAGGGGATTTAGGGTAATAAACATTTATATAAAAAACAGGCGATTATAAGCTATGCAAAAGACAAGCATGGTGCTGCTAATCCTGGTGATAGTTGCATCTTTCACTGCCTCAGCCGCTGGGTGCAAATACACACCACAATTTAATGTGACCTCCTCATCTGTAACAACGCTATTCCCAACGGCAGGTGATGAGATTGAGCTGCATCTTGCAATTGAGAGCACCGAAGTGTATGCTGGTGAGGCTCATGTATACCTGCAAAAAGGCGGGCTTAAGTACCCGCTTGCAGTGCATCAGGAATACATCGTGCCTGGGAAAAACGAGCTGGCACAGGAAATCAGGATACCGGGCAAAACCCGTTCTGGAGTTTACATGCTATACGTGGAGATGGATGGGTTTGTGTACAGCCTGCCGCTCATAATAAACGGGAGTGCTGGCGAAGATAATGTTATTGTTGAGGAAGATGGCCGTGAGATTAAGATAAGCGTTGCAACTGAAGGGCCGGTAATTGCCAGGCAGGATGTTGTGCTTGTGGATGGAAGAAAGGCAAACAAGGAGTATAAGGTTGAGCCTGTAAATGGGATCGCCTCGGTAAGCGAGCAGGCATGTGCGGACTGCAAGGAGACCATATCACTTGCATATGACAGCAGGGGTGTGGTTATTGAAAGGGTATACGGGAATTACGAGGAGCCTTATGTAAGGATTACGGGGCTGGCACGTGATAAGCTTGAGCTTGAGACGTGTGCCGCAAGCGAATATGAAGTATACGTTAATGGAGAGAGCAAGGGGAAGATGAAAGGCATTGGAAATATTGAAGTGCCACTGCAAAACGGCTATGAAACTGTGAGGGTACAGCTTATGGGGAAAGGGGAATTGCTTGAAAGAAGCATTAATCTTGGAGAGATTAAGACGGATGATGTGCGCATATCAGTCCAGGTTGTTGCACAGCAGCCCTTTACCATACAGATTACTGCAAAAGATGCGTTTGGGAGGGATGTTCTTAGCAGTGGCGAGATTGCAATAACAGATGAAAATGGAAGGGCATATTATGATAAGGTATCTTTCATGGGCACCACCCAGAGAAAATACAACCTTGCAAAAGGAAAATATGTTGTGTCATATAACGGTGTGAGCACAAGCGGTGATGCTATACCCGAGCCACCAACCCCTGCCCAGGATACGCACCAAAGGTTTGAGCTTGTGCCGAGCGACCTGGTGCCTGTGGTTGCAGGCATACTTGTGCTGGCTGTGGTTGTTGCAATTATGTCGTGGCTTAAGGGGTGGAAAAGAAACATTTAAATAAGAAAAAAATGAAGTTATTACATGTATGCTGAAAAGAGAGGAGGTAAAATGCTGGCTGGAAAAAAGGCGGCATATTTGGAAGAAAGCCGTTGCTGGCTCGCTAATGGTAGCAACCATTATGGCTGCAGAGCCGGTGATTGGGTATTGTAAGGAGGGGAATAAAATGGGTGCACAGGCTACAGTGGGAGGAAAACAGGGAGAAAAACAAACTGAGGCAATTTTGTTCAAGGCAGATCAAGTTCATGCTGATTGTCATAGCGTTCTCTGGGCTATGAACGTTGCTATAAACAAACCTAATCTCACTGACAAGGAAAACGCTGCAAAAGCGCTGAAAGGTTTAGTGAGTAGGTATGATAATAAGATTGTATTAATGGGTATTGAAAATCTCAAAGATGAGGGATATATAGATAATAAGCAATACGAGTCGCTTAAGAAGATTGCTGAATCGATAGATTATGAGAGGATTTATTCAAATGCTACTGAAAGTGAAAGCAGAAACGTCGGTGGCAAAAAAGAAAAGTTTGATGTGATAAGAGATTCAGCTAAAATGCTTGATACAGAGATAAGAGATGTGGTGTGTTTTGTATATCTTGTTGGAATAATAAACACACCGAAGATGAGAAATTCGCCCGCGCCTGAAAAAAAGCTTGCGTTTACATTTGAAGGGACAAGTGATAAAAAAGGCAAAAAGGCTGAAGAGGATATCGCCAGCATACAAAGCGTGTACAATGATATTATATCAAAAGCATTTTCCCCCAAAGAAGTTAATGTTGGAGTAACTTATGGAAAATGGGCATATATGCTTGGAAGCCCATACGAACCATTGCAATTGACCTTTTGGTGGGATCCTACTGCTTCAATGGCCGCACGGATAAGCGTTTCTCCTATCGGTCAGGTAAAATTGTTAAGTGATGCCCAGGTTAATTTTTTTTCAAAAGAAGCTAATGATAGGATAGAGAGGATAGGTAACAACTATTACATGAATGGAGATTGGCTATATAAAACAGATGAAGGTCGCAAATTACTCGTTGAGTATTTTAGAAATGCTGGAAAATGGAGTATTGGAGGTATAAAATCTACGGACCCTGACGCTGCCGAGAAGTTATTCAAATTGGTTGAAGAAAAGGCTGGGAGAGATGGGTACCAAAAAACAATGGAATGGCTTAATGAAAACTATAAGAGGGGAGGTATAACAAACGAGCAACTGCAAATGATCCAGCCGCTCGTAAAAATCATTGATGAAATAAGAGAACAAGTGAAAAAAATTGCATACGAAACCACACAAAATGTGCTTACTTTATATTCCGGGTTTGAAAAGAGATTTGAATTGAAGCCTGTTGCTGGCTCACAAACTGCAATTACAGCTGGTGGCGGCGTAATATATAGTGCATTTGAGCTATATGACGAGAAGGAGAAAACATACATAGGAACTATTTATGTGCGTGGTGAAATGCAATGGAGCAAGTATGGCGGTGCATCTTTACAATTGCAGTTGTTTGAGGATTTTGGCCTTATGGATGAGTACAAAAAAAATCCTGTGGAAGCTGGAGCCATTGGCCTCACTGGAAATTTAAGTTTACAGTTGGGAAGGCGATTTGCATTAGAAAGTGCTTTAGGTGGGCAGGCTAGCCAGTATGCACAGAGTTTGTATGTAGAAAAAGGGTTTAAATGGTATCCAAAAGGTAAATTTTTGCGTAGCTTTGAGATTGGTGGTAAGGGAAGCATTACAGATATAAGCGTGAGTAAAGTGCTTACAAGTCAAGGATTTGAAGAATGGTTTGCAGGAAAGATGAAAAACGTTGTTCCGCACCATATGCTTGCAGGAGGCCCATACGCAGAAATTACATTTGGTGGAGAGAAGATTTATGGTACGCTAAACATATATGGCGGTTATAAAACACTTCTAACACCAGGCTTTGAGATGATCCCTGAAGGTGGAACATTTTTCTGTGTAGGTAATGCTGACATAAGGTTGCAGATCAGTGATGATTTGGTGATAACTGTCAATGTTGGTATCTCTAAATAAAGGTGATCTGATGAAAAAGCTTGCCTCTCTACTCATCATCCTGCTCTTTGGTGCAGTTGTGCTTTACGGGGCAAGTGCAAGCCAGAAGCGTACATACATAATGCCAGATTATGAGATATACAAGATAAGCTCTGAAGTAACACAAGTGTTGAATACGAAAGCAAGTGTAATAAATAGTGATAAGATATGCGTTGGTGACACAAGAGACCTGAAGAGGTATGTTGATTATGCAACCACACAAAGCACTAAAGTTATAACTCACTGCGACATATCAACAACCACATTGGATTGTGACAAATCAGCATATACTATCGTAGGGGAGGGAATATATAATACAGCAGAGGTTATCACAAGAAGTGAGTATGAAACACTCAAGAATAGCGGGCTGGGGAGGTTTAATTCCTATAATTTACTATCAGATCCCCAAAAACGCGTGGTTGATGAAATTGCAGGCTCGAGAGAGGGTGGTGCACACCTTGCAAGAATGGATAGTAACGGGAATATTTGTACCGGGTGCACACATATTAAGTATGCAAAAAGCCGTGGTGGTATTGGGTGCAGTGGTGAGTATACCATAACTGTTAAGAGGCCGGATGATAGTGTTGCTGGAACTTATACTGGGGACCTCGAAGATTTTACAGATACAAACAAAGTAATAAGCCACAAGTTTGATAAGAGCGGCAAGTACAAAATCACGTATGAAACTAAGATAACCAGCTGTCTTGGGGTATTGGTTGAAATGCCCACCAAAGGCACAAATGTTGTGCATCCTTTCCTTAATCCTGAGAAAAATGCGTTATATTTACCTTCAAAAATAACCGAGACCATAGAGCTCACTGTAATATCTGAAAACATCCCTGATATCATCCCGTCACAGGGTGTGATTGACAGTGAGATTGACCCATCAACTGGCAAGATTAAAGAGAAGGCCCTCACAGAAAACAAGCAGGATACGTTTAATATGAGGTTCAGCCTTTCAAACCCCTCAGAAAGCACTGTTGATTTAAAAATCACCTCAATAAGCTGGCCGGCAGACGTTACACAAAACCTGCCAAAAATAAAGATTGATAATGCAGTTATAACCCCTGCGGTAGGCAGCGGCATTGTGCTAAGGCCTGGCCAAACACTATCAGTAAACATACTGACAACAGCAACACCTCCAAAGGGGTCTGCTGGGGCGCATACGCTTAAAGTTGATTATTCGTATGAAGCGGCTGCTGCTGGGGTATGCGCTGGCGGCGCAAGCCAACAGCGTGGCGGCAGTGCCTATGCAACTATTCGTGTTACTCCTGAGGCAGTTGTCCCGCAAGATAGTTTAGGTGTCACTGTAAGGATTACCCCGCAGAACATCAACACAAACAACTATGAAAAGGTAAACAAGGAAGGTGTTGCTGTGGACGGTTACGTCCTGATAAACCCTGGCAAGGACAATGTTGGGGTGGAAGGTGCAAACGTTACTTTGTGGAGCATTTCAAAATATACGCGAAAAATCAACAGTGGCGGCCCACTCAGGCCAACACTGTGTTATGAGCCACCCCCAAACAAGAACACTGTAAAGACTGACAAGAACGGGTATTACAGCTTTGCAAATGTGCCCCTTACCTTGTGCCAGATAGGCGGTGATGAGGAAGGATACCTGAATGCCACCGTGAGTGCTGATTATGCCCCGCCGGGCAAGCCGCCGTTACATACACAGCCTGTTTCTGGAGGCTCAACAATAAGCACGCCCATACCAGACCCTACGTGCACGTTGAGCTATAAAAGAAAGGCTGGTGCTGTTGAGGCGTATGAGGTTACTGTAAGCATAAAAAACTGGAAGGATGGGTTTTTGGTTGACACCACGGGTGGAAAAGAAAAGGGAAGCTATGATTGCGGTAGTGGTGGTGGCCCATCAACAAGCGGCATAAAGGGGAACGTGCGCGGCGAGAACCCGGCATTGGTGTTTGAGTGCACATATGGTGCGGACCTCACTCCTGAGACATCGCGTGTTGTTGTGTATAGCCTTGACTACAAAAAGACAAATGATAGGCGAATACCATTCACAACGATGGTATGCAGGGAAAAAATCGGGATGTGCTATGTCCAGCTTGGCTGAGCTTACATTGTCAGCCCCTTACCAGGAACGTTGTCCTGTATACCCTCCTGCCATGCTTGACACCATACAGCTTGTTTGAGGTGATAAGCTTAAACCCGAGTGCTGAAAGTATGGTGGCAGTTGCGGTCTTGCTGCCCACATATATGTCCAGGCCTTCCTTGAGCTCTTCTGTTTTTGGGATAAACGTGATGCGCTCCAGCTCGCTAATCAGCTTTTCAGCAAATGCACGGTCGTGTGCATACTTGCCACGCAGCTGGATTATGGCCTCATAATACCCTGCGGATTTTTGTGCGCACACATTACAGAGCGATTCCTTAACCTTAAGCGGGATGCGGAACTCCATCCCAACCTTCTCAAACTTCACAACAACGTGCGCATCATCTATCCACACTTCAGGAACGCCAAAACTCCTGCTTTTGAGCTCGTGGGAAATTGCCTCCTCAACAGGCACAGACCATGATGTATACCTTTCAGAGCCGCACTCCCTGCACCTGTATATTGTAACCTTGGATGGCAATGTGGGCATATTCATTGAAAGATAGCAATCAATGCAAAAGCTCCCAATAAAATCCTTCTCGCCTTCAGATACACCACACTTGGGGCATTGCCTTGACATTACCATAGCCAAAACAACTCCAAAACAGCTATGCACGCTTGCCTGCACGGAGTTTCTCGAGCGCTTCCTTCACGGATGACATTGTAATCTTATCCTCACTGCCCCTGAACATCTCATAAATGGCCGCTGCCTCACTGGGTGTAGCCCCTGCCATGAGCGCAAGCGTTTTGGAGTGCAGGCGCATATGCCCCTTGTTTATGCCTTCCTGGGTAAGCGCACGCAACGCTGCAAAATTTTGTGCAAGCCCAACAGCCGCTGCAACGTTGCACAGCTCGGGTGCAGACCTCACCCTTAGAATCTTATCAATACAAATCCTCGCAACCTTATGGCCCGTGCCACTTCCAACAATGCCAAGCGATAGTGGGACCTCAATCTCGCCTGCAAGCTTGCCATCTTCCACATAATACTTTGTAAGAGGGCGGTATGCACCACTGTATGCTGCATAACCATGCGCAGCCGCCTCTACACCGCGGGTGTCATTGCCAGTGGCAAGCGCAAGACCTGAAATGCCATTCATTATCCCCTTATTATGTGTCACTGCACGGAATATGTCATTTTGCGCAAACGCCTGTGCATCAAGGACACCTTCAATTATAGAGTTATCAGAAGTAAAATATGCCTTTGCACGGGAGATGCGCTTGACACTCAGGTTGGTTAGGATGCACATCCTTGCAGTGCCCCCCGTCATGCCCGTAACTGCTTGGGCCAGCGATTCAGCTGCTTTGTTTACGGTGTTCGCACCCATCGCATCGCGCACATCAACCGAGAAATATACTATCATGTAATCATTGCCGTTGGCGCTGAACGTGCGTGCCCATACATCACGCGCACCGCCACCCCTCTCTTTCATTGAAGGTATCGTATCATCAATATGGCGCAGGAGTGGCTCTTTGTGCACCAGGATTTTCTCAGCTGCGCCTGGTGTAATCCCACGTATAAGAACCTCGCCAATCATTATCGGGTCTGTGGATGATGCTGTAAACCCACCAAACTCGCGCGCCATCTTTGCAGCTTTGGATGCGGCAGCGACCACACTCGGCTCCTCACCAGCCATTGGGACAAGGTAATCACGGGTGTTAACCTTGAAATTTGTTGCAATGCTCAGAGGCAGCGAATACAAGCCAATAACATTCTCGCGCAGCACATCTGCCTCTTCAATTGTAAGGCCGCCTGAGGCTATCCTTGACACGTCATCATCAGATAACCCGAGCATTGCCCTAGCCTGTGAAAGGCGCTCACTGGGTGATTTGGCATAAAAGCCGGAAATATCGGACTGCATCAACACACCACACGCTATTATTGTTAATTATTTGAGGTATTTCTTTGCAGCCCTTACCTTATAAATCTTGTCAAGCTCCGTGCGCAATGCGTAAAAAGGCAAATGCCGTATCTCCATATTGGTTGTTGCCTGGTCATCTGGCGGGCGATAGGGCAGCAATTTTGCAGATTTTTCAAGCTCCACAACACGCTTCCTCAACTCATCAAAAGAGCCCATACGTGCACCCCACATCACCCAATCATATCCTTAAGTGGCACACCCTTCTCCACAGCATCAAGCAAGGATTCCTTGGCATTGTAATACTCAGCTACAACCCTGCCGACATGCTCAACATCAACACAACCCTGCTTTATCATATAATTAATCACTTTGGATTTCTCCGCTATGTCCGCTGAGATTTCTTTCTGAGTCATCCCGGTATAAAGGCTAAGGCGGTCCGCAAGCGCAGAAATCTCATCTACCTTATCAATCCTATCATTGCGCGGGTTCCAGCGGTAAATAACCTTATGCCTGCCACGGTCGTCAACCTCAGCAACCTCAAACGTCCTGCGCAGGCCTGTACGCCTATTCCTGTATTGCACGACTATCAAGTCGAGCGCGCTAAGCATCGACTGCGGGATATCAACTGGCGGGTTGGTCAAGCGCGATATTGTCTGGTCAGCGTTATCTGCGTGCAGTGTTGCAATTACTGAATGCCCGGTATGCATTGCCTCAAACAGTATCTCGGCCTCACGCTTGCGGCGGACCTCACCCACGATTATCCTGTCCGGCCGCATGCGCAGCGAATTGACAAGCAAGTCAAGCATCTTCACCTCCCCTTTCCCTTCTGGGTTAGGAAGCCGGGTCGAAAGAGGCACCCATTGCAAGAAAGAGGGGAGATAAATCTCACGTGTGTCCTCAATGCTGATTATGCGCTGGTTTGGGGGGAACAGGCTTGAAAGTGCATTAAGAAAAGATGTCTTGCCGCTCCCTGTACCTCCAGAAACCAATATTGACATCTCGTTTTGGATGCTCAGCCACAGTAGCGCCATTACCTCGGCAGATATTGTGGAAGACTGCACAAACATTGTTGGTGTCCAGGGGTTGCGTGCAAACTTTCGTATGGTAATGGTATTGCCGTTAGTAGATATCGGGAACAGGGTTGCATTAACCCTGTCACCAGTTGAAAGCCGTGCATCCATCAAAGGATTGAGCAGGTTAATCTGGCGGCCCACCCTGCGCCCAATAGCTGCGGCATAATCCTGCACTGCCTTCTCATCTTTGAGCGTAACGTTTGTTATGCACCAGCCATACTTCTTGTGAAATACCCATATGGGCTGGCCTGCACAGTTTACAACAATCTCCTCAAGGTTCTCATCGTGCAAGAAAGGCTCCAGGTCACCAAGGCCAAGCGTATACTGCATCAGATATGCTGAGAGTATCTTCATATTCTCAGGCGGGAGGGTTGGGAAATGCCTGAGCAGCACCTTTGATGTCTTTGAAAAGAACTGGTCACGCACATACTTGCTCTTCTGCGCATCGAGCATCTCTGATATGTCAATGTTAACCTCACCAACAAGCTCGCCGCGGATTTGCGTGTCAAGTATCAGCCTTGTCCCTTCTGCAAGGCCGGGGATTTTTATTGAGTAGTAAGGCACATACAAGTCAGGCCTGCGTGCTATCTGGACCTCCATCGCCATGCCTTCAACACTAAGCTGGTAGGTTTCGAGCGGCTGCACCGCGCCATTGTTGCCTTTCTTACCGTTTTGTTGGGCCATAATAAACACCTACACCTTCCTACTTGCGCTTCTCTTTCTCTTCCCTGAGCTTTCTCATCAGTTCTATAAGTTCCTGCCGCTTCTGCTCGATCATCGTTACGTCGCGCTTTGTCTCTTTTATTTTTTCTTTTGCCTCATCAAGCTTTTCACCAACACCTTTTGCAGCCGCGGGAGACACTTCTATTTTTATTGCCTGCAACTCACGGATAAGCAGCTTGAGCTTCTTGTCAAGCCGCTCCTCCTCATCTTCAAGCTCTGCAAGCATATCCGCAATTTTCTTCACTTCACTGT
>JAOAKK010000007.1 GCA_026413685.1 Microcaldota archaeon | reverse complement strand
AATCTGCATAGGCGTCAAGACCGTTATCACGCCTGAGCTTGTTGTTGGCAGTGCAGTGTTTGCATTCATAGTTGGGATGTGTGCGGGCATCCTGCCGGCAAAAAACGCATCTGAAATCCCTGCCATTGAAGCGCTGAGGTATGAGTGATATGAAACTCATAGACATGCTCATATACTCAATCAAGTACCTGCGAACGCAAAAGCTGCGCTCCTGGCTCACGATAATAGGGATTGTGATAGGTGTTGCAACGATTGTTGCGCTCGTATCAGTGGGTGAAGGTGTCAAAAGGGATATCGACTCGCAAATGTCGCAGATGGGTGATAACCTGCTGCTGGTTGTCCCAGTAAACATTGAGGGGCAATCACTCACAAGCCTTATGCGCACTTCAACCGCGGGTAAGCTGTATGAGCGCGATTATGAAAAAATCATGTCGACACCTGGTGTGAGCAAAGGTGCCAGGCTCATAATCGGGCGGACCACGATATCATACAAGGGCAAGAGCCTGACATCGCCTGTTTATGCAATTGATAGGGCAGCGTTTGATGCATATCCCGATTACCTCGCGATTGAGAGCGGGAGGTACTATGAGGACCACGAGAAAAATGTGGTTGTGCTCGGATATGATGCCGCAAACGAGATGTTCGGGAAGGATAAGGTATCGGTGAACAGCATCATACAGATTGGTGGGCAGGATTTCAGGGTTGTTGGGATACTAAAGGAAATTGGCACATCACTCTCAACTTATGATGACCTTGCCATCTATGTTCCTGTGCGTGCTGGGAGGGACCTGTTCAAGTCAACCGTGCTACCGAACGAAATCACGATTATTTATGCACTCGTGGAAAAGGGATATGATATTAATCTTGTCAAGGAGCGTGTTGAGGCACAGCTCGATGCAAACCACAGGGTCAACGAGGATACGCGCGATTACTCGGTTATCACTCCTGACTTCATCAAAAAGACAGTCGATAATGTTACAGGCACGCTCACACTATTCCTACTCCTAATCTCATCCGTGTCAGCATTCGTTGGTGGGATTGGGATATCAAACACAATGTTCATGAGCGTGCTTGACAGGACACGTGAGATTGGCGTGCTCAAGTCATTGGGTGCAAAAAGGGGCGAGATACTGATGCTGTTCATAATTGAGGCGAGCATCATAGGGCTCATAGGCGGTATTATAGGCTGTGCGATAGGATGGGGGGCCGCATCTTTTGTTGCATCATTCGGGATAAGCACGTATGTTAATCCTGTTTTCTTGGGTACCGTGCTCTTCTTCTCGATGCTCGTTGGTGCAGTGGCAGGTGTTATACCTGCATACAACGCATCAAAAATCCCGGCTGTGCAAGCACTTAGCTACTGATTATCCAAAAGCATACGCAGCTCGTTAGGTTTTTAATTTGCGTGCATCTAAATAACTCTTGTCCGGCAGGCACTGACCTGCCACTGCGCCGGAGTGGCAGAAAGCCAAAATGCTGTGCAGGTTGCACGGCATTATGGCATGCAACCCGGTAATGCGCTAGACTCGAGCCATGGGTAATAGCACCAGTACCGCAAAACGGTCCTGGACACAATGGAAAGGCATCTTTCCTGTGTGGCCAATCCAGCTTATGGATTTGCACCGGCTATTCTCCCTGCAAAAGGGCAGTGAGAAATCTAGTGTCCGCAAGGACTTAGGAGTTCAAATCTCCTCTCCGGCGTAATCTTTTGTCATATGCGTGTATGGTGATTTTGATGAAGGCTGTCCGTGGGAAGGCTGTTTATACAGGCAACGGTGTAATCTCAGGCGCATACGTCGTGTTTGATGATGGCGGGAAGATAACTGATGTGAGCACTGCCAGGCCTGGCTGTGAAATAATAGGCGAGTATGAGTCAGTCACGCCCGCATTCATTGATGCGCACTCGCACATTGGCCTTGATCGTGCAGGCGAGCCGTTTGATGAGGCGGATACAAATGACAAGATGAACTCGCTCCTGTTTACGCTTGATGTGTATGATGGCATCATAATGGAAGACAGGTCTTTCAAGGAATCTGTTGAGTTTGGTGTGCTATACTCCTGTGTTTTGCCAGGCAGCGGGAACATTGTGGGCGGGAAAGGCGCGGTAATCAGGAATTTTGCAAGTGCCAAGGATGAGGCATATATTAAGAGCGGGGGCATCAAGGCAGCGCTTGGGTGGAACCCGAAAAGCACAAGCGAGTGGAAAGGCGAGAGGCCTACAACACGCCTCGGTGCGGTTGCACTGCTCAGGAGCGCACTTGAAAGTGGCAGGAGGATGAAAGAGCTTGTCGCAAAAGGGAAAAAGGAGAAGGAAGAGCTTGACCCTGCGGATGATGTGGTTATCAGGCTGCTCAACAGAGAGGAAAAGCTCAGGGTGCATCTACATAAGGAGGATGACCTTAACACGCTTATCAGGCTCAAGAATGAGTTCGGCTTGAATGTAGTTGTAGAGCATGCGTGTGATTTCCATAGGAAAGAGTCTTTTGAAAGGCTCAGCAAGGAAAACATACCTTTGGTATTTGGGCCTATAGACAGCTTTCCGTATAAGGTGGAGCTGATGCATGATAGCTGGCGCAACGTGAAATTTCTCATTGGGAGCGGTGTGAGATATGCCGTGATGACAGACCATTCAGTAATTTTGCAGAGGAACCTGTTCCTGCAGATGCGGTTCTTCAGGAGGTTTGGGCTCTCAAAAGAGGAATGCATCTCAAAAATAACAAAGAATGCAGCACAGATACTCAACATAGATGATATGGTCGGGACACTTGAGAAAGGAAAGATGGCTTCGTTCAGCTGCTGGAACGGCGACCCGTTCAGCCTTGAGGCATACCCTGTACTCGTATATGGGGAGGGGAAAGAGGTTTATCGCGATTAAAAATAGAAATGTTTAAAACAGGTATTTTTTCCAAATTAGTGCATGATATTTTTCGGCAAAAAGCCCCCTAAGGATACTGAAGGGAATAACAGCACCAATGAGAAAACTGGGCATGCGATGCCTCCAAAAAAGGATTTTAATTCCAGGAAGGCCGGGCCTGATATGATTGAGACATATTACATACACACAGTATTTGGGAGGACAAAAATATCAACTGAATACTACACCTACAAGAAAAAGCAGAAGCTCATTTTTGAAGGGATAACCGACCTTCCGGATTGCGTTAGGACAGTCATCCCACACACTGATGGCAATAAGGTTGATGGGGTATACAGGGTATTTATGAAAGGCAGGAAATCATTATCTAGCATCATTACAGATGCAAACGGCAGCTCGCATGTTGAGAAATCCGTGAATGTCCCTATAATCGAGTTCGTGCCATTGTATATGATAACACCAGAGGAAAAGGATGAGCTCGCAGGGATAATTGAATGGGTAAGAAAAAGCCACGGCAAGGCGTTTGAGGTTGCCAAGCTTGCCTCAGTTGAGAGCGTGATGGTCAGGGATAAGCTGAGAAGTGCAAAGCTGCTTTACAAGGGTGCCAAGGTGCGCCAGGATTTTGATATTGCTGAGCTTAGCACGAGGGTCAAAGAAGTGCTGCGGCCAGCTAATGAGGGCACGCTTGTCTTAACCATAATAAGCAGGGCAGACCCTGCAAAAGAAGACTCGTTCATGCTCATTGAATGCGGCAAAAATGCTGGGATTGAAAATCCAGGGCACTTGCTCAAAGTAGAAAACCTGATAGACCTTGGGCCGCAGTTTGCTGGGATGGAAAGGGCACACCTCTCAGTTATGGCGCAAAAGGGCGTTGTTATTGGGTATGATGATGGTGGGGCTGCACTTATCCTGCCAATAGCCAAAAAAGAGATCTAGGCCAAGTTATAATACCAGCTCATACCTGCCGCGCGACTTCTCTATCACATCGCCGCTCTCAAGCAGGAAGTTAAGCACACCCCTGCACACAGTTTCACTGAGCCCAAGGCTTTTTGAGAGCTCTGAAAGTGTGGCGCGCTTGTTCTCAGCAAGGTATGTGCGTATGAGAGAATCCGCCTCCTGGTATTTCTTTGATGTCATTATGTAATACTTGCCATCAAACCCTTTCATCCCCATAACGCTGCCCTTCTTTATTTTCTCCTGAAGCACCATTGAGATGCTGCGTGCAAGCTCATCGTTTTGGATTACAACAATGCCATCTTTCTCAAGCGCCTTTATGGCATCACTCACCTGCTTATAATCAGCAACTGGCTGCTCAGCAGCAGCCTCCACTTGCTTTTGTGTGCCGGGCGCCTGCCTTCCACCCGTGGATTGCCTTATCGGCACATTCTCAACACCAACCGCGGCACTGCTCCTGCCAGCATTATCCACGCTGGTGTGCCCACCCTCAATAAGCCTGCGGACAAACCTGTAAGCTTCTTTTGAGATTGCATACACGCCTTTCTCCTCATACTTGCCTCCCTTGTACACGTGCAGGATACCACGGTCGACAAGGGACTTGAGCGTTCTCATCTCATCATCAGAAAGCATACGCAGGACATTCTCGGGAATGCGCTCCTCAAATTTAACAGAAGTGATTTTCTTAAGGAGTGCAACATCCTCGGCACTAAGGGGTGTTGTCGGCATATCAGGAAGCTCAAGCGATGCCCGCACTTTCTCCTTCAGGTGCTCACGAAATGAATACTTGCGTATTACGGCAAGCATGCCCTTTTCAAGCGTGATAACGTATACATCTTCATCTTTCACGAAACCGGCATTCTCAAGCTGCCGTTTCTTGACAAGAATTGCATATGTATCATTGTCATAGCCGATTATCTTCATTTTGAATCTCCTGCCAAAAATGATAAGAACCCTTTCTTTGAGGGTTGAGGCTTCTGCTTTTTTGCACGCTTATCTTGCGGCTGCTTCTGGGCCGGCGCTTTTGTAATGTCCATCACATCCGTGCCAAGCCCTGTCTGCACAAACACGCGTGCAGGGAACATGTAGTATTTGGCATCTGCGGATGCTGAAGTGATGCCTGCCTTTGCACGGACTTTCCTGAGTGCACCGTCAAAATCAAGGCCAAGGTCAGCAATGTCACGCGGAAGCAGGACTCCTGCCTTAACACCGCTTTCCGCATAAAGGCCATGCATGCCAGGGACAAACTGCGCACGCGCATCGTCAAAGTTCCCGGATATTTCTGTGATGCCTTTTATGAGTGTCATCTCTATTGAGATGCCAACAACATCATCTATTATGATGCGCTCATACCGCGGGTCATCCACAGCTGCAGCAATGGCTGAATCGATGGCTGCATACATAAGAGGCCTGTCAGTGTCAAGCAGCCCCATACACCCCCGCACGTTGCCTTTCTGATCCCTATACGTAATGAACACGCCACACGAGCATGAGAGATATGCGCTGCGCAGGGTTGGGTGCTGGATTACGTGCGTTGCAAAATAGTATGAAAGTGATTTTCTTATTGACTCAAACAGCGGGAAAACATCACGTGGTGTGAGCTCATCCACGAACTCTTTTGAGGGCATAAAAGTAAGATAAACTGGCAAATATTAAAAGCTATTTGCTGTGGCCTTCTTGTTATGGGATAAAGTTATTTATTAGCCAAGGATGAGGTGCAGCAGGAATATTGAAACTATTATGAGCACAGCTGCAATCAAAACGTGCTGTGGCTCAACCTTTATCCCGCCTGTGCTTACATCACTAAACCTCATAAGCCCCGCACTTGATGGGGGTGTTGATATTGAGAACTTACCCATATTCCCACACTCTGCGGCTTAATTATAGGAAAAACATTTAAAAAATCAAAAGAAAAAGCTAAAGCCGCTGCTGCTCTTCCTTAAGCCGTTTAAGGCGCGCCATCTTTTCCTTGAGCTCCTGCTCAAGGCTCTCAATCTCGTCACTTACCTTTCGTGATTGCTCTTTCGCCCTGGCTTTGGGAGGCTGCTGCCTTGCAAGAGGCGGTGCCGCCTCGTATGCAGGCTTCTGTGCATCAGGGGACGGCTGGGTATTACGGGCGGCTGGCAAAGGCTTGAGTTGGGCACGTACTTCCTGCTTGCCACTTTCACCTGCCTTCTCAGGATGCGCTTGCTGCTGTGGCTGCTGCCCCCCAATCATATAGGTATAGACAACAAAGAACACTGCAGCTGCAAATATGAGCGCACCTATTATTGTCCAGAGTGGCATTGTGGCCTTGATAGCATCCGCAGGTGATATCTCACCACTGAATGCTGCAAATATCACACCGAGCATATCGCGGTGCACCGCCTGTGGATTGTTGGCCGTGCCGGTATCCTTCCCTGCATCCTCATAACCGCTCATGTCGAGCGGCTTTATGGGCGGCTTTGTCACGAGAGGCACTTCCTTTACTGTGAGCACATTCGTGCCTGAGACCACATATCTCGGCGACTTGAACACATAATCACCAGGTGTGGCCGGCAAGAGCGTAATCTTGCCACCGTTGGCCGTGACAAGCGATATGTCCCTGCCATCGGGCATTACTACCACTATGAGCGCACCATCAACAGGATTGCTGTGGCTGTCGAGCACTGTAACCTCAACAGTGTCGCCAACGTATGCTGATGCTGGGAAGATGAATTTCACAATTGTTACGGCCTCCTGCTGTGGCTGCTGCGGCTGTGAAGTGCTGCCGGTGGAAGTGCTTGAGGTACCACTTGAAGATGAGCTGCTCGAGGATGATGACGAACCGCCCTCGTAGCTCCTGCCTCTTGATGATGAAGAGCCGCTGTCTCTCTGTGTTACTAATATCGAGACTGTATCGCGAAGGCTTGCGTTGGTGCTGTAAACTGATGTAACCTGTGCCGTGCATGCCGATGTGCTCCTGAACACGTTACCCTGCACCGAACCGCAGGTTGCCGAATAGTTGACACTTGAAGTTGCCTGCCTGTTACCGTAAACATCCACAAGGTATGAAGTAAGCGTTGCAGGCTGGTCAGTGTATACCTGAGCTGGGCTTGCCTGCACATCAAGTGCGCGCACCTTGCCAAAGCCAACTGTAAGTGTGGCTGTGCCGCTCTTCCCACCAAACGATGCACGTACTGTATGTGTGCCAGCACCAGTCGCAATCAGCATTTTATCATAGATAACACCTGCACTACCCACATCCCACAACGCTGCTGCTGTAACATCTTCCTTGTGCCCATCGTTATATGTTGCGATTGCCTTCAGCTGCACTTCACTGCCAGCGTTAACCGCTTGGGTGCCAAGCTGCACGTCAACAGCCTGCACAACGGGCATTGTATCAACAGGGGTGGGCTCAAGCGAGGAAGTCAGCTGCTTAATCTCACCTGGCGCAACCACTACCCTATACGCCTGCTCAAGGTGATAAGGCGCACTGAACACAACAAAATAATCACCGGGTGATACCTTTAGGTCACCAGAAGCGCCGTCAAGCCTGGCAACAACCTCGTTGCCATCCTGGATTACCCTCACAACACCGCTCGAAAGCGGTGCTGATGCATTGCTCAATACAGATACGCGAATAGTTGCAAGCGGTACGAGCAGCAGGTTGCCCATATCAGTTGTGCCTTGGCCAGCATTTGCAGTAAACATGCTGCCCGAATACTGCGCGTGTAAAATGCGCAAAGTCAAATGCCCTGAGATGTTCTGCTGTGAAAACGTGCCATCCTGTGCTGTTGTCAGCTGCGAAACGAGCACGTTATCCGTGTCATAGACGTTAACCTGCGCACCACTCACCGGCGCCATTGTGGCTGCATCAACAACCTTGCCTGTAAGCGTGCCTGCGCTTGCTGGAGACATTAGCATAGCAAGCGCAAGAACAAATGCAACCAATGCGTTTCTTAGTGCCATACCTGTTGCCATCGCAATCACCTATACAAAGTTACATCCTTCGCAAGCTCAGTTGTAGGTGGCAGGTATACAGTGTAAAGTGCACGCTGGTATGACGGATGTGTCGTCTCAACAACATACACACCAGCGGCAAGCTTGAACTCATACGCACCGTTAGCCTGCGATACTGCCGTGCCTGCAAGGTTGCCGTTCCTGTATGCCTTAAGCGTTGCACCGGCAACAGGGCTGCCCGTGCTGTTAAGGACATATCCATACAGCCTTGATAGCTTCGTGAGCTGGTAGTTCTTTACAGTTGTGCCACCATCAAGCACACGGACACCGTAATCCCTTACTGGCAGGTAACCCTGCGCCTCGACCACAATATCATACGTGTCAGCAGGGATATTGAAAGAGTATGCACCTCCAGGGCCTGCCAGTGTGCTGAACAGTACTGTGTAGCTCTTCATAACACTAACGTTTGCACCCTGCACAGGCGCACCGCTTGCATCTGTCACAGTGCCGCTGAGCACACCAGTGCCTGATGGTTGTGTAACTGTAACAGCAGTCGTGTTTGTGAGTGCACCACTAACAGCTGTTATTGTATAAGTAGCAGGCGCGTTAGAAATAAACTGCACAACCGCCCTGCCATCCTGCCCAGTAACAGCTGACTGTGGCGCAATACTGCCGCCAGTAGCACTAAACTGGACTGCCTGGCCAGCCATCGGGGCACCGTACTGGTCACGCACCGTTGCTGTAATCGTGCTTGATACGCCTGCTGGAACGCTTGCAGGGCTTGCCTGCACTGTGAGCGATGTTGCAACTGGCACAGCCATCACCTGCACATACGTTGAATTTGCAAGCTGCCCTGAAGTTGCATTAACCTGGTATGTGCCCACCTGTGCTGCGCTGAACTTTACAGTTGCATAGCCCGTTGCATTTGTCATTGCTGACTGTGCAGAGAGCGTGCCACCGCTCGATACGAATGTAACCTGCTGATGCGGCAGGCCGTCACCATACTGGTCAACGACGCGCACAACAATATCACTCGAGCCAACCGTTAGTATTGTCTGTGGTGATGCAACAAGCCTGAGCTGTGTGGGTACCGAGCCAGCGTTTACGTTGATGTTTGTTGACGCAGTAATCGTGCCAACTGTCGCATTAACCTTGTACACGCCAACAACAGGTGCGCTGAACTGTGCAGATGCACGGCCGTTCGCATCTGTGAGCGCTGACAAAGGTGCTATCGTCCCGCCATCAGATGCAAAACTCACTGTTGCACCGCTTATCGGCTGGCCGAGGGCATCACGCACCGTTGCAGTGACCACACTTGTCTGGCCCGTCCTCATTTCTGATGGGACAGCTACAACCGTGATTGATGCTGGTGGGATTACGCTTACCAAAACTGAAGTTGAGTTCCTTAGCGCACCCACAGTTGCATTAATCTCATACGTACCGGGCAGAAGTGATACAAACTGTGCAACTGCACGGCCGTTTGCATCGGTTGCTGCCGTTGATGGGAGTATGATGCCACCGCTCGATGCAAAGGATACCCGGGCGTTCGGGACAGGCTGGCCACGTGCGTTAAGCACTGTTGCAGTAACAGTGCTGACCTGGCCAACAAGCAAAGAGCTTGGCACTGCAGCCAGCTGTACTGATGCAATCGGGACCTCGCTGATTGTAACAGAGGTTGAATTGCTCAGCGCGCTTGAGTTTGCGGTGATTGTATACGTGCCAGCGGACTGGAACTGGTATTGTACACGCACGTCGCCACTCGCATTTGTCACAGTGTGCTGGACAGGCACACTGCCGCCACTGGCCGTAAAGTCGATAGGGACGTTCTGCATCGGCCTGCCCTTCTCATCAAGCGCTTTCGCTGTTATTGTGACTGTGTCACCCACATATGCACTGCTGCTTGAAGGCGCAATTAACAGTGATGTGAGCACTGGCTTTGGAGGTATGACTGTGAACGCCCTCACTTCTGTTGAGCTCTTAAGCTCGCTGTATGCAGTCGCAACTGCCTGGATTGCACCATTGTACACTGAATTGTTCAGGAGATAGGTGCACACGCTTGCACCTGCACACTGCTCAGTGTGCACTGTGCTTCCACCAGCAACTATTGCAATCTCAACTTTCTTCACACCCGTGCTGTCAGAAGCGCTCACGTTAATAATGAACGGCTTGTCAAGAGTGCTCCCATCAGCAGGTGTAGGCGCAACAAAAGTTACGGCAGGTGCAACGTAATCAAGATAATAGTTATTCTGGATGCTCGCAGTGTTGCCCCGCGTATCGTTTGCCGTTGCAATCACAGTAATCGCACCGTCAGGGAATGCACCACCTGTAATGGATGCGCTGCACGCTTGTGTTGCACAGCTCGCAACCTGCGACCTGGACGCACCGCTCACTACAGTGATAACCGTTGAGCTGTAGTGCGGGTCTGATGCAAGCGTCATAACAGTGAATGTGCCGCCCTGGTATGTGCCGTCCGGCGGTGTCTGGCCTACAAACATTATTATTGGTGGTACAGTGTCGTATCCGCGGAGGACGAGGTTTATCACAACAGGCACGCCTGGCGTTATAACTGTTCCAGCAGATGCACTGTCATAGCCGGGTGCTGATGCAGTAACCGTGAACTGGACAGAACCGCGGCCGGGTGCAATGCTAAACGCATACCTGCCCTGCGCATCTGTAAGGGCGCTTGTGAGGTATGCATTGCCTTCATACAACGTTACGTTTACACCCTGCATCAAGCTGCCAGACTCGTTGCGCACCGTGCCAGAAACCTGTGTGTAAACACGGATCTCAGCGTTAAGCGTATAGTTGTTATCCTCGTTATCCTTGAGGAGGCTCACCTCAGTGCGCTCGCTCCTGTAGCCTGCCTTGCTGAACGTGACGTTATACTTGCCACCTTGTGCAATACCATTTATGATATAATGGCCGGTCGCGTTTGTGGTTGCACTGTACTGCGTGCCCTCAACACGGACAAGAACCCCATCGACTGGCTGTTGTGTATAGTAATCCGTAACAACACCGGATAATACTATATCCGGAATGTATACCTCAAAAAAGTCATCATCCTGGATTGACGTGCCATCAACAGCCATCTTGTAAATGGCCTTGCCTTCAGTCGGGCCGGCAGTGACAACGAATGCCCCCATACCGTCCTGCTGTGTGGTGAACTGGCCTGATGCGGGCGCCACATCCCCACTAAGCAGCTCGTAATTCACAAGAACGTTGCTAACAGGATTGCCAAATGCATCCGTAACATTTGCAAAAAGCACGTGGCGCGTGTTAACAACTGCTCGCGGCCCTTCAGAATACGCCTTGATTGCAGCTGCAGGGCCGTTGATAATTGTCACTTGTGTGCTCGCACGCACCGCCCCTGAAGAAACATTCACAATATCTACACCTGTCTTTGTGGGTGCAGTGTAAAGGCCACCCTGCGTTATCGTGCCGTTGGTTGCGGACCACGTGAAAACCGCATTTGGCACAACTGCGTTGAACTCGTCATAAAGCGTGGCTGTGAACTGCTGTGTGCCGCCTGCAACCACTGTGGGTGCAACAGGCTGGATAACAATACGGTCCGCCTTGCCGTTGAGCACAGTAACTTGTGCACTCCCGCTCACAGGGACTTTTACAAGAGATGCAACAGGAACACAAAACACGCCTGCACACTGCGGTGTGACCGCTATCATATCATAATATACGGTTGCTGTCACAGCCGCACTTCCAGGCCTGTTTGCAGTTGCAACACCTGCGCTATCAATGGAAACAATGGATGCATCACTGCTCTCCCACGTGATGTTCACATCCTTAATCTCATTGCCATACTCATCATAAACGTATGCCTTGAACCGTTCCATATCGTGAACGTTTAATGTTTTTGATTGTGGCACAATCGCTACTGAAGCTGGGAATGATGGGATTACGCTGAAGTAATATTCACTCTTCTGGTCGGGGCAGGCTAGTTGTGGCTTAGTGTCCACAAGAACACGGCCTGTGCCCGCACGTGTGCCTACCGGAATGCCCACTGCGGCCTTGCCGGCCTCGTTTGAGTATGCGCTTTTTTCAATCACCGTGCCGTCTGGTGCAGCATATTTCACAAGCACCTCAATGTTGCTTTTCGTGTTGCCAAACCTGTCTGTTGTGCTAATCAATATTGTGGCGTTGGTGCCAGCTGTGTATGCAACATCTGGCTTGGATACTTTGAGCACGTTACACCTGCCAGGTGTCACGGTGACAGTTGCAGTTGCAACCTTGCCTGAGTACTCTGCTATAATCTTGGTGGTGCCAACCAGGGAGCCAACAAACTGGACCTGGTTTGGTGTGAGATAGTCTGGGTATGATAATGTGCCTATGCTTGCATTTACGAGCGAGAACACTGGCTTTGGGACAACTGCAGAGCCGTCTGGTGCGTATGCGCTCGTGTTAAATATGTAAGGCACACCCGCTGCAACTTTTACGTTATCCTGCTGGAAATAAAGCGAGGAAATCTCCTGTGCACAGTGTGCGGATGGGTCAAGCACAACTGCAACTTGCAAACCGTTCCCTGAAACATAATACGTGCCCTGTGGCTGTGCGCTTGAAAACCTGAAGGTGCATACGCCGTTCGAGTTAGTCTTGCACCCAAGACCCGTATCAATGTAGTTCCTTGCATATACCTTAACCTGCTTGTTCGGTGCGGATGTGACGGTTATGTCACAGTATCGCGGTACAACCTGTGGATATACACTCAGCCCGTTCGGTGCGGGCTTTACTCCTTCACCAGCAGGGTTATACAGCGTGTCTCCTTTGATGTTCACCACAAACGCTGATGTGGATGCAAGAAGGAAGAGCAGCCCTACTATTATTATAATTGCCTTGTTGTCCATCTAAACTCACCACCTAAGGATAAATTGGAGGGGTACCCCTACAAAAATATTATTGCCTACTTGTGTGTAGGTTAAGCCTCCTATGAATTGCAAATTATCACTGTTAATGCCAGGCAGCAGCTTAAACCTTAAAAATGCAGAAAAGCCACTAATATAATCATTGCCTGATTTAATAAGGGTACCATTGTAAGCAACACCACCCTTTTCGTATGTCCCCTCGCCAGGAACGAAAACTGAAGTTGAAGCAACTGCTGAGTTGTATGTAGCACCAATATTAAGCCAGTCATATGTAAGTGAGAGGCCAACCTTGCCTCCAACAATGCACTTTTCATTTGGATCGGCATTCATACAATGATACAGCCCACCTATCACAAGGTTTGGATAGACCGATGCACCTTTTAGTAATGGGATTTGAAGCTGTCCCTCTGTATAAAACAGTGAGTACTCTGATTTCATTAGAAGATCATTAACCTGTGTGAGTGAGCCTTGCATATCTAATATTAGTGGATAGGTGCTTTTTGGATCCCAATAGTGAAGCGCAAACATTGTTGGCTTATCACTTCTGAACTGTGTGCGAAGAATGAGATTAAGCTTATCACTGCTAACAAGCGCCATAAGGCCAAGGTTCTCCGGATTAAGATCACCGTCAAGTGTTGCAAGCACGCTTATGCTTGTGTCATCCAAGCGCAGGTATGGGCCAATGCCTGCAAGCGATGAATGCCTTGAATATACTGTCCCGCCATCACCATCAAATTCATAAAACCTGCCATTATACCCGCCTAACACAGAAAAACCAAGATTGGGATTGTTAAGCAAAAAGCTAAGCATAAATGGTGTTGTCCCATACATCTGTGTTAAGTTTTTCCCATATGGGTCAAGGGCTTGTAAGTAGCCACCCAAAAAAGGAACAGCGAGTTCGTAATAAGAAGGTTGCTTCTTTGATGATTCATTTGTTGGTCCAACGCTCACATTAAGCGCAGGTGGTTTGCTTTCACCTGATTCTACATCTCCACTTTGGAGTGGTTTACTTTCACCTGATTCTACATCTCCACTTTGGAGTGGTTTGCTTCCACCTGATTCTACATCTTTTTCTTCAGCAAGTCTTTTTACAATAACAACTGTTGGCTGTTTCTCATTCTCGCAATTCTTACAGATATTTTTTTCATACTCTTCCTTGCTTATTTCCTTAGGTTGAGGTTTGCCTGCAACTGCTGCTTTGCCTTCTTTCGTGGAAGGAGGTTTGCCTTTTCCTTTCTTCACAGGTTTGGCCGGCTTGGCTTTTACAGACTTGGGTTTAGCATTTTTACATTTATCATTACAATTACACCAGTTTTCAAGCTTGCTCTTCAACTCCTCAACAACTCTTGCAAACGATGTAGGATCTTTATTTTTTACAATTATTGCAGCCTCACTCGCAATGGCAGCGTTCATATCCTTTTCTTTTACGTCGCCTTTCTTATAGGATATGTATTTCTCCTTAAGCTCATTACTCAACTCTATGCTGGGCAGTTGCACAGGTGATTGTGATTCATCTTTCAAGCTGGGCTGTTGAGGCTGGCTTTCATGCACTACACCTGCGTTAGCTGGAGGTGCCTGTGGCTGTTGCTGTTGTGGCTTCTCCACAGCAGCATTTTCCACTACGCCAGGCTCACCAGGCACCTCCGGGATCTGTACGTGCGCATATGACTGGGAAACAAAAAACAGCATTGTTGCAGCAGTTATGCCATAAAACGTATTGCGCACAAGCTGCGGTACGCGCCTAATCCACGGCTTTGAGTGCTCCAGCTCAGCCGTGTCCTTTTTCAAGGAGTCAAACTCTTCGCGAACATCCTTAGGTGCAGAAACAAGCCTAAGGGAACTTGTTTTCATTGAGCGAGCCATACCTTTTTACCCCCTATTATCATAATTCTAAGGTTTTGGGGATATCAGGGTTTAAAAACGTTTCTATTTGCCAAGCTCGTCCACGAGAGCTTCCGGAAGCACCTTAAGCACATCACTTGGCAGGTAAAACGGCCCATATTTCCTGCCTAACACTGTCCCTGCATGCTTCATTGCGCTTGCACCTATGCACGCAGCCTCAAACGGCTGGATGCCCTGTGCAATAAGAGATGCGCAAACACCTGCGAGCATATCGCCCGTACCTCCTTTTGCAAGGTAAACTGACTTGGCAGAGCTGTCTTTTACCTCTTTAACGCGCTTCCCATCCGATATGTAATCGGTATGGCCCTTGACAAGAAGCGATGACTTGAGCGAGAATGCCGTTGTCTTAACAGAAGTTGCATTTGGCAAATCACTTGCGGAAAACAGCCCGAACTCCTTCACATTCGGGATTAGCAAGTCCTTTGCCGAAAAGTCAATCCTCCCGGCACAATAAAGTGCATCAGCATCAAACACGAAAGGGATATTCTTATGTGCATTGTAGAGCTCAACAACAAAATCGAGCGATTTCTTATCCCGCCCCATCCCGCTCCCGATAAGTATTGCTGTGACGTTGCGCCTGATGATTTCATTTACTTCGTGCAAATGCGATGGCTCGAGCACGTCGCCCTCAAGCGGGTATGCAATAATATCCGGGGAATGCGCAACTGCCACATCCGCAACACGCCGCGGTGCCGCTATTGTTACCACATCCACCCCTGCAATAAGCGCACCAAGCGCGTTTAGTATCGGTGCACCTGCATAATGCTTTGACCCGCCTATAACGAGCAAGTGCCCATAGTCATACTTGCGTGAGCTAACCGGCCTATGAACAATCTCGTGCGGCTTGCGGCTTTGCAGCTCTGGCATATTTAAGTATTTAAGGATAACCCATATAAATAGCTTCACGCAACCTGCAGGTAGGCTTGCACGGGCCAGCGAAGCAATGGCTCCTGGCCCTGCACTACTGAAGGCTTGCATGGGCCCGTAGCTCAGCTTGGCCAGAGCGGCGGACTTTTAATCCGAAGGTCACGGGTTCTGTGCGCTAGCCCACGCGGCTATCGCTCGCCCAAAAATCCCGTCGGGCCCGCTCTAACTTTTAAAAGCAGGGGAAAACCCTTTTAAAATATTCCACCGAATATAGCTAAGGTGATCTGAAATGTCTAGTGCTAAATACTTGATACTGGCGCTGGTGTTCGGCTTTGCACTTGCGTTTGCAGGCTTTCCTGAAGAGCTGAATAACATTTGCGTTGATATCAAAGCTGTGATGCCGCTTCTTGCGTTTACGCTTCTTGTGTTTGCAGGGCTGATTTACGCTGGGGGGCAGGTACTGGGTGCTGAGTTCAGGTCAAGGACAAACGTGTGGGCCACAACAATCGCAATAGGAGCAGTGCTCGGGCTGATACTTGCATTCAGTGCACCGTGGATAGTTGGTGTGGTTGCAAGCGCTGCGGGTGAGGATATAGAGACATACCAGTACGACTGCAAAGAGAAACTATAAGGAGGGTTTTAATGGAGCAAAACGAGACTCTTGCATATGCTGCCCTCCTGATTGGAGTATTCCTTATGATATTTGCCACACAAGTGCAGCCAATCGCACTGCTCGCGATTATTGCTGCAGGGGTTTCTTGGCTTTTTTATTCAGCTGGCAACATTTACGTCCCGTTCATCACGAAGTTCCAAAAAGACATCAAGGTTAAATATGATGTTGAAATGTCACCACCTGAGGATGCCGTGTTGAGGCAGGAGGGCGAGGAGTATGTTGCAAGTGTCTTTATGAGTGTTGATGTATACGAGACAATGACAAACAAAAGCGATGATGAAGTAAAGGATTACACGCAGTATTTTGAGAGGACAATATCGAGCCTTAAAGACCCGGTGAAGATATCAACAGTGCTGTATGAGCGGGATATGGGAAAATATGTGCGTGCGATTGAGGATGAGAAGGCAAAGGTCGATATGAAAATTGCCGCTGAAAAGCAGAAGAAAAAGCCTGATGAGCGCACAATAGAAGTGCTTGAGAGGGAAAGGCTGATGTGGGAGAGGATGCTTGAGGCAATGTACAAGTCACCCAATAAGCCACGCGCAATAACATACTTGCTGCAAACTTCTGCAAGGGGGATATCAAAGGATTCGGCCGTGAACGCTGCAAAGGTGCGCGCACGTGAAATCAAGGCTACGTTTAGCGGTGGCATGTCAGTGCGCGTTGATGACCTTACGCATAACAGGATGAAGGCCTGCTATGACTGGGAATTCATGTCCCCAGAGTGGTGATAAAGGATGCCAAAAATACCTAGGCTTTACATGATTGTTGGTGTTGCATTTGTTGTGCTTTTGAGCCTGTTCATGCTATTCCAAAGCGGGCTTCCTCTCTTTATTATAGGGCTCCTGCTCTCAATCATTATTGGCGCGTACCTTTATGCTGGGCATATAGTAACCCCTATTTTCACAAAGATAATGAAAATCACATACACCAAGGGGGAATATGTATTCCCACCCGGGCAGGATGTGATAATAAAAAGAAGCGGGAGCAAGTTCATCGCTGCAAAATACATGCTCATAAACATCCCTGAGAGGGAAGAGATCGCAGGAAAATCCGAAGAGCGTGCTGAAATTTACATGCGTGATTTTGAGGCTGCGCTTGGTGCAATAAACGCCCCTATCAAGCTTAACCTTCTTGTCTCAACAAAAGATATCGCAGCCTACAGGGAGAGCATACAGGCAAAGGTATACGAGGCAAGCCTGAGGATAAAAAGGGAGATGGAAAAAGCTGAGCCAGATGTTATTAAGATAGATAGGTGGCAGAAAGAGAAAGAGATAAACGAGAATTTGCTGCGCAGGCTTGCAAGCGGTGTCAAGCCAATCGCTGCTGTGATGTATGTTATGACGGTTGCAAAGGGAATCACAATGGATGAGGCACGTGATAAGGTGCTCAACCAGTCAAAAGAAATCAAAGCTGTGCTCTCGAATAGCTTCAACGCCGAGATTGTTGATTTAGTCGGTGAGGATGCAGAGATGTGCCTTGAGTGGGAATACACTATACCCACAAGCTACAGTGAGCTTGTTGAAAAAACAGGGTGATGCTATGGGAATAATCAAAGTGAAAAACAAAAAGCTCTACAGCTCTGATGTTGCTAGCAGGGGCATCATAACCCGGCCACCAGAGCCGCCCGCAGAGCTTGTTACTGGCGACCCTGGGGATTCTATATATATTGGAAGGACTGCTGTGTTTAATGAGCCATTCCACTGGAGTTTTGCAAATGTAACAAACCCGCACATAGCGGTTGTTGGTATATCCGGTGCAGGAAAATCATACTTTATCAAAACGTTCCTTACCCGTGCATCGTTCGTTTGGGGAACGAACGCGCTCATAATAGATTGGGCTGGCGAATACCGTGAGTGGGTCAAACAAGCCGGTGGCAAGGTTCTTGCACTTGGCAGGGGGTCATACCTCAACCTGCTTGACCTTGCAGGCATGCGCCCTCTTGACAGGGTAAAGCAAATCTCAAGGAGCCTTGAGATACTTACTGATATTGGGAACTATCCTGAGCAAAAGCGGTTGACCGAGGAAGCATTGGAGAAAGCTTATGTTAACAAGGGGTTCAAGATGTCAGAGCGCAACCAGAAAGATGCGCTCGGCAACCTGATGCAGCCGCCAACACTTAAGAATGTTGTTGAAGTGCTTGAAGAAAAGTTATCATCTGGCACTTATGAGTTCCCGGTTGAGCTTGAAAATGCAATCTACAGGATAAAGAAATTCACACGTGAAGGCGAGGACTTCTTTGCACAGCCGAGCACTATCGACCTGGACGCACTCATCTCATCCGGGATGGTTGACCTTGACTTGTCAGGGCTGCCCGATGAGACAATGCGTGCGCTTGCCGCCCTGAGCGTGCTGCAGTTCATCAAGGAAAAGATGCGGCTTGTCGGGTGGGAGAAAAGCAAGGGTATCAAGCTCATCATTGTGCTTGATGAGGCGTGGAAAATTGCAAAGGAGGAAAACAGCGATGCTGTGATGATTGTCAGGGAAGGCCGTAAGTACCAGTTTGCACTGCTCGTTGCCTCACAAAACCCAACTGATATTAGTGAAGCAATCTTCTCAAACGTAGGCACAACATTCATACTCAGGGTCAAGTTTGAGAAGTTCCTGGATTACCTGCAGAACTCGCTCAACTTCAGCGATTACATGCGCAAGCAGATTGCACGGCTTGGTGTTGGCCAGGCCGCAGTAAACATGGCACTGCAGACGAGCACCCCATACCCTGAGACGTTCCTGCTTTCAAAGATTGAAGGGGAAGAGCCGGTTGTTGAGTACTTCCTTGACGTAAAGCCAAAGCTTGTTGGTGAAGGTGATATTGTGGGCAAGACACTTTCGTTTGAACGTGATGAGCTGCGCAAAAAGCTCAGGATGTTTGGGCTTGCTGATGAGAAGGTTGAAGAAATCACTTCTATGTTTGATAAAGCAAACAGGCATATGGATGTGGTTGACTTTGTCATAATGATGGAAAGGTATGATGTCGACAGGAATGATATTACAGCGTTCCTAAAAGACCTTGGTGTTGAAGATAGCGTTATCATCAACATATTCTCAGAAGCGGACTACAAGAAGCTTGGTGTCCGTGGCGAAAGCACGGAGGTGGAGCTGGGTGGGTAGCAGTAAGGAAGGGCTTTTTGCATCGCTGTTGGGTATGCCTGCAACCAGCGAAAAAAAGCCTGGCACAGCTGTAAAGCATAGCAAGGCCAGGCTTGTGCGTGGTGTGTGCATATACTGCACTAAGCAGGATGATGGCAAGCCAAAGCACGTCACTGGATATCCTATAAAAGAGGACTATGTTATATCTGCAATAAGATGGATTAAGAGAAAAACCAAAACAGAGCAAGGGAACCGCCTTGTTGTGTGCGAGAAGCATGCTGAAGAGCACCAAAAAAAGCGTGGCGGGTTTGAGCGCTCGCTCATCATCTACGGAGGGATAGGAGCTTTCCTAATGCTTATTCTGCTCGTAATGAGCTTATCGCTGGGGTCTTTCCTTGCAGGCTTGCTGCTGCTAATATTTCTATTGGCAACTGCGCATATGAGATATGTGCCAAAAGCAGAGGGGATATGATTTATGTCAAGTGATAAAAAAGGAACTGACATTGTGATTGAGCCGATGGGCGCATCATTCAGGTTTGGTGCCAGGCGCAAAGTGCAAAAAGAACAGCTCCTCAAGATTGCTGAGGGGATTCCTGATTCTGAAATTGCGGATGTCAAAGACAGCATAGCAATCATAAAAATTGACAGCAGGGATATAGATGGTGTTCCTTACCTTTTCAGCATACTATACCTACACCCAGACAGTATAGAGATGATGTATACAGTAACACCGGAAACGAGCATGCGCAAGCGCCAGCTGGAGCTGCTGAGATATACAACCAATATTCTTGTGCTGCTTAAAGATGCTTATGAGGTTGATTTGGCAAGCTATATGCAAGTGCTTGATGTATTCCTTGCAGAGATACGCGAGTTTGCAACTTCTGACTATGAAAAGCTCTACACAAAATACGATGCACTGCTCACAAAAATTGAGGAGCTAGAGCAGCAGAATGCGCGGCTCAGGGAAAGCAATGAAAAGCTGAGCAAGGATATGCTTGAGCTGAGAGATGAGCGAAATGAGCTTAAGCTCAGGGTGGATGAGCTTGAGAAGTTTTCGGATGATGCACTGATGCTCAAAATACAGGACTGGATTCGTGAGCATGCAGGCGAAATTAATATCGGTGATTTCTGCAAGATTTACAAAGTTGGTGAAAGCAGGGTTGAGCAGGTGCTCAACAAAATGGTACGTGAAGGGTATTTGGAGACAGTGCGCTAGCAGCCTGAGGGGAAAATAATGGTTGAAGGCAGGAAGTATAAGTTTTTGATACGGAAGGAAACAAAATATATACAGAGATTTACTCCCACAAAGAAAAAAACCCTGGGTGCTGGCGATGCCATAGGCATCGTGCTCGCAGCACTTAAATCAAAAACACAAAAACAAGATGTAAAAAGCACTGAGACACTCCAGAAAAACAAGCCTGTCTTAAAAGGCGCTATGAGGCAGGTATTCCTCTACATAGGGATTTTCATACTCATACTTGGCCTTATTATCGGGTATATCCTGTTTACAATACAAAGTGTTGGCCTTGAGGCTGAAACGCCCAGTAGCACCATCACCCCATACATAACGCTTGATGTAAGTGATTATGGGATTGCTAACATAAAAGAGCACAGTGTGATGACACCATACGCAATCGTAAAGGTTGAAGGCAAAGGTGTCAAGGAAATTGAGCTATTTATGGATGCTGCAGATGGGCCACTGCCAAGCCAGGTTTATGTCCTAAACTCACGAAGAGAGCAAGCAACATATTACAATGAGTTCAAGCAATCTCTTAGTGATGAGCTCAGCAAGTACGGTCTTACTGTTAATGAAATTTATCTTGATGAGCTTGAATCACTGCCTAACGGCACAACCCCTTTGATAATCATACCAACGGGATACATACCTGCATCACTTGCACTTACAAGCGGTGAGGGCAAGAGCCTGAAAGAGCTTGCACAAAAAGGTGCAACAATATTGTATATTGGCTATGGCTTTAACCAAGGCGTAATGGATGAGAGGCGCGGCAGGCTTTTCCCTGGCACGGATTATTCTGCTGCACAGGTAGCATCAGGCCTTGGGTTTGACATATCAAGCACAGCGCCTCAACTTTCAGGGCTTGATTACCTGGATACTGCACGATACTCTGCAGTCTCAAGAGACCCACAAAAAGTCCAGGTAAGGCTTATTTATGGTGGTATATCGGTTGTGAGCTGGGGCGGGCCCGGCTATGTGATTATTGTGCCAAATACGTTAGATAGCGGATGGAAAAATGGCTATGACGCTGGAAAAGACATTTCGAAAATAGTAATTAACAACGTATGGCTTAAGGAATACAATAAGTTCATTGGCACAAGCCCTGCAGATTTTATTACGCCCAGTGAGCACGGCATGGCATATGATACGCTGTTCACACAGGGAAAAGAAGCTGTGTTTAACAGGGCTTATGCACGCGTTTATGCACGCGCTTATGATGAAAATAACAACATCATAGATGCACAGGCAAAGTACTTGCGCATTGACCGCGTGCAAAAAGGCACAATCGCGAGCAACTTGTATGCAATACCCCAGAAGCTAAGCGGCTCAAAGCTTGATGTTGAGGCTTTTTTTGATGAGAACCCTAATGATTTCAGGCAGCCAACACCCGTATGGATACGCATCATAAACTCAAGCTCTGCGGTTGAAAGTGAAGCCCTTTTTGGGGCACAGTACATCTTGCCGATCAAATACACGCAGAAATCACAGTATGACCCCCTGCTCAAGCCGGGAAAGTATGTTATGCTCCTTCAAACACCAACAACACCCCCAAGGACACTTGGGGCATCGATACTTGTTGTGCCAAAAATAAACGTTGTTCCTGTAAGCATAGACTGGAAAAAGCAGATGTTCGCATTTACATTAGAAGCTCCAGAGCTTGGCAGTGCTGTTGCACAATATACAAAAAGCCTTGAGAACACCTACGTTATAATTGATGAGAAGCATAAGGTAAAGCTTTCTTATACAGTAAGCGGAAATACGCCTGTGATATACTTTAAGGTTGAAGAGCCTCTCGAAGAAGGAAAACTTCACACTTTCAGGTTTGAGCTTGTTGATGGGCTTTCATATGAAGGCGTATCAAATATCGTGCGTATGTATTATGAGCAATGGTGGTTCTGGGCTGCAATAATACTAACAGTTGGGATTGTTGCTGTTGGGATTATGCTTCGCGCGCGTGAGAAAGTAATGTATGCAATAGACATACCAGATTTTGAAATCAGGAAAAAGAAGAAAATATTTATAAAGAAAGAGATGGTCCTTGACTTGTTTGACAGCATAAACAAGGACTATGGCTGGAATCATATGCCTCTTATGCTCAAAGAGCTCAAATCCGGGTTTAGGAAAATATCATACCAGGGAAGGCCAATATTGATTGGCGATTATAATATGCAATTAATACTTGACAAGCTCAAGTATGAGGGGCTTGTGAAAGAGTACCTGGACCTTTACACAGTATCCAAATGGGAGCAAATCAGCGGGTTTGACTACAAGTACCTGTCTGTGTTCAGGAGGATCCGTGATATCCTGATTAACAATGCAATACCATTCACGCATCTCAACGAGAGGAAGGATTGTGATGTTTACATAAAAAGCAAGCGCGGCAATTTCAAGGTTGTGGTCGGTGAAGGCTCAAAGATTGTTGAGCGCATAACACAAGCAATCAGCGGGAAGGAAAAGGTGATTGTTGTGTTTGCATCAGAAGAGCAGAAGGATAGCTTTATTGAGAGCATAAGCAACCATGGCGGGAGAGGTGCAGCAATAAAAATCGCAATGCTAAACGGCAAGCTTATGACAATGACCATAAAAGAGCTCTCTGAATTTGTTAAGTAATTGGCCCACTATTTTTTATCTAATAGCTCCTCATAAAGCATGCGCAATTGTTTTGTTGTCTCAATGCTGGAATACTTTTTTGCAGTCTCGCGTGCGCCGGCTGATAGCTGCTTCTTCCTTGATAGTACCTCAACAGCGCACTCTGCGCAATCTTGTGGGTCATCAGGGTTAAAAAGCATTCCGTTTATGCCTGGCACAACTATTTCCTTAATGGCTAGATAGTCAGCACCGCATACTGGCAGGCCGCTCGCCATCGCTTCAAGGCCACTAAGCCCCTGTGTCTCAAACTTAGAAGGAAATACAAACACATCTGAATTCTTGTAAAGGGAAGGGATTTTGCTTTCGGGCACGAAACCAAGAAAACTGAACTTATCTGAGACTTTGTGCTCGTTCACAAGCCTCTTGTAATGCTCTTCAGCAGGGCCGGTGCCTGCAATAACAAAACGCGCATCCGGCACTTCTTTTATAATGCTCTTTGAAGCCTTTATCAAAACACCAAGGTTTTTCTCAATAACAAGCCTTCCAACAAAAAGGAATACCTTCTCATCATCTTTAAGCCCAAACTCAGAACGGCCAAACTCTGCATCACGCACATCAAAGCGCACAATATCTACACCATTAGGAATAACGCGCACGTTTGCAAACCCGTTCTCAGCAAGCAGGCTGGCAATTGCCCTGGAAGGTGCAATCGTCACATCACACTTGTTATAATACCAGCGCAGGTATTTCCACGCAATTTTCTTTGCAATGTCCTGTATTGCCGCAGAGCTTGATATATAATGGGTTGCATACTGGATGAGTGTGTGAAAAGAGCCAACAAAAGGCAGCTTGCGCTTGTGCGCTATCCTCTCTGCCGCAATCCCCATCGTGCCCATACCGTGTGAATGTATAATCTCAATCTTCTTTGAATCTATCACTGAAGAAGAGGGGTATGGGTTTATCGCAAACCTGTAGCTCGGGTATGGCTTGAAAGGTATCGAATCATAATAGAATACATACGGATCCTTGTTTGATTGGATAATCTGCTGTGTCCCACACGTAAATATGTATACATCATCCCCCATTCTTGTGAGCTGTTCCCGAGATGCTAATATGCTCTTTACGACACCATCGACATTAGGCACGTATGTTTCGGTGTAATATGCAATGCGCATCTTCACAACCTATGTAGATAAGATAAGAAAGGAAATAAATGATTAAAAGCTAAGGGGAATTTTTAAGCGCTTCCTCTATCAACTTATACTTTTTTAGGTAGTACTCATACGCTGCACCTTTCATCCCATCTTTGCGGTTGCCGGCATTGTTGTCAAGGGATACACCGTCAAGATAGGCGAGGTTTCCATTTTCGAAAAGCTCGTTAAACTCCTTATTGCTCATAGGTTGCTTGAGTCCCACAACCTTGCCATCTTTGATTTCCTGGCCAAGCAACTCACCACCCATGTTTATCACAAGAATAATCATTACAGGATCATCATTCATAATCCCTTTCTCAAACCATGGGCGTATCGTTTTCTTGTACAACTCGTCTTCCGGACCTCTACCACCATTCTTGGGTTTCACGCCTATGCCATCAAATATCCTATCGACTTTATTCATTAACTCAAGCTTAAATGCATAATATTTTTCTTTACTTTTCAATTTCTCAAGCTCCTGAAGATCTGTATTGAGCTTGAGGTTATTATCTTTACAGCCATTAAGCTCTTCTTGAAGTTGGTCTCTCTTGCTACAGCATTTATCATCGATAACCTCCTTGAGCACCGTCTTGTAAATTACATTCTGAGGC
>JAOAKK010000006.1 GCA_026413685.1 Microcaldota archaeon | reverse complement strand
TTGCAGAGGTCTGTTGATAGCAGGCAGTATGAGCGGATGGTACGGAGAAGAATAAGCAAGAAGCTGAGGATAGCTGAATTGCCGCTTAAATTCACGCCTTTGGAGGTTGAGTTTGCGAAAAAAATCCTTAACCTTAGGCCAAACACTATAGCATCCCTGAGCAAGTTTTGCGCAAAGCCTGCCACGTTGCGGCACGCGTATTGCTCACTTCTGGAGCTTGAGCCGGTTATTGTGGGGAGATACCTTTCGCAGGCAGATTTTGATTCTGCGCTGTCAGACATTTGTGATTATTTTGGCCTTGATGGGGACCCTCCACTGAAGGTGATGCTGATTTCTAAGGAATCGATGGCTTCCGTAATGCAGCTTTTATTAGATGTCAAAAAGAACCTCTGAGCGCAGCTTATGCACAAATGTAAGCAGCTTTTTCAAGTGCAGGATTAGTGAGAAGCATAAGTGCCAACAGCAGCGCGCCTTCCCGCTCGAAGAGCAGTACCAGCAACGCCGTAGAGGAGCTTAACTTCCGGGTTCGAGAAGGGACCGGGTGTGGCCTCCTCCCTATGGCCGTTGGCAGCATATTTTAGATTAGGCAATGTATAAAAAGCTTTTCCCCCCAAAAAATACAACTTTCTTTTACGGTGGAGTTTGGATGGAATTGACCGAGGGAAAACCTGAAATGCCGGCAGAGGCGCCAGCAGAGCCGCAAAAGGAGAAGAAGAACGCTTTTGTTGAGCTTACAACTGCAATGAAGGATAAGCGCCAGTCGCTGATGTCAAAGATAGAGGAGATAAAGTCGCTCAGGGAGAAGCTGCAGGGCATGAACAAGGTTGGCGTGAAAGCGCTAACAAAGAAAAAGGAGCAGCTTGAGTTTAAGGTTGCAACTGAGGCGCTCACGCTTGACAAGGAGCGCGCATTTATGAAGACAATAAAGGGTCTTGAGCAGGAGATAAAGCAAGCACAGGCTCGCGAGGAGGAGCGCAAGAAGATTCTCTCACGCATAAAAAGCCTTGATGGTGAGATTGAAGCGCTCAAGAACGAATTGGATGAGATGAAGCTCTCATTAATCAAGCTAAGGGAGGAGCGCAAGAAGAAGCGTGCAGAGTACAAGAAGCGCCTTGAGGGCAAAGAGGCAGCCCCCAGGCAAAAAGCACCCTTGAAGAAAGAGGAAGAGTTCTTTATCAGCTTAGAGGACATTGCAATTATGAAGAAAGGGAACAGCAATTAGTTATTAATTTTTGCACATATTTTACGTTATGCCGCGGGCATTTTTGCTTGATGTTGGTTATGGTATTGATGCACGGCTTGAGAATGGTGTTGATGTTGCATCAATCCGCCTTACCCTGCGGGGCAATGGCAAGGTCTTGTTTAAGAGCGTGAGGTTCAGCCCATACTTTTATTTTGTCGGTGAGCTCGAGAAAGAGTTCACAGATGTGCCACAGATAAAATCTATAGAAAAGGTTAGGATGCGCCTGGGTGCTGGTGAGGTTAGCGCATACAAGATAACCTGTTATAACCCTTCTGATACCCAAAAGCTCAGGCCGCTGTTTGACAAGTTTGGCAAATGCTATGAGTTTGACATCCCTTTTGTGCGCAGGTTTATGATCGATACGGGCATACGTGTATTCACAATGATAGACTATGTTGAGCTTGACGACACGTTTATTGAGGTAAAAGGCTGCACTGATGAGCTGGCTGGGCTTAACATGCTATCGTTTGATATTGAAACGTACAACCCAAAAGGCATGCCGCGCCCACGGGAGGACCCCATAGTGATGATAAGCCACTCTGACGGCGTGCGTGCAGGCGTTATAACATACGGGGCATCAAATAACAAGCGTGTGGCAAGGGCCGAAGATGAAAAGGGCATGCTTGAAATGTTTTGCCAGCTTGTTCGCGATAAGGGCGTGGATGTGCTTTTTGGCTATAACTCTTCTGACTTTGACCTGCCTTACATGCGCGACCGCGCCCAGGCATTGCGTGCGCAGCTTGCACTTGGTCGTGACAACTCATCATTCACACTGAGAAGGCAGGCATTCTTCTCAACCGCTTCGGTGTATGGCCGCCTTCACATTGATGTTTTCCATATGATAAGGTTTCTTGCCACGATAGGCGCGCTCAAGACAAACACATATTCCCTTGGTGACGTGTACCGCGAGGTGTTTGGCGAAGAAAAGAAGATGATCAGCAAGATGGACATCTGGAAGATGTGGAACGCCGCGGATGAGCGCGAGAGGCTTATAGAATATTCGCTTGATGACGCAGCTGCAACATACAAGCTTGGCGTGAAATTCCTTCCTATATTTATAGAGATTGCGCGCATAGCCTCCATAACTGTTGAGGATGCAGTGTCGTCAACGACAGGCCAGCTTGTTGATTATGTCCTGCTCAAGGAGGCGCACGCCCGTGGCATAATTGCACCCAACCGCCCGCGTGAGAGCGAGCTTATGGCACGTGAAGACGAGCCGATTGAGGGCGCATATGTAAAGGTCCCGACACCGGGCGTGTACAATAACATAATCGTTTTTGACTTCAGGAGCCTTTACCCGAGCATAATCGTTGCGCACAACATTTCCCCTGAGACGCTCAACTGCACGTGCTGCAATGCAAAAGAGGCGCACGTTGCACCTGACGGCTCGCGCTTCTGCTCAAAAAGGCGCGGGCTCATACCAGATGTGCTGTCCCGGCTGCTTGAGCACAGGGCAGCGCTGAAAAGGCAGATGAAGTCCCTGGACAAGGGCTCCCAGGAATACACGTATGCATATGCGCGGCAGTATGCGTTCAAGATTATTGCGAACACTTTTTATGGGATGCTCCGCAACATACGTGCGCGCTGGTATTGCCGTGAATGTGCTGCTGCAACAACTGCGTGGGAGCGCTTTTACATACAAGATGTCATCTCACGTGCTGAAAAGGAAGGCTTTAATGTCCTGTATGCTGATACGGACAGCCTGTTTATACTGTTGGACAACAAGGCCGAGAAGGATGCTTTGTCATTTATGGATAAGGTTAACAAGTCCCTCCCTGAAGGCATGGAGCTTGAGCTTGAGGATTATTACACGCGCGGCATATTCGTATCCAAGAAGGCTGGCTCTTCTGGCGCAAAGAAAAAGTATGCCTTGCTCTCACGCAGTGGCAGGATAAAGATAAGGGGGTTTGAGCTTGTAAGGAGGGACTGGTCGCAGGTGGCTGGCGAGACGCAGCGCCGTGTCCTTGAGTCTGTGCTCAAGGGTGGCGATATTGGCAAGGCGCTCCAGATAGTCAATTCAGTCATACAGGAGCTTCGCGAGAGGAAAGTCCCGAAGGAGAAGCTTGTGATTTACACACTCTTGCGCAAGGGCCTTGATGAGTACAGGGCGATGGGGCCGGAAGTTGCAGCTGCAATCAAGGCAAGGGAGCGCGGCAAGGATATAGGCGAGGGGATGATGGTTGGGTACATAATAACCTCGAAGGGCAGGAGCATATCGGAGAAGGCGGAGCTTGAGGAATACGTGGAAGAAGGCGATTACGACCCTGACTATTATATAAACAACCAGGTAATCCCTGTTGTGGAAAGCATCCTTGGCGAATTGGGGTATAGTGGCGACCTTTTAAAATCGGGGAAAAAGCAGCAGGGCCTTGATGATTGGCTATAGTGCTTAAAAATTAAGCCTCCCAATTTTGCACAAAAGCTTATAAACCAATGCCCAGCTTTTTTCGGTTTTTCCATTATCCTTTTAAATTTAATACATTTTAACATAACATCCACCGGTGGTGCGTCTTGAGCAAGAAAAAGGAGCAGTTCTCAGTTTTTGACCATGTCCTAGTTCCTAAGCACGAAATCGTGCCTGATTCTGAAGTTGAGGCGATTTTAGCCGAGCTTCGCGTGGAATCCAAGGACAGGCTGCCAAAGATTCTCCCAACAGACCCTTGCGTGAAAGCGCTCAAGGCAAAGCGCGGCGACCTTATTCGCATTTTGAGGAAAGAGCCGACGGGAGAGGCAGTATACTACCGAGTGGTAGTTTGATGCTGTACGGGTGTAGCATATGAAAGAAGAGCTTCTTCCAATTTATGTTAGGGCAAACCCTCCTTCACACCAGCACATTGAGTCGTTCAATCGCTTTTGTGACTATGGCCTGAGGGAAGTGATCCGCTCAATAGGCTCAATCGAGCCCGGCATTGAGGGGTACTCCTTCAAGCTTGGCAACATCAGGATTGAGCAGCCGATGGTGCAGGAAGCAGACGGCTCAAGGCGGCTTGTTACGCCGATGGAGGCCAGGATGCGAAACCTTACTTATGCATCCCCCATATACCTTGAGATTACACCCACGATAAGCGGGATTGAGAGGGAGCAGGAGGAAGTGTTCATAGGCGAGCTTCCGATTATGGTTAAGTCAAAGCCCTGCCACCTGCACGGCCTTGGCAAGAACGAGCTCATAGATATGGGTGAAGACCCGCTGGACCCTGGTGGATATTTCATAGTCAACGGCACGGAGAAGGTGCTGATTTCACTTGAAGACCTTGTTCCAAACCGCATCATCGTAGGTAAAGACTCCGCAAAGGGCATAGTGACCGCAAAGGTGTTTTCAACGAGGTTTGGGTTCAGGGCACGCTGCAGTGTTGAGCGCACGAAAGATGGCAGGCTCCAGCTGACATTTCCGGCCGCACCACCGTCAATGCCTGTGATACCATTCCTTCGCGTGCTCGGCTTCAAGAATGATAAGGAGCTTCTTGAGGCATTTTCAGATAACCCTTCAATCCGCTCTGACATCCTCTACAACATTGAGCTTGACCAGGCAAAGTCTTATGATGAGGCGCTTGACCTCATAGGCAGGAAAGCCGCACCCGGCCAGGCGAAAGAATTCAGGCTCAAGAGGGCCGAGATACTCGTTGATACATACCTGCTGCCGCACCTTGGCACAGAGCCGGATGCGCGCATGCTGAAGGCATATTACCTGATAGGGATGCTTGAGCGCACGATTCTTGTTGCCAATGGCAAGGCATCTTCTGATGATAGGGACCATTACATGAACAAGAGGGTGAAGCTTGCAGGCGAGCTGATGCAGGACTTGTTCAGGTATGCATTCCAATTCCTCATAAAGGATGTAACTTACCAGGTTGAGCGCAGTGTTGCGCGCGGCAGGCGCATCACTGCAAAAACAGCAATCCGCCCTGATGCGCTTACCGACAGGATAAAGTATGCGCTTGCCACAGGCAACTGGATAGCCGGGCAGACAGGTGTTTCACAGATGCTGGACAGGACAAACTTTTTTGCATCCAACTCGCACCTAAGGAGGCTGATTTCTCCGCTCAGCAGGAGGCACCCGCACTTCAAGGCAAGGGACCTTCACGGGACTCACTGGGGCAAGGTGTGCATCGCTGAAACTCCTGAAGGGCCGAGCTGCTCGCTTGTGAAAAATTACGCACTGATGTCTGAAGTGTCGCTGCCCACCGCTGCCACAGATGACAGCGCAGTGATAAGGCTAATCAGGGCGCAGGGTGTCAAGGAAAAGGAATAGGTGATATGATGACTACTCACAAGGAAAAATCCCCAAAGGAAAAAACCAAGCGTGCCGTCGTATACCTCAACGGCCTTTACATGGGATTTCACGATAATGCTGAGGAGCTTGTCAGGGAGATAATCTCAAAGAGGAGAAGCGGCGAGCTTACGCCAAACCTTAATGTTTCATACCAGGCAGGCTCTGGTGAGATCCATCTTAACACGAGTGGTGGCCGCATACGCAGGCCATACATCATAGTGAAGAACGGCAAGCCCTTGCTCACAAAGGAGCATATTGACAAGCTGAAGGCAAATGAGTTATCCTGGAATGACCTCATCGCAAAGGGTATAATTGAGTATCTTGATGCTGAGGAGGAGGGCACGCTTGCTCATGTTGCAACCACCGAGGAGGAGCTAACGAGCGAGCACACTCACCTTGAGATTGACAACTCGAGCATAACAGGTGTTATTGTATCAACATTCCCATACCCAGACCACAACTCATCACCGAGGCTCACGATGGCCTCATCAATGATGAAGCAATCGCTTGGGCTCTACTCAGTAAATTTCAATTACAGGCAGGACTCGCGTGCGCACGTGCAGTTCTACCCGCAGGTGCCGCTGGTCCAGACCTCATCATACAAAGCCCTTAACTTTGATAAGAGGCCAGCCGGCCAGAACTTTGTTGTTGCAGTGATGAGCTATTACGGGTATAACATGAGCGATGCAGTTGTCCTTAACAAGAACTCTATCGACCGTGCGCTTGGCCGCTCAGTGTTCTATAAGACTTACGAGACTGAGGAAAGGAGATACCCGGGCGGCCAGAAGGACAAGCTGATGGTGCCAACCCCTAACATTGTGGGATACAGGGAAGAGGAGCTTTACAAAAACCTTGATGAGGACGGCATAATAATGCCAGAAGTCAGCATTAAGCCGCGTGATGTGCTTATAGGCAAGGTATCTCCCCCAAGGTTTATGGAAGAAGTTGCAACGTTTGGGATTACTGAAGAGAAGCGCAGGGAGAACTCGATTACTGCAAAAGGTGGCGATTACGGCACTGTTGACTCAGTAATGCTAAGCGAGAGCCTTGCAGGCAACAAGCTTGTTAAGGTAAAGCTGCGCTCGCTCAAGATTCCAGAGGTAGGCGACAAGTTCGCATCAAGGCACGGCCAGAAAGGTGTTGTTGGGTACCTCTGCCCGCAGGAGGACCTGCCATTCACGAAGGATGGCATAGTGCCCGACCTTATAATAAACCCGCATGCAATCCCCAGCCGTACCACTGCAGGGCATATCCTTGAGATGCTTGGCGGCAAGGTCGCATCAATGTCAGGTCGCACAGTAAACGGGACGATGTTTTCAGGTGAGAAAGAGGACGACTTGCGTGCTGAGCTTAAGAAATACGGCTTTAACGAGGCAGGCGAGGAGGAGCTGTATGATGGGATAACGGGTGAGAAGCTCAAGGCAAAGATATTTATTGGCGTGATATATTACCAGCGCCTGCACCATCTTGTGAGCAACAAGATGCACGTGCGCTCGCGCGGCCCGGTGCAGTTGCTTACCCACCAGCCAACTGAGGGCAAGGCCAGGGAGGGAGGCCTCAGGTTTGGTGAGATGGAACGTGACTGCCTGATAGGCTATGGTGCATCCCAGCTAATCAAAGAGAGGCTGCTTGAGGAAAGCGACAAAATGATTGCGCTTGTATGTGCAAACTGCGGCTCTTTAGGTGTCCATGATTATGTGAAGCGCCGTGATTACTGCCCGGTCTGCAAAGGCACGCGCATGGAGAAAATTGAGATGAGCTACGCATTCAAGCTATTGCTCGATGAGATTAAGTCGCTTGGCATATTCCCGCGCCTTAAGATAGGCGAGAAGGGGAAGTAGTAGGTGGTGATGCTATGATGGAATTCACTGAAAAGCAGGTTGGTGCAATCAAGTTTACGCTGTTTTCACCCGAGACAATAAGGAAGATGTCAGTCATAAAGGTGACAGTCCCAGACACTTACAATGAGGATGGGTATCCGATAGATGGCGGGCTGATGGACCAGCACATGGGTGTTATAGACCCAGGGCTGCGCTGCAAGACGTGCGGCGGTACGGTGCACACGTGCCCCGGCCATTTTGGGCACATCGACCTTGTAAGGCCCGTGCTCCATTCAGAGTTTGCGCGTGTTGTGGCAGTCCTCCTTAAGGTGACATGCTCCTCGTGCTCACGTGCGCTCGTCAAGAAAGGTGCGAAGGACACGTTTGGCGAGCTTCTTTCTGAGGATGAGCTGCTCGCGCAAATGAAGAAGACAAAGAAGTGCCCATACTGTGGTGCAAAGCAGGAGGACATCAAGTATGAGAAGCCGACAACGATAATGGAAGGCAAGCGTGCACTGCTCCCGATAGAGATACGCGAGCGCCTTGCAAAAATCCCTGATGAGGACCTTGAGCTTATCGGCATGGACCCTGAGAGTGCAAGGCCTGAATGGATGGTGCTCACGGCATTGCCAATCCCACCAGTGCAGATGCGCCCATCAATCATTCTTGAGACTGGTGAGCGCAGTGAGGATGACATAACGCACAAGCTTGTGGACATCATCCGCATCAACCAGCGGCTTGACGCAAACCTGAACGCTGGCGCCCCGCAGCTCATCATAGAGGACTTATGGGAGCTGCTGCAGTATCACGTTACTACATATTTCAACAACGAAAGTGCAAACGTCCCGCCTGCACGCCACAGGTCAGGCAGGCCGCTTAAGACACTTTCCCAGCGCCTTAAGGGGAAAGAGGGCAGGTTCAGGTATAACCTTTCCGGGAAGCGTGTTAACTTCTCATCGAGGACGGTTGTTTCGCCAGACCCAAACATAAGCATAAACGAGGTAGGTGTCCCGCGTGCAGTTGCGGAAGAGCTTACAGTTCCGATATACGTGACACCCTGGAATTTAGAGGAGTGCAAAGAGATGCTGAAGCGCACAGAATACCCGAAAATCGTTTACGTTACGGGCAAGGATGGCAGGCGCAGGCGTGTGATGGAGAAGAATGTTGAGGAGCTGCTCGCAGCACTCGATGTTGGGTGGGTGCTTGAGAGGCAGCTCAAGGATGGCGACCCTGTGATTTTCAACAGGCAGCCGTCACTCCACAGGATATCCATGATGTGCCACAAGACAAAGGTCCTTCCGGGCAGGACGTTCCGACTGCACGTTGCGGTGTGCCCGCCCTACAACGCTGACTTTGATGGTGATGAGATGAACCTGCACGTGCCACAGACATATGAGGCGCGCGCAGAGACAGAAGAGCTTATGCTCGTTGAAAGGCAGATTATTTCACCAAGGAACGGCAGTGCAATCATACAGCCAAACGAGGACCACGTTTCAGGTGCATACCTGCTCACCCGCAAGGGTGTTAAGCTTACGAAGGATGAGGCAACAAGATTCCTTGGTGCTGCAGGCATTTATGAGCTCCCCGAGCCTGAGAAGGATGGGACATACTCTGGCAAGAAAGTGTTCTCGATGCTCTTCCCGAAAGACCTCAACATGGAATATAAGACAAGGCTTTGCAAGGAGGTTAATGAGTGCTCAAAAGAGAAGTGCCCATATGATGGGTATGTAATAATCAGGAACGGTATCCTTGAGCACGGCTCAATGGAAAAGAAAGGATACTCCGGGCTGATCTTGGAGAAGCTGTTTAATGATTATGGCCCTGAAGTGGCGCGCGAATTCATTGACCGCTCGACAAAGATGGCAGTGTATTCCGTAACGCACTTTGGGTTTTCAGTTGGGCTTGAGAACTATAAGCTTGACAAGAAAACCCTTGAAAAGATAAATGAGATCCGCGACAAGGCGATTAAGGAAGTTGAGGGGCTCATAGTCAAGTATAAGAACAAGACGCTGCCCCGCTCGCCCGGCAAGACGCTTAAGGAGACGCTTGAGGAGCAGATTATGATGGTCCTGAACCACGCGCGTGATTCCACAGGCAGCATCTTGCGCGAGTATTTTGGGCAGGACAACACTTCAATAGTCATGGCCAATATCGGTTCGCGAGGGTCCATACTGAACGTCATCCAGATGGCCGCATTCCTTGGCCAGCAGGCAGTGCGAAGCAAGCGAATAAAGCGTGGGTACAAGGGCAGGGTGCTCCCACATTTCAAGATAGGTGATATGGGCGCATATGCGCGCGGTTTTGTAGGCTCCTCGTTTATGAAAGGGCTGACGCCAACAGAATATTTCTTCCACGCAGCAGGTGGCCGTGAGTCTATAGTCAACACAGCCATCCGTACAGCAAGGTCAGGCTATATGCAGAGGCGCCTGATTAATGCGTTGCAGGACCTGTATACAGATTATGACAGGAGTGTCCGCGATGCTGATGGAAACATCATACAGCTCCGCTATGGCGGGGATATGAAGGACCCGATGAGGTCAAAGAAGGTGTAGCTTATGGGAAAGAAGCTTATAGATTCAGGTGAGGCAGTAGGCATTATAGCAGCACAATCGCTGGGTGAGCCAGGAACGCAGATGACAATGAGGACGTTCCACTATGCGGGTGTTGCTGAGCAGGTGCCTACAGGCCTGCCAAGGCTTATTGAGCTTGTTGATGCAAGGAGAGAGCCAACGCAGTCGCTCACGGACATATACCTTGAAGACGAGTTTGTGAAGGATAAGAAGAAGAACGAAGAGGTTGCAGCTGCGCTTGAGCACGTTTCGCTTTCTGATGTTTGTGCAGTTACTGAGAATTTTGCGAAAAAGGAGCTGCGCATAAAGGTTGATACAAAGTTTGCACAAACAAAGGGCATTACAGTCAGGGATATCATAAATAAGATTAAGGAGGTGCTTGGGAAGTCGGGCAAGATAAAATCTAAGAATGACCAGATACTCCTGCACATAAACGCGACTTACCAGAAGCTGCGCAGGATTACCATGAAAGTAAAGTCAATACCGTTGAAAGGCATCAAGGGGCTAAGCAAGGCTACGGTGGTCTACAACGAGAAGACTGGTGAATATTTCATACGTGCTGGGGGGTATAACCTGCACGACCTAAAGAAAGCCGAGCACGTTAATTTTTCAAGGGTTTACACAAACAACGTGCGTGAGATTGAGAAGCATTTTGGCATTGAAGCTGGCAGGAATGCACTTCTGAAGGAGATACGGCAGGTTATGGATTTGCAGGGCTTGACGGTCGATGTCCGCCACATAATGCTTCTTGCAGATGCGATGTGCTCACGTGGGATGATTGAGCCTGTCGGCAGGCACGGGCTTTCTGGCAGGAAATCTAGCGTGCTTGCACGTGCAGCGTTTGAAGAGACAGTAAAGCATCTTGTAAACGCTTCCATTGAAGGTGAGGAGGATCCTCTCAACGGTGTTACGGAAAACATCATAATTGGCCAGACGGTAAAGCTTGGCACTGGGAAGGTGCGGCTTATAATGAGGCAGTAATATTAAAGGTGATGTTATGGATGTTCAGAAGGCAATTCGCATGGCAGTTGATACGGGCGAGGTTCTTCTTGGGAAGAACGAGGCACAGCGCTCACTGCATACCGGCAAATGCAAGCTGGTTGTGCTTGCGCAAAACCTTCCAGCGGATTTGAAGCTTACGATTCAGAAGAAAGCAAGGCTCGCAGGAGTTCCCTATTATGTTTTTGAGGGAACATCAAGCGATTTGGGAGGGCTCTGTGGAAAGCCTTATCCTATCTCAGTGATGGCCATAATTGATGAGGGTGACTCAGAAATACTTTCTCTTGGCAAGAAGGGTGACTGAGTGCAGAAGATATCCAATGACGAGCTCATTTGCATGCGCATGTTCTATGAGGCTACGGGTGTTGAGTCGCTGGACTGCATACTTGCAAGCGAGGGGGTAGCTTTTATGGTCCCGCGCGGCCTGATGGGGAAGGCGATAGGCAAGGGTGGCTCGAATATGCAGCGCTTGCGGGGGAGAATAAAGCGCAACGTTTTCCTGTTTGAGCAGCCTGAGGATGAGGAGGACTTCGTTAAGAAATCCCTTAATGTGGCATCACCCCAGCTTCAGGAGCAGGAGAAAAACAATAAAAAGGTTATCTATGTTAAATTAAACGCTTCCGACAAGTATTCAATGAAGAGGGGCATTGTAGTTACGTTTGCCCGCGAGCTTTTCAGCAGGGTATTTGGCAAGGAGCTGAAGCTTCAGACGCAGTAAAGGTGATATGTTGGCAAGAGGGGAAAATGCTGCAAGAATATTGAAGAAGCAGCGCAATAAGCGAAGGCTTAAGAAGAAGTCCTTAGCGGCAAAGTATATAAAGCACAAGTATGACGCCCTGGAAGGTGCACCAATGGGCAACGGCATTGTGCTCGAGAAGAGGGTAATCGAGCAGAAGCAGCCGCACTCCGGGCTTATCAAGTGTGTCAGGGTACAGCTTAGGAAGAACGGCAGGGTCGTGACTGCTCACGTGCCACGCGACAAGGCAATAAGTTTCATTGATGAGCACGATGAGGTTACTGTTGTTGGCCTTGGAGGGTCGCAGAAAGGGCAGATGGGCTCAATCTCAGGCGTCAGGTATAAGGTGATTGCAGTAAACGGGATACCTATAAGCGAGCTGAGGAAGGGCAAGAAGCAGAAGACGAAGAGGTAAGTATAATGATAATTGATGATCTGGCGGATTGGATTATCGAATGCATAAGAGGCATATAAGGTGTGTTTATGAGCGATGTAAGGCTTTTCAACCAGTACGACTGGGAAGGCATAACTGTCTCAGATATGGGCATTGCAAAGTATATCTCTCTCAAGCCGGTGGTGTTCCCACACTCGTTTGGGAGGCAGGCGAGCAAGCAGTTCGGCAAGAGTGAAGTCAACGTTGTTGAGCGCCTGATTAACAAGCTTATGCGCGGCGGCACTGGCCAGAAGCTTTCAGGAAAGGTTATCAGGACACACGGGAACCTGCAGGGCAAGAAAACGCGCGCAATAAACATTGTTAAGGAGGCATTCGCAATAATCTCAAAGAAGGAGAAAAAGAACCCTATACAGGTGCTTGTGAGCGCAATTGAAAACGCAGCGCCGCGTGAAGATGTAACGCGTGTCCAGTTTGGTGGTGTTTTCTACCAGGTTGCTGTTGATGTGGCGCCTTCAAGAAGGCTTGATATGGCGCTCCGCAACATTGCACTTGCAACTATTATGCAATCCTTTGCGAAGAAGAAAACCATGGCCGAAGCGCTTGCAGAGGAGCTTATGCTTGCAGCGAAGGGCGATGTGAACAGCTATGCTATCAAGAAGAGGGATGAGACGGAGAGGATAGCTGCGGGTGCACGATAACTAGTGTTCGCTTTTTAAGGGAGAGGAGATCCAGATGACAAGGAAGGAATTCATGGCTTCAGAAGTGCAAAAGCTAATGTCCGACTTGAACTATGTCAGGAACATAGCTATTGTTGCGCACGTTGACCACGGCAAGACAACACTTTCAGACAGCCTCGTTGCGCGTGCAGGGCTGATGAGCAAGGAACTTGCTGGCGAGCAGCGTGTGATGGACTTTGATGAGATTGAGCAAAAGAGGGGAATCACGATTAAGGCAGCGTATATCTCGCTTGGGTTTACGTATCTTGGCAAGGACCATATGATTAATCTCATCGACACGCCTGGCCACGTTGACTTTGGCGGCCACGTGACGCGTGCGATGCGTGCAGTTGATGGTGTTATCCTTGTTGTTGACTCTGTGGAGGGCGTAATGCCACAGACCGAGACCGTGCTGAGGCAGGCACTCAAGGAGCGCTCCCGCCCTGTGCTTTTTATCAATAAGGTTGACAGGCTCATCAACGAGCTCCAGCTTGATGCAAAGCAGATGCAAGACAGGCTAATCAAGATTATAACAAAGGTTAACAAGCTGATTTCACAGTATGCACCCCCGGAATTCAGGGATAAATGGCAGATAAACGTCTCTGCAGGCAACGTGGCATTCGGCTCTGCGTTTAACAAGTGGGCAATAAGCGCGTCTTCCATGAAGAGGCTTAACATCACTTTTACTGACCTTTACAATTACTGCAAGCAAGGCAAGCACAAGGAGCTTTCTGAGAAGGCACCCCTTGATGAGGTTATCCTTGAGATGGCAATCCAGCACCTGCCAAACCCAGCAGAGGCGCAGAAGTACAGGATTGATGCGCTCTGGCACGGTGAGCGTGACACTGAAGTTTACAAGAACATGACGAGCTGCGACAGGAACGCCAAGCTAGTTGGTGTGGTGTTCGGTGTGGCAATGGACCCGCACGCTGGTGAGGTTGCGATATGCAGGCTTTTTAGCGGTACTGCAAGGAAGGGCACAGAGCTTAAGCAGATTTCAAAGCAGACAGGCGGCAAAATCCAGCAGGTAAGCATCTACATGGGCCCTGACAGGATAAACATTGAGGAGGTGCCGGCGGGGAACATCGTTGCCCTTGTTGGCCTTCACGACTTATACGTTGGTGAAACAATCAGCGAGGTTGAGATGGACCCGTTCGACCAGATTAAGCATTACTCGCAGCCAGTCGTTACGAAATCGATTGAGGCAAAGAACCCGAAAGACCTTGTCAAGCTCATTGAGGTCCTGCGCGGGATTGCAAAAGAGGACCCGACGTTTAAGGTTGAGCTCAACATGGATACGGGTGAGCACCTTATCTATGGCATGGGCGACCTGCACCTTGAGATTATTGAGACAAAAATCGTGAATGAGAAAGGCATACAGATTGAGACGTCACCGCCGATTGTGGTTTACAAGGAAACCATAAACAAGAAATTCGGCCCTGTGGAAGGCAAATCCCCAAACAAGCACTCAAAGTTCCAGGTCGTTGTTGAGCCGCTTGAGGAAAGCGTCCTCAAGGCAATGGAGGAGAACAACATACCTGAAGGCAAGATACGTGGCAAGACTGTGCAGGAGCTTCTCATACAATACGGCCTGCAGCGCGAGGAGGCAAAGAATGCCAAGATGGTTTATGGCAACAACCTGCTGCTGGACATGACAAAAGGTGTCCAGTATATGAATGAGGTAATGGAGCTTCTTATGCAAGGGTTTGAGGAGGCGATGCAGCAAGGCCCGCTTGCGAAGGAGAAGGTTACGGGTGTCAAGGTATCGATAGTGGACGCAGTAATTCACGAGGACCCTGTCCACCGCGGCCCCGCACAGATAATCCCGGCAATCAAGCGTGCGATTTACGCAGGCATGCTGAGTGCAGGCGTGACGCTGCTCGAGCCCAAGCAGAAGCTATTCGTGCAGGTCCCGCAGGAGTATATGAGCACTGTGATTAACAACATACAGGGCAAGAGAGGGCAGATCCTTAGCATTGAGCAGGATGAGGAGGTCGTAGACTTAAACTCAAAAGTTCCGGTGGCGGAGATGTTTGGGTTTGCAAACGTGCTTCGTGGCGCAACCCAGGGCCGCGCAGTGTGGTATTATGAGTACTTTGGCTACGAGAAGCTCCCGCGCGAACTGCAGGACAAGATTGTCAGGGAAATCAGGAAGAGAAAAGGCGAGCCGGAGCAGCCGCCAGATGCATCATTCTTTATGGATTAAATGCATTTCATTTTTTCCTGTTTTATGTTTTTCTTATAAAATTATCATATACGATTTTGCTCCATCCTTCCATCTGGCTGTAAAACCCTGCAAGCTCCTCCACACTAAACAGCCCAACCTTCTTGTTTGAGTTTTTTTCTTCAGGTGCAATATCGATTGAGTCGCTGTCCCCATCAACAAGGAACACGACACCCAGGTGGACATCCTGCACATCCTTGCCGTCCCCAGCGCCTTTCTCGTTGATAAGCCCAACCATTTTCGGCTCAAACCTGCCAGCGTATGCCACTTCCTCAAAAAACTCCCTTCTGAGCGCTTGTGCAAGCGTTTGGTCCCCAAAGTCACCAGGGTCGATATGCCCGCCAATCCCAAGCGACTTTAGGTTATAGAGGCGCTTCTCACCACCGCCACCAAGCCGCTCATACATAAAGAACCTTCCCTTATGCCTGAACAGGATATATGGTATTATTTGCTGGTAGTTTGGGTTTGATTCCATCCCGTGCTCCCCATACCTCTCTTTGTATTCCCCGTGCTCTCTGATTAGCTTTTCAATGTCAATGTTAATGTCCCCGATATGCTTAAACCCATAAAAAACCCTCTCGCCTTCCTTGCCAAAGATGTACTCGTTTTTCACAACAAGGCATTTCTTTTCCATCCTACCACTACTTTTTCTTCGGGAACTTTATGAAGAATACGCCATCATCACCCTCAATCACTATAGGGTCATGCTGTGCAAGCGAGCCTATATTCAGCTCAAAAATCCCGCGGTCAATCACTTTTACATCTGATGATTCTGCTATCATGTGCCTGAACGCATCCGCATCTTTCGCCTTGAACACGAATGACGTGCCATTGCATTTCGTGCACGCACGCATGGTTACAAAATCCCAGCTGTTATACTCAGCACCGCATTTGATGCACGTGTGCATTCCTTCCTTTATGCTTTTCAAGGCTTATCACCCGCAAACCCGGCAAGCAGGTTTATCTTGCTGCGGTCATTCTTGATTTCCTTTATCATTTTTGCAGGGCCAATAACAGTAAGCCCGCTGGTTTTCCCACCGAGCATTCGGATTATCCGTTCCTTCCACTGGCTCGTGCTGCTCGCACCAAGGCTTGATATCTCAATCCCTGTGAACTTGTCATTGACAAGATTCATAGTTTCCTCAATGAGCAGGCGCTCCTCGTCAGGGCCGAGCCGCTCCTCCAGCACAATCAGGCAGCCGCGCTTTATTACACGAAGAAGGTACTCGATGCGCTTTGCGCTTTCCATATCACGCAGCACTGCAGATGATACAAACTCTATCCTTATATCCGGCATCAGCCCACCTTCTCAAAAATTGTCCTGTAGAGCTCATCTACGTTATGGCCATTTTTTGCAGATATGTGCACGAGCGGATACTGCGGGAACGCCTCACGTATTCGTTTCACGTTTGAGCCAGGAAGGTCTGTCTTGTTGGCAACGAGTATCACTGGGATGTTTCTCGCCTCAAGGTTTCCGAGTATTGTAATGTTCACCTGCGTGTAAGGGTCTTCGGTCGAGTCCATCACCACGAGCGCAGCATCAACGTTCTCAAGCCACTTGATTGCCTCGATAATCCCTTTTGTTGCTTCCTTTGCACGTATGCGTGCACTTTCCTTATCAATCCCATACTTGAGGAAATCCCTGTAATCAACTTTTGTTGCAATGCCGGGCATATCCAGGAGGTTCATTGTAAGCTTCTTCCCATTAACCTTCATTGATACCTTTTCCTTTTTCTGCACGACACGCGTCTCGTGCGGCACTTCAGAAACCTTGCCGAGCGGCTCACCAACAAAATCCATCGAAATCTTATTGGCGAGTGTGGTTTTCCCGGCATTGGGTGCACCGTATAGGCCAAGGCTTATGCTTTTTGACCCAAAAAACCTGTCAATAAGGCCCTGCAGCCAGCCAAGCATAGAATCACTCACACTCCTATTTTCTCCTTTAGAAATTAGGCATTGAAATATTATAAAAGGTTCTTTTTGGCGTGTTATGCACCGGCAATCTTATTCCTAATGTTTGCAATTATCATTCCCTTTATCTTCTGTGCACCGTCACCATCCAGGCCATCAATATGCGCGAAATCTTCAGAATGCTCGGCAGCTGTCTTGACGTGCACATCATAAATCCCCAGCAGCTTATCAAGCAGGTCCTGGTCGATGTATACTTCTTGCACCTTCTCGTAAGCAAGCGATAGCTCTTTCTTCATCAGCACACCCTTGCGTATCACAATCTCTGACGGCCGGATATCATAGTAGTAATTTTTTATGTATACGTAATTATACGCAACCAGAAAGGCACTGCTCACGAGGGCAAGGGCAATCACAATCATCAAGGCAAGCATTACAAGTGAGCTTATTGCTTGTGCATAGCCAAGGTAGCCCATCGCACTCCACATTGTTGCGAGCAAGCTTACAACAATTATCCCCAGCGAGATCCTTACAAGCCCTTCAAGCGTTTTCTTTATGAGCTTTTTTCTTGAGAGTGGAATCACATAGCACGTTGCTTGCGAGTGGTCTTCATAAACAGGCATGCAAACAATAACATTGCAATTAATTTAAGCTTGCTCCCCTTCCAAAGCATTGAATTAGATGGGCCCGCCCAGATTTTCATCTTTTCCTTGGTTTTCCGCCGGAGGCGAAAATCCACAAGAAACGAGATTGAACTGGGGATTTCCACCTTGCTTATCCTCCTCCCGGCGCGATTGCGCACGGCCGGGTGCAGAAGGGTGTAAGGGTGGCGTCTTAACCACTCGACTACGGGCCCGCAGGTATTTAAGGCCAATAAACAAATAATAATATTCTCTCATTTTCCACCTTTGCCGCAATCAATAGAAATGTATATAAATCCCATTTATTGCCAATGTATCATATTGCTTAAAATGGTGAATGAATGCTCTCAGAAACCCTGTACAAGAGAATGATGCTCGACAAGGAATTTATCTCCAGCATGGCAAAAGTAGGGGCGGTGAGGCAGGATAGCCCAACGAAAGGCACGGGGCAAAGCGAACTGGCAGCTGCACAAAACATTGCATTTCATGATTACCACAAGTCTGCGTTTGAGCTGTCCCTTCTATTTTCACCACGCGCATCACGCACACCGTCGCTATCAGGTGATTTTCTACTCACCGTCATCAGCATTGCCAAGCTTGGCAAGGCATATCTTTCTAACTTGGGCGGGTTCATATCCACCAGCGACCTAAAGAAATCAGGGGTTAAGCGCCTTGACAAGGTTAATCTCAGCCTTAGCCAGATGCTGAAGATGCTTGAAGTGCTGGAGAAGGATGTGCAATCCTCTATTGATGAGTATATCACTTCAGGAAAAGCGCCTGACAGGAAAAAAATATCGTATTATAGCAAGCTGCTGCTCAGGATAAGAAGGTCTTATTTTCGCGTGCAGAAAAAGCTCCAGTCCATTGAGAAGCACCTCTGCTTCTCACGCACAGAGTACCAGCCGTATGCCCCCTTGGTTATGCTCGCATGCTCACACCAGGGCCAGCGCAATAAGAGGCCGCTTTGTGCACAGCCATCATCTTTGAATGGCGCAATTGCATTGCAGCAAATCCCAGCATCTGAGTATATTGAGGCAGTCTATGCGTATGATACAGTATGCAGCCGCCAGAAGCGAAAAGAGCATCTTGACATTGCAAAGACCTCTTTTATTGCAAGCTACATGCTGCCAAGGGATGCTGTGGTTAGGCACGTGCAGGCACTCAAGAACCTTGACGTTGGGCTGGTGTATGGGGAAGGCAGCAGTGTAAAGCCAGGCACAGCCTTGCACAAACCGAAGATATCACCAGCAACAGAATAAGGCAACAAATAAACCGCTTTTATGTGTTAAGAAAAATAGAAGAGAGAAAGGAGAATTATCTCCTTCCTGCATTCTTCATCTTTGCCCTGTAAACATACCCGTCATCGCCGACATAGTAAAGGAACCCGGGCTCTTTCTGGACCTTTTCTGTGCCGACCTTCTTCTTCCTGCCACCCTTGTTGTGCCTCATTGGGACTGCCCATACATAGCCGTCCTTGCCAACAAAGTAGAGGTACCCGCTTTCGCGCTTTATCTTTTCAGAACCAATCTTTACACCCATTCATTACACCTCCAAATGTAATACCATATTCAGAAGGAATATTTATAAAGGTGACTTCGGAGTTACGAAGGATATATTAATAGGGGGCCAATTATATGCATGCGCCTTTTTATCTCCCTGCTGTTATTTGCATTAAGCCTGGGGTTCAGTGCTGTTGCATATTTGGAATTGCCGGCAGTTTCAGAGGATGGCGATGCAACACTTGTGAATATAAGTGTTGAATCTCGCCCAGGCACAGGTGATGTGTATGTTTCCATCTCGCCATTTGCAGGTGAGGAGTTCCAGCAATCTGTGCAATCCTCATTCAATTATGTAAGGCCACGCTACAATTTAAGCAATACGGATTTTCTTATACGGAGCAATGCTGGTGAGAAGGCGTTACTGCTTGATGGGCCGAGCGCAGGTGCCGCAATTGCAATGATGATGCAAAGCCTTGCTGAGGGCAGGCCATTGCGCCAAGACCTGACGATTACAGGCGGCATAACCCCTGAAGGCAGCATAATCCCAGTTGGCGGCTTGCCCGAGAAGGCAGGCGCAGCAGCCGATGCGGGCAAGAAAGCCATACTTGTTCCTGTTTCTTCACCTGAGGACTCAGCAATGCTCGACCGCATCTCTTTGGAAAAAGGTGTGCGAGTTGCCCATTATTCTTCTTTAGCCGATGCTTACAGCATTTTTACTTCGGGCAAGCATGAGCTGCCCGCACAAAACATTACATACCCGGTTGTGAGGTATTCATCAGCGGATGGGCTTCCGCGTGTTGAGCCAAACGTGAAATTTTCGCCTTCTGTCAAAAAAATGATTAACCAGCTTGCCGGCTCTGTGGGGCGGATACGCCACACATATCCTGAGGCATACAGCTATTTCAGTGCCAAGCTGGGCCTTGCAGAATCACTTTATGAGAAGGGATACACATACAGTGCCGGTAATGAGGCATTTCTTGCACTAACGAGGGCTTATGCGCTTGAGGCGGGCGCAGCTGAGGAAAACATATCCTCGCTTTATGATGATGTGCGCAGCTGCCTCGGGAGGGTTGAGCGCAACTTGCACGATTATAAAGGCAGCGCAGAAGACTATGCAAACGCAGAGCTGAGGTATTACTGGGCAGCTAATGTGGTTGAGGGGATTAATCTGCCTGGCAGCACATTGCCCATGCGCTTAGAAAATGCATATCGCTTGAGGCAGGCGCAGCTATGGTGCATGATTGCAGAGGACCTTTCAAGCAATGCACGTGCCGGTGCTGTGCCGCTAAGCGTTTCAAGGCTTAAGGCGGTTGATGAGATGCTGCTCCATAAATACTTGATGTCTGAGGGTGAGCATCTTGCAAAAGGCGCTGGCGCGTATGCCCGTGGCTATTATGGTGCGGCGCTGCTCGAGCTTTCAATGCACGAGAGTGAAGTGAACACCTCTTACGATGAAGATGTGGGCAAAAATTATACGTCCAGCTGGGCACGCATGATGCAAGCGCACGCATCATACCTCTCGTTTAATCCTGAATATGGCAACAGCTCCGCAGCCAGCATCAGAAAGTTTGCAATGGCTTTCAGCAGGAACCTTGCCATGGCATTTAATGGGAAGGAAGGAAGTGAAGGCACGGTTATTATTGCCGGTAACGCAGGGGGAGGGGATGGCAGCGTATCCCGGCCAGGCATTTCTGAGCTTACATTATTAATATTACTGTGCATATTTATCCTGGCAATCCTTGCGCATGTGCTGTTGCGCAGGAAATGGGGAGGCAATAAAAAATGGAAAGCAAGAGCCAGCTTATAGCAATAAAGAGCCTTTCATCACTTCTGATTTCTCTTCTTGCAATAATCGGGATTATATTTACGCTTCTCACATATTTCATAATCTCCCCATCACTTGCAAGCCTTGACTCATCATCAAAAACGATTTTCAGCTCGCTCATTGCGATAAGTGATGCCACAGCATTCAACAGCAAGGCTGTTGATAGCATGCTTGGCTCGTATGAGGCGACACTAAGCAGTATTGAGGCATCACTGGAGAGCACGGGTGCAGGGGTTTCTGCAACACGCATATCGCTCGCAAAGCTCCAAGTAATGGGCGGCTACAATTTTGCGAATGAGACAATCCAGCTTAAAAAGAGCGAGGACCAGCTCAAGAAGCTCAAGGTAGATGTTGCCACTGCACGTGAAAATATTGAGAGCATAAGGAAAGGTGAGAAAAGAATCGATGAGGGCACCTCAACAGAGCTGCTGCGTGCATCAAACGAGTTTAGAATTTCAGTGTCATCGCTCGGCATGTTGTTTACAGGCGCGACGATCATATTCATACTGCTTTTCTTGTGCATGATCCTGCTCTCTGCTGAAGGCCTCTTGTCATAAGCCAGGCATCACTGAAAATTATTCACCATATTTTTCCGACCTTCCGGAATATGCCATCACAAGCCCCATGATATCCTTTCCTTCTATCCTCCCAAGCTCGCCTTGTGCACAGCTGACTTCGCAGAATTTTTTCATCCCATAACTCCTTGCGGCCACGTTTGATATCAGGATAGGCACGGGCTCAAATGAATGCTCACGCTTTGTGGGAGGTGTTGAATGGTCCCCCGTAACAACAAGGATTGCATCCTCCTTGCCCAGCATCCCAGCCATCTTGTCAATTTTCCTTATCATTTCGATGCGCATCTTAACGTTACCGTCATGCCCGGCATTGTCCATCGCCTTGACGTGGAGGTATACAAAATCATATTCTTTTAGGTGTGCAGAGGCAGCACGTGCCTTGGCTTCCAGGTCAGTGCTATAAGTCCCTGTTGCGCCCGCCACGTGGCACACGTGCATCCCGAGATACCTTGCAATGCCCTTGTAAAGTGCTGCGCCCGCCACACAGCACGCTTTCATCCCAAACCTCTTCTCGAACGGCTCAACCTCATTGTAAGTGCCTGCACCGCGGAGCAGCAGTGCATTTGCCGGCAGCTTCCTTTTCCTGTTGATGCTGCTTTTTGATAGGATTTCATGAGCCTTTAAGGTATACTTTTTTATTGCGCGTGCAAGCGCATTATCCTCTCGAAGCACTACCCGTGCACCTTCCCTGTGCGGGTCAGTATCGCATATGCCCTCACTTCCCAAACCGCGCACGTTTCCCCTTACGATAACAGAGCCGCGATGCTCAACACTCGCCTTGAATATAAACTCAAGCCCATCAATCTTCATGTATGATATCTCACGTGCAAGCGCATGCGCATCTTGTGTCTCAATCCTGCCAGCCCTCCTGTCTTTCACAACGAGATTATTATCAACAGTTGCAAAATTTGCCCTGAACGCAATATCACCTTGCTTAAGCTCCATCCCAATCCCAAGCGCCTCAAGCGGCCCCCTCCCAGGGTAAAATTTCTCAGGTGGGTACCCAAGCATGTTAAGCTGTGACGTATCGCTGCCCGGGATAACCCCTATCCTTATTGGGTGCATAAGCCCATACACACCTTTTTGCATCAGTTTATCAAGGTTTGGTGTTGGTGTGAGCTCCCACTCAGTTTTTCCATCCTTAACTGGCAGGCTGCCCATCCCGTCAATAAGCAGAAATATTACCTTACGCCTGTTATCACCCACGTGTGCCATGGAATCATATCAGCAGAAACAATTAAAATGCCTTTTGAAAATGTGATTTGCTTCTACCTCATGGCACAACAAAGCTTGCCGCAGCCATACTTGGCCGTGCCCACCTTTCATTCATATTGCCGGCATTATGAGATTAGCCAATTGTTTGATGAGGTATGCTCTCAGGAAACAGAAGTTTCCCAGAGGCCAGCACCGCAACGCCACCCAATAGCTCCTTTGATGGGTCAAGGTTGGAGTAGAGCCGTATCCACGGCTGGAGGTTGTTCTCCACGATGTATCTCTTCTCTTCATCGCTAACCTTGCCTTCGAGTGAGCATTCAATTGCCTTATTTCTCTTATCAAGCAGCTTGTTAACGAGCTTATCCAAACTTTCAGCACTTGCCAGCTGCTGGGAGAGCAGGGATGGCAACAAATAGCCCGTGTAAAATTTATTGAATTGTTGTTCTTGGACGAAAACATCCTGTGAATTATTGTTGAAGACAAATACCCTGTATAGCTCGGGAAGCATACTCTCAAACTCATTCAAGTGATTAAGTGACTTGCTCAAAAAGTCCATTGCCTCCTTATAGCCATTTTTTTCGGCAATTTTATAAGTCACGTTTCCATCCTCAAGAGCCTTACGAGTAAGATTCGCCGCCATTATTATTGCTTTAGCAAGCTCTTCAGTAGTTTTTGAACGGAGTATTGCCTTTTTTGCTTCAGCCATAGCAATAAGTGAATTCAGATATGTTTGTAATGACTTTTCTGTTTCAGCATTCTTAGTGCGCGCTGCAATCTCGCTGCCCTCAGTGTAAAATCGCATTAATTCTTTAATCAATTTCCTTAGATTTTCTTTCAGTTGCTCCTTCTTTATGTCTTGCTCCTTAGCCAAATTTATTGCAGCAACTTTTTTTTGTCTAGCAGCACCTTCTTTTTGTCCTGCAGTTGAAACCTCAACACCAACTTTTCCAAGCTCAGCTAAGAGATTCTTTTTTGCAGTTTCTGCCATAATAGCCACCTATTTCTGTGAGAGATGATTTGTGCATTGCTGATCATATGTTGGCTTGTGTTTTTCATAACCTTGGCAGTACTCATCATTATTCTTCGCGTCGCAGAGTTCTTTTACTTTATCGAGTAGTGTTTTCATTTTATCACATTTGGCTTTCTTCTCATTTGCAGCTTTCTCTTCCTCCTTTTCCGCTTCTTCTGCAGCCTTAAGTGCTTCCTCTTTCTTCTTTTCTACCTCAGCCAGCTCGTTGGTGAGTTTCTGGCCTTTTTCCAAGTACTCGGATGATTCTTTTATGAAACATGTAACTTCATTAGTGCACTTCATCTCGCTGGCAGGCGCCTGTGCGGTCGCAGAGGGCTTGGATGCAGTAACAGTTTCATCCGCAAATGCCGGGGAAGCAATACTGATGCCGACCGCAAACGCGGCGTACATCGTGGCCTTTCCGAATGCCTTCAAAAATGCCTTCTTCGCCCCATTAGGAGCAGTGATGTCATCTTTCTTTCTTGTGAGAAGGTTTACGTTAGCCGGCATTAACAACACCCATATGTTATTGCGCAGTCTTTATATTTAAATGTAGCGATGTGTGTTTACTGTATCAGTAGTGAGTTTATATATCAGTCGGGCAGTTGCTCTTCCATCCCAATACCTTGCCAATAAGCAAAAAGACTGGCACAACAAAGTAAAAGAAGAAAAAAGGTAATCAGGTATTTGATGGGACCCTACATAAATGGCTTCTCTTGTCGCAATACTCACCCTTGCCACAGTCCTCATCCACATTGCAGTTGCCAGCCTTTGTGACACACCTGCGCGTTTGGAGGTTGCAGTATTCCCATTCCTTACAATCCTTCTCGTTTCCGCAGAACCCAGTTTTTGTCTTGCAATAGTTTGTCTTTACATCACACTGTTCCCACGCATTGCAATCAATATCATCATTGCACCTTCCTGCAATAACCTTACACGTCTTCGTTGTTACATCACACAGCTCCCACGCGTTACAGTCAAAGTCGTTCAGGCATTTCCCCTTGAGAGGCTTGCAGGTGTGCGTTTCCTCACTGCAATACTGCCAGCTCTCTTCACAATACTCGTTTGAGTCGCAGAACCCGGCCTTTACCTGGCATTTTCCAAGCACGGTATCACACTGCTGCCAGCTTTCACAATCAGCATCAGTTGCACAGAACCCTTTCTTGAACATGCACTTGTGAGATTTCTTGTCGCAGTCATACTTGTCAGTGCTGCCGCAGTCTGCAGGGCTTCCACAGAACCCTTCACGCACAACACACACGCCGTTATCACTGCATCTCTGCCACGTTCGGCAATCCGAATCCTTTGCGCATGATTTTGTGCTATCCCCTCCAGTGCATCCCATCATGAGGAGCACGGCGGCAACCAACAGAAATATGCTGCCCTTTGCAATGATATTATTGCCAACCATTAAATCACCTTTTTTTCACGAATGCTAGCATTATGCACACAACAGGTTTTTTTACTCTTCCATCCACCTCTTGTACAGGATATAGAAAACAGCTACCGCAAGCACAAACAGCCCGCCAACCACGAGCATTATTGTATAATCATCGCTCACCGTGACATCCTGCCTGAACGGCACGTAGCCAGCCCTCCTGACTTCAAGCCGGTATGTGCCCTTGGCAGGCGGTGCTATCTTGATGGAGCCGCTCACATCCGTATACTGCAGTGAGCCGAAAATCACAGTCACCTTGTCAAGCGGTTCCCCTTTCTCATTGAGTATTTTCACCGAGAATGATGAGCCAAACCCGACGTTTGTAGGCGCCTCAACCCTCATCCTTTTGCCAGCACCTTCCTTTTTTATGCTTATGGAGGTGTATGGCGGCAGCTCCTCACCATCCTTGCTCACAACCCTGCACGAGATTGAAGAGCTTCCCGATGGGATTGAGGTGATTGGGATTTTTGCAATGTATACACCTTTCGTTTTTGCAGCATCAACCCACGCGCCGTTCTCTGAGCGCACCTGGACACTTGTTATTTCCATGTCCGCGTAAGGGTCAACCGTAACCTCGACCTGCTCAACACCTGCAACATCACTGCCATCCTCAGGGAATATGATACTGCACGATGACGTTGATAATGCGGCAACAGTCCCATTCTTCGATACTGCATATATCATGCTTCCCTTCTTTGCAATGTCTGCCTTTGTAAGCAGCCCCGACTCATACGCCCAGCTCACATCGCCATCATGGCTTATGCCATACATTGTGCCAGAATCAGTGATTGCATAAATCCAGCTTTCAGTGACTATCGGCTTGGAAGCAACCTCACTCGATGTGCTCTTGCACCATTTTTGGCTGCCATCCACGTTAAGCGAGCATATCTTCCCGCCAGCTGTTGTTACTATTATCTCATCACTGTCAGCGTATATGTCCGCAGCCACGCTTGTGCCATCCTGGGTAGGCCTCACCCACACGATGTTTTTTGGTGATTTTGTTGAGAGTGCATATATCTTCCCGCCGAAGCTGCCGATTATGACACGTGTATCCTGCACTGCAGGTGACGGCTTCCAAAACACATCATCATATTTTGCCTGGTCTGTAACCGCGCCGTTTGAGCGCGCAACATACATCACGTTGCCATTGTCGCATAGGGCAACAACGGCATCACCGATGCTTATGGGCGTAGCCTGGACGGGACACTCCTGCGACTGTTTCCACGATATTGCATTTGACTGTGCATTGAGCGCCACTATGCCTTTTGACGTTGGGAAATATGCATTTGGCGGGATCAAGAGAGGGCTATTCAGAATTTCACCACTCACGTTCAGTGTTTTTATTATGGATTTTGTGCCGTCATTCACGAGGTAGATGCTCCCTTCCTTTGATGGGACTATGATGATTGATTCCATTTTCACCGGCTTGAGGAGTGTCCCCTTAAGCTGGAGTGTCCATATGGTTCTCCCATCCAGTATGTCAATCTTGTACAGCATGTCAAGCGCAGTTACGTAGATGTATCCACCATCAATAATCAAGCCACCGGTTATGTCCCTGTTGAGGTCTGCCGACCACTTCATCCTATCAGCGTATGCCGCTGTGGCTAGGAGAAGCAGCGCAACCACAAACACCCCAACAGCTTCACGTGGCAAGGCGCTCCCCCCTATTCCTTAATCAGCTTATCATACGCACCCTGCTTGACTTCGCGTATGACTTCTTTTGCATTCTTGCCCTCACACGTTATGTTAAGGCTCACGCACGTGCCAAGCACCTGGAGCACGCCATTCTTGAGCGAAGGGGTATTGAGCGAATCCCGCTTCATCTTTGCAAGCTTTACAACCTTATCCATTGTGATGTTGCCGGCAACAGCATCCTTATTGCCAGCGCCCTTCTCAATCCCAAGCTCTTTTATGATGAGCGCACTCATGGGCGGTGTCCCAACCTCAATCTCAAAATCCTTTGCCGCAGTGTCAATGATGACCTTTACAGGGACTTGTATGCCTGCAAAATCCTTGGTCTTCTCGTTTATTGCAGAGATAACCTTCTGTATGCTAATCCCTGTTGGCCCGATTGCAGGGCCGAGCGGGGGGCCTGCAGATGCTTTGCCCCCAGAAACCATCGCGTTTATTGTCTGCTTTGCCATAATACCACACTCTTCATTCATTTAATTATTCCTTTTCAGCCTTTTGGTGCATTTTCAGCCACGATAGCTTGGTCGTGATTGGGATGGGGACCGTGACTTCGAGCAGCTCGATTGTTGCCTCCTCTTTCTCAAGGTCTATCTTAACCACTTTTGCCCTGTCGCCTTTGAACGGCCCGTTTATGACTTCAACAACATCCCCCTTTGCAATGCTGAATATCTGCGGCTTTGCCTCAATCATCTTCTTGATTTCATCCGCTGACACTTCACCGGGCAGCACACCCTTGATGTTTGGCACCTGGAACGCAGCCCTCTTTGCATCAGCTTCCTCGGCAGCCTCAACTATTACGTATCCCTTAAACCCATCAAGCACAATTATCGAGGATACATTGATTTTCAGCTTGTTAATGCGGTTCTTGAGCAGGTCAGCCACAATCTTCTCCTGCCCAGCCGTGACACGCAACGCATAATATCCCATATTCCCTACCCGCCAAGAACAGTGAACGCAAGCCCGATGATAAACCCTATCATCCCAATCGCAAACGCTGAAAGCGCAACAATCCTGAACATGCGCTTAAACTCCTCGCTGTCAGGCTTTTTTGCAACGGTCATAACCCTTTGCACCTGGCTTATGAAATCCAGAATGAAGAACCCCATCTAACCACCATTATTGTGCTATATCACATCAAGCTCAATATCCATATTGCTGAGCTTCTCCTGCTCAAGCTTGTACTCAGGGAACTCAGCACCGGCAAGCACCACAAGCACCTTGATTGTATTGCGTGGCATCTCCTCATCAATACACGCACCCCAAATTATGTGCGAGTCCTTTGCGATGCGTGCAGACACTTCAGTGACCATAAGCTCGGCCTCGCGCAGCGTCATGTCAGCACCGCCAGTGACGTTGATAAGCGCCCTACTCGCACCAGCAATGTCCGCATCGAGCAGCGGTGAGCTAAGTGCCGCCTCAATTGCAAGCTTGGCACGCTCGTTAGGCTTTGAGTCTGCTGACGATTCGCCCGTCCCAATCACGGCATACCCGCCGTTGAGCAGTATTGTCTTAAGGTCTGCAAAGTCAAGGTTCACAAGGCCTGCCTTTGTTATGAGCTCTGTGATGCCCTTTGACGCGCCCGCAAGCACCTCATCAGAAATCCTGAACGCCGTGTTGAGCGGCAGGTCGGGCGCAATCGTGAGTAGCTTATCATTCGTGATTACTATTGTCGTATCGGCCTTCTTCCTTAATTTCGCAAGGCCCTCAAGTGCATTCTTCCGCCTTTGCCTGCCTTCAGAGAAGAAAGGCAGTGTGACAACACCTATTGTAAGCGCGCCCATGTTTTTTGCAATCTCGGCGATGATATGGGCAGAGCCCGTTCCCGTCCCGCCACCCATACCGCACGTTATAAACACCATCGATGCGCCTTCAAGCGCCTTCTCAATCTCTTTTGCACTTTCCTTTGCAGCACTTTCACCAATCTCAGGGTTGCTGCCAGCACCCATCCCACGGGTAAGCTTTTTTCCCAACAATATCTTCTTGTCCGCCTTTACCTTTAGCAGGTGCTGCACATCAGTATTGGCAGCAATCAGCTCTGCACCCTCAATACCCATCTGGGATAGCCTGTTGATTGTGTTGCACCCGCTGCCTCCAGCACCGACAACACATATTTTAGGCATGCTCTCCTGCAGAAACTCGAGCAGCTCCTTATCTTCATTTTTTTCGATTTGGAGGGCAGCAGCAATGCTATCCACGCTTGCAGACGCACCCCGCACATCCCCTGCCTTCTGAGAAGCATCCATTAGACCTACCCCAATTTAGACGATATGAGGATTAACCTATCAACATTTTTAAGCTTATATACTGAACTATTTTCTGTATGGAGAAAGAGGTCCAGCGCATCGTGCGCGACATAAAATCCCTGAAAATCCAGGGTGCACGCAACATTGCCAAGGCAGCCGTCGATGCGCTTGCCATTGAATCGTCAGCATTCAAGGGGACAAGCCGAAACTCATACATCTCAGCATTGCTCGTGGCGGCTGATGAGCTCGCATCCGCACGGCCGACAGAGCCAATGCTCCGCAATTACCTTCGCTATATTTTGGGGCACGTGCAGCGCGAGAAGGACGCACCTGTGAATGAGCTTAAAGAGCTCGTGCTGTCATTGCAGAAGAGCATCCATAGGGATATGGAGCGCTCCAAAGAGGCAATCGTTGAGTATGGCGCATCACTCATACGCCTGTCTCTTATACACATCT
>JAOAKK010000005.1 GCA_026413685.1 Microcaldota archaeon | reverse complement strand
CCTTGAAAGAGGAGAGGGAAAGGACGAACAGCCTCATTGCAACTGCGATAAGCAAGATAGAAAAGCTTGAGATGCAGGTTGAAAGCCTTGAGAAAGAGCTTGAAAGGAGCAGGAAGAAGGAAAAGAGCTTGCTAGGTGAGGTTGACTCGGAGCTGCTTGCATACGTGCGAAAGATGAGGATGGTTACGGCTGAAGAGGTGCAGAAGCACTTCAACTATAAAGGGACAAACGGTGCAAGCTCGCGCCTTCACAGGCTGTTTTCCCTTGGATACCTCGATAAGAGGCAGGCAGGAAGGAAGGTGTATTACCTCATAAAATAAGGTGAATGCACCGCATCACGTTCACAACACCTCCACGGTGGCGTGAAACTCGGAGGCTACACGGCATGCCCTCACAACACCCCCACACACGCGGGCGTGCCGCTCCCTACTTTTTTAAGCTTTAAACGCGTTATTTACGCATTGGTCCTTTTATGTGCGACACCTGCACTAAGCTAACCAGCCCAAGTTATTCAAGTGCCCTCAGCAAATACATGCTTGAGGATGTGCAGCGCCTTATGAACACGGAAAATGGTGGTACAGCACAGGAAGGCATTGGACCGCTGCTTTTTTCACAGGCAGATTTCCCGTTTATCGAGCCGCTGATTTATCTTGAGCCGCGGGTTGCACTGCCAAAGCCAACAAGATATTACCAGGGCATGCGCGTTGATTCGCGTGAGATGAGGCTCGACTGGTCTGCCGGCTCAATGCGCGCGCTCGGGCTTAAGAACAGCACGATAGTGCTGTTATGCAAGGCAGCATGCAAAAAAGCTGGCGAGCCCGAAAAGCTCGACCATTATATGCTCATAAAGATTGGGAAAGGCGAGCTTAAGGTTTCAGAAGCTAATTCAGTATTAACCGTATCCTTCAAGGGGCATGTTGATGGGATGGACATCAAAGGCAGGAAGATTGAGGGCCATGATGTTGAATTCTCATTCCAGCACCATAATAACGATAATGCAATCGTTCCAGCCCAAGCAGTTAGCGCAAGCGCAATATATGGCGGCAGGGGCAGGGTTTCTGGAAGCACACAGGTGCTTTCAAGGTTTGAGAATTATTCAATAACAGTATCGCATTTTGCGCCCCACCCATTGCTCCTGCAGTCCTGCAAAGAGCTTGGGTTTGGCAGCCCGATAGAGATGCAGAAGAGTGTCTATGGGATACTCAAATGGCACTTGCTTTAGGTGGTTGTGTGGCGCCGCGCTCTGAAATAAGAGAGGTTATTGAATGGTGCAAAAAGGAAAAGCTGGAAAAGAAGGCATCACCCATTATTGAGCTGAACCCGTTCAGGGACAAGTTCTCGTGGATGGTTGCACGGATAAGGATTGCAATTGACCTCCCGCTTGAAGAGGCAAAGCCTGATATGGTAGTTTACGATTCACCTACAGATGCACTGTATCTTAACATTGGCGGCCAATGGATCAGGGTTGAGCCTGATGACATATTTGAGATGTAACTTCGTGCGCGGGTGCGACATTTATAACTATTATCGCGTTAAATTCTAACGTGAGCGGGGCGTTTATAAGCAAGCTGAGATGCAGGAATTTCAAATCCTTCAAGAAAGTTGATGTTAACCTGATAAATGGCTTCCAGGCATTTATGGGCCCAAACGGCAGTGGCAAGAGCAACGTATGTGACGCAATCAGGTTTGCAATTGGCGAGATGAAATTTTCCGCACTGCGTGCAAAGAGCATTAAGGACCTCATCAATCATAATGCTGAGCATGCGGAAGTGTGCCTTGAGATTAGCACGCCTGATGGCGAGATTACTGTCGCACGAAGGATTACGCGAGATGGCAAAAGCGGCTACAAGCTGAACGGCAAGAATGCAACGCGGGGCGCAGTAATCGAGCTGCTCAAGAAATACAACATAGAGAATGGGACACACAATGTTATTGGGCAGGGGGAGGTCCAGAAGATTATAGAGATGAATGCTGTTGAGAAGAGAAAGATTATTGATGAGATTGCAGGTGTTGCGGAGTTTGACGCAAAGAAAAATGAGGCTATGAAAGAGCTTGAGACTGTCCAGCAGAGGATTAATGACACGAGGCTTATATTAAAAGAGAAGGAGGGGTACATAAAGGAGCTTGAGAAGGACAGGGAGATTGCGCTAAAATACATTGCGTTAAGGAAAGAGGTTACAAACCTTAAGAACAGCGTTATATACTGGGAAATCAGGAGGGTTGAGGAAGAGTACGAGGGCGTCACGAAAGAGTATGCAATCAGGAAGGCAAAGATTAGCGAGATTGATGGCAAAATTGCTGAGATAGATGAGAGGATAAGGGAAAAATCCCAGGCAATCAGGGAGCTTTCAGAGGAGATTAACAGGTGCAGCACAGATAACAAGGCGTTCAGGGAGTATGAGGCGCTCAGGACCGAGCTTGCGGTATCTGCCGAAAAGAAGGAAAACCTCATATTAAAGAAGAAAGAGCTTGCAAAACGGCTTGGTGAGCTGCAAGCCAAGAAGTCTGAGCTTGAATCAAGGATTGCATCATTCGGCACGGCGCTTTCAGAAAAGGAGCAGCGTCTCCTGATTGCAAAAAGCGAGCTTGCGGAGCTTAAGAGGAAGGCTGACATGGCAAAGAAGCGCGACTCAACCCTTGTGAACGAGTCACAAAAGCTTGGTGAGGAGATAAAGGCGCTTGAGGATGAGATATATTCAAAGGAGGAAATACTCAGGGGTTATGAGGGAGCAGCACTCCAGGCAGAAATCAAGCTTACAGCAAAAATGGAGGAGATGGAGAAGCTCACACAGGCGGCTGAGAAGGGTGTGTCAGCCGAGCTTAGGGAGATAGAGAGGAAGATACGCGAGGCTGAGAAAGAGCTCGAGAAAAAGAAAAAGGAGGTTGAGGACCTTTTTATAAGGGAGCGCAAAATCAACGAACAGAGTGCCGAGGCTGACAAGGCACTGCTAAAGCTCAAGGAAGAATATTCCAGGTATAGGGCCATAAGCGGGATGTCACATACTGAGAATGTGATAAGCTTTGTGAAGGATCTGCAAGAGAAAGGCGCTGTAAAGGGGATTTATGGGACTGTGCAGGAGCTTTGCAACTTTGACTCAAAATATGCAGTTGCAATCGAAGCATCTGCAGGCAGCAGGCTCAATTATTTTGTTGTGGAGGATGTTGAGACGTGCAATGAGGTTATAGAGCAGCTCCGTGCGCGGAAGATGGGGCGAGCGACGTTCCTCCCTCTGAAGATGACGGTTGAGATGCAAAAGCCGCAGCTTAACTACCCAGGTGTGCTGGGCAGGCTGATTGATTTCATTGAGTATGACCCAAAATTTGCGGGGCCGATGATGTACGTTTTCGGTGACACTGTGCTCGTATCTGATATTGAGAGTGCAAAGGATGTCGGGCTTATAGGCAAGGCGCGGCTCGTAACGCTTGCAGGTGATGTGATTGAGAAATCAAGCGCAGTTACCGGTGGATATTTCGTATCAGGGATGAAGCTTGCCGAGAGGAAGAAGGCGGCTGAGCTTGAAGAAAAGATTGCCAAGCTTCAGGAAGAAAAGGAGGGGCTGGTCAGCTCCTTGTTCCAGCTGAGGGATGAGTCTTCGCGCATTAGGAGAGAAAGGGCTGAGATAGAAGTCCTCATAAAATCACTGCAGGTGGACGCGCAGGCGCTTGCAAAAAATGCAAGCGAGGTGGAGGAATGCAGGGCAAGGATAAAGCTCCTGAAAGAGGAGATTTCACAGCTTGAGCGCGCAAAAAGGGAAAATGCTGCTGAGATTGAGAAGATGATGGGGCAGGCTGCCAAGGCGAAGGAGAAGCTTGCTGTAATGCGACAGAGAAAAAGCGAGATTGACTCTGTGCTTTACAAAAGGGAGGAAGGCAACGAGGAAAAAATAAGTGTGCTCCAGGATGAAGTTGCAATGCTGGAGGCCGAGTTTAAGGGTAGCACGACGGAAGTAATGATGCTGAAAAGGAATATTGAGGACATAAGCGCACAGATAGGTGATGTTGAGGTGCTCTCATCATCTAACGATTCTGACATTAAGGCGCTTGAGGAGAGGATGGTAGGCATTGAGAAGGACATGGAAAAGAAGAAGAAGCAGATGGAGAAGGCGAGTGAGGATATCAGGGAGCTTGTGCAAAGGCGTGACGCAGTCCAGAAGGATGTTGACAAGCTGGCTGTGGATAAGGGAGGGATATTTGGCGAGAAGGAGAGGATGCTGCAGGAGCTTGGCAAGATTGAAACAAGAAAGGCAGTGCTTGAGCAGAGGCTCGTGGACCTGAAATCAGAGACCACAAACGAGGAGTTTGAGCTTATTGAAGGCAACCTGAACAGGATGAAAGGGGAGCTTAAGGAAAAAGAGACAGAGCTGGCGGCAATCGGGAACGTGAACCTGAACGCGCCTGCAATGTATGATGAGCGCAAGAAAGAGGCAGATGAGATGAGCGAGAAGCTGGCGCTGCTTGAGAAGGAGAGGGATGCTGTAATACAGATGATTAACGAGGTTGAGAAAAGGAAAATTGCTGTGTTTATGGAGGCGTTTGAAAAGGTTAATATGAACTTCCAGTCGCTTTTCTCACAGACCTTTGCTTCCGGGAAGGCCCACCTTGCACTGCAGGACCAGAAGGACCCGTTTGAGGGCGGGCTTGATGTCAGGATAATACGTGAGGATGGCAGGCAGGAGCGCCTTGAAAGCTTATCCGGGGGTGAAAAGTCCGTAATTGCAATATTGCTTGTGTTTGCAATACATATGTACCACCCATCGGCGTTCTACATACTTGATGAGATTGAGTCAGCACTTGACAAGATAAGGAGCAAGCTTGTGTCTGACCTCATCAAGAAATTATCACAAAAAACCCAATTCATAGTTGTGTCACACAACGATGTCACGCTATCATCAGCCGATGCTGTCATGGGTGTTAGCAAAGTCCACGGGATATCCCAGGTTGTAAGCCTGCAGCTTAACAAGCCTATGATGGCAGCTGAGGAGACGAAGGTAGTAAGCAAATGAAAATAGATACCAGGGCAATTCGTGAGCGTGCAAAAAAGATTACTGCAATGCTCAATTCTACTGTTATAATCCCGCGTTGGGGCTGGTATTCACCGAACTTTTTCTATTTTGCAGGGATGGACATTGACCATTCGATAGCTGTGCTACATAAAGATGGTGGGATTACAATTGTCTCGAACAGGCTGAATGAGGAGCTTGCAAAGGAATGCTACAAAGGCATTGCGGACGTGCTCGTTTATGATAAAAAAACAACCGCAAAGCAAATACTGAAAAACATATGCGGCAATGGCAAGTGTGTGCTGGATGCAAGCTCAATCCCGTATGGTGCCTACAGGAGGCTGTTCTCCCGTGGCATGCGGCCAGCATCAAAAGAGCTTCTTTCTGCAAGAGAGGCCAAGGATAAGCATGAGATTGAGGTGATGAGGCAGGCAAAGTGCAAGGCGGCAAGCATACTGAAGAAGATTGCTCGTGAAGGTGTTATTGGCAAAAGTGAGGAAATGCTAAAGTCAGAAATTCTTGTGGAGATCGCAAAACTTGGGTGCACTGAAGCTTTTGGGGCCATTGTTGCGAATTCGCTGAATGCGAGGTTCCCGCATTACACAACTGCCGGGAAGCATAGGATACGTGATTACGTGCTCATTGACATGGGAGTCAATCTGAAACATTACAACTCAGACATTACGAGATGCATCGGTGACCTTGGGGGAATGCATAAAACTTATGAGGCATTGCAGCACGCATCGCTCGAGGTTGCTGATGTTGCAGTTGCAGGCAAGGAAATCAGCGAGTTTGCCAGGGAAACCGATGCCATAATAAAGAAAAACGGCCTTGCGGCTTTCCCGCACGGGATAGGGCACGGGATCGGCCTGGAAGTCCACGAGTTCCCGCATTTCCACACCAAATCAAGGGATACCTTGAAGGAGAACTCGGTAATCACGATTGAGCCGGGGCAGTATGGGAAAAGCGGTGGCCTTAGATACGAAAACATGTATGTGATTGGAAAAAAGGGTGCAAAGCTGCTCTAACGCATTATTCATAGCCTGAACCTGAGCAGCATCTTATCGAGGTCTGTTTTTGTAAACCAGGACATATCGCCGCGTAGGCCAATCTTCCTGAACCTGGCGGCCAGGTCATCGGCAGAGCTAAAAACAACTGCATCAAGGTCCTGGCTGATTATCTCAACGTCAAAATCACTATTATTGACAGCTATAAGCCTTACCGCAACGCCATCTGCATTGGCATTAAACTCATCAAGGCACCTGTTTATTGCCGATTCATAATCAACCGGTTTTGGCATGTTAATATATGCATCACAAAAAATTTAAGGGTAAAAAATGAAAAGCAGCGGCTGGTGTTGGTGTGGCTTAGACAGTAACCGTCTCATAAAACGCGCCTTCATGGAATGAAAGCGCTATTGCCGGGCCATCTGCAGTCTCAATTATAAATTCTGGCCTTGGCTCATTCATCTGCTCATAATACATCGTAAGTAGCCCTGCAAAATTCTGTATGAACCCGTCTGCCGAGCCGTTCTTGAACATGAGCTTGAGCATTTTTCCGGCCTGGTTTGTCTCGGCCTCTTCCATTGCCATAAGCTCACGAAGGACACGTGAAGATTCGGTTGCAACGTACTCAACCTCTGGGTAAACGACGAGTGGGTTCCATGAGCCTGTAAATATTGCATACACTGCGGGCATTGAGATGAGCTTTTCCTTGCCGCCCTTCTTGCCCTTTCCGTCCTTGCTGCGGTTGTCGAGCACTATCCCATCGCTTATGAGCCCTTCGAGCCTTGACTCTATGTCCTTCTTTTCAAACAGCATTCTTTTCTTGTATATTGGGACGTTGCCCACATATTTGAGGAGTGTCTTTTCAGAATACCTTTCCTCAAAATAATCCATCAGCTCCTTGTGCGTAAATGTCAAGTGCATCTTCAAAAAGTTTGAGAATGCATTGTCAAGCACGTCATCATTCTCAAGCTCAACAAATTTTGACACGTTCGGCTTGATGCCCGAGTCAAGCGTAAAAAGGAGCCTTTCATACTCCTTAAGCGCATCTTGTATGTAGAGCGCCTTCTCGGCAAATTCGTCGGCATTCTCAGCAGTCACATTCATGCTCTCTTCGTGCAGCGCCTTCTTGAGTGCACGGTATGCCTCGGTGAAAACACCAAGCGCAACGGTATCATAAAGCACAAGCTCCTCTGGGGCAATGGTATTGCGGAGCTCTTCATAAACAGCAATATCTTCACATTTGCCTTTTACCATATTGACACCTGCCTATTAGGGCACCACTTACATTAAAAAACCTTGCGGTTATGCTTACTGTGTGCACCGAAGATAGCAATACCTTTTATAATGTTGTTTGCTTTAATTAAGCCAGCATATAAATATAGAAGGAGGGTGTTTTTGTGACGGTTAAAGAGCTTGAGCTTAAAGTTGCCGAGGCGCTGCAGCACGATGTAGGAAGGGGCATTGTAAGGATTGACAGTGCTGCGCGCAAGGAGCTTGATGTTACTACTGGCGATGTTGTAGAGCTGAAGGGAAAAAGAAGCACTGCTGCGATTGTATGGCAGGCACATCCGCGTGATGAGGGGTATGGAATGATAAGGATGGATGGGTACCTGAGGCAAAACGCGGGTGTTGCTATTGGGGATAAGATTTCCATAAAGAAAGCGGATGTGAAGGAGGCAAAGAAGATTACGCTGACGCCAAAACAGCCGATGCAGTTCCCAACAGGGTTTGACAAGATATTACAGAGGAGGCTCGTTGGCCGTGCGCTCACGCGCGGTGATGTGATTTACATTGCAGTATTCGGCACGCCGTACCCGCTTGTTGTGACACAAACGTTCCCTGCAGGCATTGTCCTTATTGGGAATGATACTGACTTATCGCTCAAAAACGAGCCAACAAAGGATATGGGCCGTATCCCGACAATCTCATATGAGGATATCGGTGGGCTGAAAGATGAAATCCTCAAAATCAGGGAGATGGTGGAGCTTCCGCTAAGGCATCCTGAGCTTTTCCAGAGGCTTGGCATTGATCCACCAAAAGGTGTCCTGATGTATGGCCCGCCTGGCACCGGAAAAACACTGCTTGCAAAGGCAGTTGCTTCGGAAAGTGAGGCTAACTTTTACTATGTTGGTGGCCCTGAGCTTGTGAGCAAGTATGTTGGTGAGAGTGAAGAGCGGCTCAGGAAACTGTTCAAGGAAGCGGAGGAGAACGCGCCTAGCATCATATTTATGGACGAGCTTGATGCGATTGCACCAAAAAGGGAGGAAGCGACTGGTGAAGTTGAGAGGAGGATGGTAAGCCAGCTGCTCACGCTTATGGACGGCCTTGCAAGCAGGGGGCAGGTTATAGTAATAGGTGCAACGAACAGGCCAAACTCAATTGACCAGGCGTTAAGGAGGCCTGGGAGGTTTGACAGGGAGATTGAGATAGGCGTGCCTGACAGGAACGCCAGGGAAGAGATCCTTGAGATTCACGCGAGGCACATGCCACTTGCAAAGAACGTTGACCTCAAGAAGCTTGCTGATATTACGTATGGGTATACGGGTGCGGACATTGCCTCGCTCAGCAAGGAGGCAGCCATGCGTGCGCTCAGGAGGATACTCCCAGAGCTTGACCTTGAAGGCACAATCCCGCCGGATGTGCTCGATAAGATAGAGGTCACACAGGATGACTTCCTGGAGGCAATGAAGGAAATCCTGCCTTCAGCACTCAGGGAAGTTTTCACAGAAGTGCCGAACGTAAGATGGGAAGATATAGGCGGGCTTGAGAATGCCAAGAAAATCCTAAAAGAGGGTGTTGAGCTCCCACTTAACCATCCAGAGTATTTTGAGAAGGTTGGGATACGCCCAACAAAGGGGATACTGCTTGTAGGGCCGCCCGGCACAGGAAAGACACTGCTTGCAAAGGCAGTTGCAACAGAGAGCAAGGCAAACTTCATTTCAATAAAAGGCCCTGAAGTGCTGAGCAAATGGGTAGGTGAAAGCGAGAAAATCGTGCGCGAGATATTCAGAAAAGCCAAGCTTGCATCACCGTGCATAGTTTTCATAGATGAGATTGATGCAATCGCGCCGGTGCGTGGGTATGATGAGGGCTCAAAGGTTACAGAGCGCATCGTCAACACACTGCTCACGGAGATGGATGGCATAACCAACACAAAAGGGCTTGTTGTGCTTGCAGCGACAAACAGGCCTGACATCCTTGACCCGGCGATTGTGCGTGCAGGCAGGTTTGATTATGTGGTAAACATAGAGATGCCTGATGAGAAGACAAGGGAAGCCATATTCAAGGTGCACACGCGCAACATGCCGCTTGCAAAGACTGTAAGCTTGAAAGAGCTTGCAGCGATGACTGAGGGGTACTCTGGGGCGGATATTGAAGGCGTGTGCAGGGAAGCTGGGATGGTCCTAATCAGGGAAGGCAGGGTTGATGACAAGATAAGCATGGAAGATTTCCAGAAGGCACTCCAGAACGTCAAGCCATCAACGACGAAGGCGGACCTTGGCAGGATACAGAAATTCAAGGAGATGGAGAATGTGATTTACAGGTGAGAAGCGGATGAATTTCAACATAAGGGTTTTCATTGGGACATTCCTTGTTTCGTTTGCGCTTGCGCTTGTGGTGTTTGCGCTGTGGCCGGAAGCGGACCTGATGCTCCTGCTCAAGATGCTTGCGCTTGCGCTTGGGATAACGCTGCTTTCGCCGTTTTGGTACCCGCACGCGCGCGGTGTCAAGAAAGGCGATGCTGTTACGATAGTGAGTAATACAATGGGAGGCTGGCTGCGCGGCGAGGCACTTGAGGATGGCCGGCTCGGCCAGGAGATCCGCGTGCTCACGGAAAACAACAAGGAAATAAAATGCAAGATATCATCTTACGCTGGGACATTTTCGCGTGCAAAGGTAAAGGTCAATGATGAGGAGCAGATTGTTGAGGTTCGCTAGTGCTAGGTTATGAGAGATGTGGAATTATGAAAAGGAAGTTTTCGATTGACTGGGTTGAGATAAACGATATTGCGATTGCAACCATTGCAATCTCGATTGCACTGGTAATTGCATTCACGGGTATCCAAAACCTCATTAAATTCTCAATTGTTGGCATAGCAAAGCAGATGGGCATAATGATACTCACTGTGGGGATGGCGTTCATACTGCACGAGATGGCACACAAGGCAGTTGCACAGCATTACGGTGCGTATGCTGCGTTCAGGGTATGGCCGCTTGGGCTATTGATGGCACTTGTATTTTCGGTGTTTGGGTTTGTGCTCGCCGCACCGGGTGCAGTTTACATATACGCACCGCACATAACACGAAAGCAGAACGGCCTGATATCGCTTGCTGGGCCGGTCACAAACATGGTGCTTGCACTGGCATTTGCAGCGTTGCTGCCAGTTGTTGTTGTAACATTCGGCCCACAATCAATCCTGAGCGAGATTGCGCTTATTGGGTATAGCATTAACGGCATTCTTGCATTGTTCAACCTGCTGCCAATATTCCCGCTTGATGGCAGCAAGGTGCTCTCCTGGAACTGGATTATATGGGTTGGTGCATTTGCAACAGCACTCCTGATATACATCGCACCCGCACTGCTTTTTGGGTGACTGGTTTTCAGCTATCAGACGGGAAAAAGGTATAAGCTTAAAAGCCTCGCTGCCTTAAACAAGGCATAGTGGGGTGTAAATGCCTATGATATTTGGAATGAGCGAAGTTTATTTCGCGCTGGCAGTAGGCATATTGGCCATCCTATACTCTGGTGCCCTTGTGTTTAGTATATTGAGGTCACCAAAGGGCAACGAGAAAATGCAAGGGATTGCAAAAGCAATCGAGGAAGGTGCAAACGCATACCTTATGAGGCAATATAAGACACTCTTTCCGATTGTGGTGCTCCTTGCAGCGGCCATATATGCATTTGTAAGCTTGCCAACTGCGATTGCATTCATTGTCGGTGTGGTATCCTCCGCACTTGCGGGGTATATCGGGATGCAAACCGCAGTAAGAGGCAACGTCCGCGTCGCTGAAGCTGCCAACAGTGGGCTCAAGGCGGCACTTTCGATGGCGTTCAGGGGAGGTGCTGTCACCGGCATGGCGCTTGTTGGGCTCGGCCTTATCGGCATAAGTGCGCTCTACATATACTTTAACGGCCAGCTTGCGCCCTTGGTCGGGTTTGGGTTTGGTGCGTCACTCATCTCACTCTTTGCAAGGGTAGGTGGTGGCATATACACCAAAGCTGCAGACGTTGGCGCCGACCTGGTCGGAAAGGTCGAGAAAGGCATACCTGAAGATGACCCGCGAAACCCTGCCGTAATCGCAGATAACGTGGGCGATAACGTTGGGGACTGCGCCGGCATGGCAGCGGACGTGTTTGAATCATTTGTGGTAACCGTGATTGCAGCAATGCTGCTAGGGACCCTTGCAAGCGAGGTTATGATGCCCCTCGGCATTGCAGCGCTCGGTGTCCTGGCAAGCATAATCGGCTCGCTGTTTGTCAGGCTCTGGACAAGGAACATAATGTTCTCATTTTACACCGGCCTATTCGTCGCATCTGCGGCAATGCTGGTTGGCACGCTACTGTATTTTGGCGGGCTGACAAATTACTTCTATGTCGTAGCCATCGGTGCAATCGTGACGTTCCTGCTGTTCCTGATTACTGAGTATTACACAGGCACGCAGTTCAGGCCGGTAAGGAAGATTGCTGAGGCTGCCAAGACGGGTGCAGGGACAAACCTGATTACAGGCCTTGCTGTTGGGATGGAATCAACACTCCTGCCCGCCCTGCTCATCGTAGCGGCAATCATCGTCTCATTCAAGCTTGGCGGCATTTACGGGGTTGCACTTGCAGCAGCCGCAATGCTTTCGCTGAGTGGGATGGTAATAGCAGTTGACTCATACGGCCCGATAACTGACAATGCAGGCGGCATTGCAGAGATGTCAGGCCTGCCTGAGAAAGTAAGAAAGGTCACAGATGAGCTTGATGCAGTCGGTAACACCACAAAAGCCACAACCAAAGGGTTCGCAATAGGCGGTGCCGCACTCGGTGCATTGGCATTGTTTGCGGCATTTGCAACAGAAAGCAAGCTTGCTTCTGTTGACTTGCTTTCCACACCTGTGGTTGTAGGGCTTTTCATTGGTGCACTGCTTCCTTTCGTATTCTCGAGCCTGCTCATGCTGGCAGTAGGCAGGGCCGCGTTTGAGATTGTTGAGGAGGTCAGGAGGCAGTTCAGGGAAATTAAAGGCCTGATGTCCGGGAAAGCAAAAGCTGACTATGCAAAATGCGTTGATATCAGCACTGCAACTGCACTGAGGGAGCTTGCACTCCCTGGCGTGATTGCCGTGCTTGTACCACTCATAGTAGGCTACCTGTTTGGCACTGCTGCGCTTGCAGGCCTGCTTGCTGGTGCAATCGCGAGCGGGTTCCTGATGGCACTGTTTATGTGCACAGCTGGTGCAGCTTGGGACAACGCAAAGAAATACATCGAATCAGGCAACCTTGGCGGCAAAGGGGGCGATACGCACAAAGCTGCTGTTGTGGGTGATACGGTTGGCGACCCATTAAAGGACACGGCCGGCCCTGCACTGAATGCGCTTATTAAGGTGCTAAACACAGTATCGCTCGTGTTTGCAGGCGCACTGATGGCAGTTTCGCTTGGCCTGATTTAGAAAAATTCCTTTTTTTATTTTCATTTTTGCTTTTAGCACACACAGGAGTTTTTTAGCCACACAAAAACAAAAAGAGCAAAAAGAGTGCTTGCTGCGCTTTTTTACTTGTTCTCCTCAATATCATCAAAGAAAGAGGACACGTCTGGCATCGGCTCACTTGCATTGTCAAATATGGAGCCGCCACCTTGCCCCTCAGATGATGATGTTGTGGATGATGCTGATTGTGTATCCTCATCAACACCCTCAACCGCATCAAGGTCAAAAGGCAGGTTTGATGTTGTGCTGCTCGATGATGCAGCAGCGTCAACGTTCAGGTATGGGTCGTGGATAGAGCTTATCTGCTCAGGCGCTTTGCCGCCCTTGAATATTGACTCAAGGTCAACCACGATACGGCCGCCACACTCAACACACGTTGCATTAAACGTGAAATTGCTCACCGAGAGGTTCGTGCGTATATTAAACTCGTGCATATGCCCGCACTTTTTGCATATGACCTTCTTCTCAAGATAAATCATCTCAGACTCGCCCATTTGCTCACCTTTTGCCTCTAATAGGTGCTTGAATATGAATATACATATTCAATTGCCTGCTCACCACCCGCACCTACAGGGATGTTCCAGTAGGCCTTCCCTCCATCAACCTTGAACGGCTGTACTGAATATGAGATATACTTCAAATCACTATACCCTGACAGGTCTTCGCGCACTTCAATACGCTCAACAGCATTGCCGCGGTTCTTAATTGTGAGCCTCACCTTTACAGTATGCGTAAAGCTCGTTATCGAGTTGCCTGTTATGGAATCTGAAAGCACGGTGCGCTCAACCTCAACGTGCGGCACATTCGATACGTAAAGCTCTTTTGAGCTTTTACTGCCAAGCATGCTTATTGTATCTTCACCTACAAACACATCCTCATCAAACACGTGCACTCTCCCAGATGGCAGGACCTCTTTGCGTGAGTTGTTAAGCTCATAAACACGGTATACGGTATTCCCGCGCCTGATATCCCACACCTGCTTTTTCGTATATGTTGCATCATCCTTGAATACTACCATCTTGTGAGAGCTGCGCGGGCCGATTGTCACTTTTGTGGCAGGTGTGTAAGACCACACGCCGCCTTTGGATGTAGATATGAATTCAGGCCTTGATGCGGCAGGCGCGCCGCCAGGCGCTGCCTCATACAACGCACTTGATTTGGATGCGTAATACCCATAAAAGTATGGCTGTGCACTGCCAACAAAATTCACATCGAGCATTGAAAGTGTAATTGCAGCATCTGCATACTCCTCATCACCGCCATTTGTTATTGTTGCATACTGCACCAGCTTTCCCCTGCCATTGGAGACCAGCAGGTCATAATCAATATCCCAGGAAAGGTCACGCTTCGCATAACCAAATGTAACGGCACTGCCCGGCTTGTTGGCTGTGCCAAACACTGATAATACGCTCTCGCTGTAATTTACTTTCTTCACCAGCCCTGCTGACGGCAGAGACAGCTCTGCAATGCTCTCAAGCGAAATGATACGGATGCCTTTCCCGCCGGAAATCCCTATATGCCCGTCATCATGCCACAACAATGTTGCGTTGTACATGGCTCCGGATGTGGTCCTGAGCGTGACTTGCTTGCCTATGCTCTCATTGATAAGCTCTGTGATGGATTTGCGCTCCTCACGCGTCTTGTTTAGAGAATACTTGGATATGAAATACAAGTCCGCACCATCACCAAAAGCAGAAAGCTCGAAAGGAGATACGCCCTTTATTTCATTCGGCTCAAGCGCGAACGGCCCGGAAGCTGAAATCGTGTATGTTCTGAGCACATACGAGCTCGAGCCGGGGTATAACGCAACCTTAACTGATGATGATGCAATCACGGCAGATACGCAAATAAGCAGGACGGCAAGAGTGGCCAATACGTTCCTGTGCATACGACCGCCCGCCTGATTACACTGATACCCAGTCACCAAGCCTTGGCCTAAGGCCTTTTTCCTTTGCAACCATCAGGAACTCAACAAGGTTCTTGCTGTCACCCCAGTATACTGGGAATATCTTGCCAAACTGGAGGCGCTGTGACATGCGGGCAACACGTGCCGCATCCATCGTCTCCATACCCTTAATGGGGAGTATCCCCACATCCGCCTTGATTTTGTAAAGTTGGTCTGTCTCATACGTGTCGCCTGCATGGTAAAGTGTTGCACCGCCAGACTTGACAAAATATGAAACCGCATATTTCGCCTGGGGGTGGAACACCTGCATGACCCTAACCTCAAACCCATTAAGCTCAAACGTGTCACCGACAACAACATCACTCTTGTATGTTGAGTGCACGCTCAGGTTGTCAAGCACGTGCCTTGGGCCTATCACATAAGGCTTATACTTCTCGAAAAGCGCCTCAACAAGCGCCCTATCAAAATGCTCCTTATGCTCGTGCGTTATCAAAATGAGCTTAAGGTCCCTGCACTCATCAATTATGCGATCGCGCGGCACTTGTGTGGATACAGGGTCAATCGCAACCTTTCCGTTTGGGAAAGAAGCTACAACACCGGCTTCTCCAAGGAATAACAGGTTCATAATTACCACTTTTTTAAATGTATATCACTTAACCTATATTATGCGCCAATTGTTTTTATTATTATGCTTGGTTGCCGTATTCAGTGGTACTGTCGGGGCAGTGTTCACCTATGGCAACACTAACGTCAGGATTTATGCTGACCATGAAGGCAACGCACACGTAATTGAGAAAATCTCCATAAAAATTGATGGTGAATCATCCGCGGAAACATACAACAGCAACATTGCAATCACAAATGACATTGCAAGCTGGAAAACCAGGACTGGGATTGATAAGATAAGGTACCATGTCAACCATAACGTTGCCCCCATTACCAATCTCAGGGTAATCCCACAGCCGTTGCAAAAGATCAGCTTGATTAACCCTAGCTATGAGGGTGTGCTCCAGATTGAGTACGATGCAAAAGGGCTTTTTGAGAAGAAGCAGGTCAAGGCGCGCACTTACGAGCTTTCCATCGTGAAGGACGGCCTGTCATTCAGCACAAACACGCGCGGGGATATCGTGCTTGAGGAGACGGATTACTTGTACATAATACTTCCGGATGACGTCCAGGTCAAGGCCGTTGACCCGCTCGCACAAAACATAAACGTGCTAAGCAAGAACGATAAGGAATTCTTCTGGAAAGGAAAGACAATACTCCAGGATTTCAGGTTTGTGTATGTGTATGAGGAATCGCTGCGCGATGAGGTTGAGGCATACTTTGCAAAAATAAAGGATACGTTTTACGGGTTTATTTCGTCGCAGGACGGCATATATGCACTCATAATGGGGTTGCTGATTGTTGCAACATATTTCGTGCTGAAGGCAAAGGTGGGTCGCAATGAATAGCTACGAGAAGGCAGTGTTAGAATCAATCATTACAAAGGGGGCAAACGCTTCGCAGATTGCACAAATGAAAGGGCTCGACGTGTCGGGCATATTCAGTGCCATCGAATCTCTTAAGGAAAAGGGGGCGGTGGAGGCACAAGCCGTTGAGACAACTTTGTATGAGCTTAGCGCAGAGGGGGAGCACTGCGTGGGTGCCGGGCTTCCTGAAGAAAACGTTACACGAAAAGCTGCAGAAAAGAACGGGTGCCCCTTGGATGCGCTCTCTGATGCTGAGAGAAAAATCGGCTTGAGCTGGGCCATCAAAAAAGGGCTTGTGGGCATTAGTGAAGGCAGGGTGAAAGCCACTGCGAAGGGGCTTGAGATGATTGAGAAAGGATACACCCTGCGTGAAAAGCTCAAGGCAAAAGAGCATAATGACGAGCTCGTGAAACGCGGGCTACTCGTGCAAAAGAAGGTTAAGGATGTGGTTGTCAGGATTACACCTGCTGGAAAGAAAATGCTCGCTGAGGAGCCAAAAGAGGCGGGCACCGGCGCTATAGACAAGCTTACCCACAAGGATATTGTCAGTGGAGGGTGGAAAGGGAAGTTGTTCAAGGCGTATAACGTCTCAGCAGCTGGTGAGATGCCGCAATACGGCCGTGAAAATATCCTGCGCAGGTTCAGGAAACGTATAAGTGAGATATTCACGGAGATGGGATTTGAGGAGATGGAGGGCGGCCTTGTAGAGAGCGCATTCTGGAACTTTGATGCGCTGTTCCAGCCGCAGGACCATCCCGCACGTGAGCTTGCGGATACGTTTTACCTGAAAGGCCCTGCAAGGATAAAGCTCAGCAAGGATGCACCAATCAGCAAGGTCCGGGAGGTACACCTTGAAAAATGGGGTGGGCACTGGAGCCTTGATGAGGCCGAGAAGGCAATCTTGCGCACGCATACGACTGCTGTATCATCGAGAAAGCTGAGTGAGCTTAACGTGCCGCAGGGCAAGTTCTTTGCCATAGGCAGGATATTCAGGAACGAGGCAATCGATTACAAGCATCTTGCTGAATTCCACCAGGTTGAGGGGATTATTGCGTGGGACAAGGCAAATTTCAGGAACCTGCTATGGGTGCTTCGTGAGTTCTACCGCAAGCTCGGGTTTGAGAAAATCCTGTTCAAGCCGAGCTATTTCCCGTACACCGAGCCGAGCTTAGAAATCCATGCATACTTCAAGGAGAAAAAGATGTGGGTTGAGCTTGGTGGTGCTGGGATATTCAGGGAGGAGGTGTGCTATCCTTTGTTTGGGCGCTATCCAGTGCTTGCGTGGGGGCTGAGCCTTGAGAGGCCGCTCATGATTATGCTCGGTATAGAGGATATCAGGGCATTTTACAGGAATGACCTGCGCGAGCTTGAGAAGTACAAGGAAGGCACACTTACGTGGCTTTTTGAATAGGTGGTTTAATGGCAGTGCTCAGGGCAAATGCTAATGACCTCATACAGCTGTGCAATAATGAGATAAATGAGAAGGAGATTGCTTCTTTGCTTGATAGCATAGGTGCACCCCTGGATGGGAAAGAGGACGGCACGCTATTGGTTGAGGTGACACCCAACAGGCCGGATTACCTGGCTGTTGAGGGGATTGCATATTCATTGTTATGCTTTGTTGGAAAACGGCCGAAAATTCCTGAGGAGATTTCCCAGTCTGGGCTTGTGGTTGAAGCCGGCAAAGTTGCGAGCAGGCCGTACATTGCAGCGCTTGTTGCAAAGGATGTCAGCATGGGCGAGGCTGCAATTGAGGGGCTCATGCAGTTCCAGGAGAAAATTCACGATACGTTCGGCAGGAAAAGGAAAAAGATTGCTATTGGAATGCACGACCTTGACACTGTTGAAGGGAAGAAAATAAGATATTATGCTGGGACAGGCAACGAGAAGTTCGTGCCACTTTTTGAGTCCGAAGAGATGAGTGCCAAGGAGGTCCTGCTCAGGACTGAGAAAGGAAAGGAGTTTGCGCACATCATACAGCGTGAATACCCAATCGTGGCTGATGAGAAAGGTGTGATGTCATTCCCGCCCATACTTAATTCAGAGCGCACAAAGGTGCGCAGTGGGACGCGCAACATTTTTGTGGACATTACTGGGACTGATAGGAAAAGTGTTGAGAATGCGGCCTGCATAATCGCAATGGCGCTTAGCATGCGCGGCGGCAAAATCCAGAGCGTGGATGTTAAATATGATAAGGAAACCATACGCCTGCCAAACATGAGAAGGAAAAGCCAAGAATTCTCGTTTGATGCGGTCAATAGCATTCTTGGGGCGCAATTCAGCAGGAAGGATATCTGCGCATTGTTGCACAGGACTGGTGTTGATGTTGTTGATGAGCGTGGCCGCACAGTCGCATACTACCCGCCCTGGAGGGTTGACATATTCGGTAACAGCGATATTGCGGAGGATGTGGCCATCGCGTATGGGTATAACAATTTTGAGCCCGAGAAGCCTGAGCTGTTTACAGTTGGCAAGGATACGCAGGGCGTAAGGAAATTATTGAGGGAGCTGATGCTCAGTTTAGGGTATTCGGAAATAAACACATTCGTGCTGAGCAATGAGCGCGAAGAATACCAAAAGCTAGGGCTTGATATAGATACGCCTTGCGTAAAAATTGCAAACCCGCTCACAACAGATAACACCATGCTAAGGACTTCACTTGTGCCAAGCATGCTCAGGACGATTGTGCAAAACAAAAAGTACAGGCTGCCGCTCAGGCTGTTTGAGATTGGCGAGGTTGTGCACGCTGATGGTAAGACTGACTGGCACTTATGTGCTGCAATATACGGTGAAGAGGCCGGCCTTGAGTCCATAAGCGGGATGATGAAGCTGCTGCTTGACAGGTTTGGGATGGAATATGAGGCTGAAGGGTTCAGCATGCCTTTCATGATAGATGGGAGATGTGCACGTGTCAGGATGAAAAATGGCAGTGCACTCATCGGTGAGGTGCACCCTGAAATACTCGAGAGGTTTGGGCTTGAATACCCCGTCGCAATAGTGGAAGTGGGCATAATTAAAGGTTTTTAAGATTTCCTCAAAAACGCTATACACTATTCTTTTGGGAGTGGAGTAGCAAATGCAGGAAAGGATTAGCTTTGGTGCTCAAGCCAGGAAAACTGCACAAAGCACGCTTAGTGATTTTGGTGCCGAGGCACATTTCAGGAAAGCTGATGTGCGTGACATCTTGAATAGCCTTAGGACTGCACCCAGTGACATGCGCGGTGAAATGTGGATGGAGCTGCTGCGCAAAGGGCACGGGAAGGATGTGTTCAGGACGTTGCTAATCTCAAAAAGCGACCAGCCATTAAAGATGGAAGCACTTATGGTGATACCACTCATGGGTGATGAGGGAGTGCACATAATGAAAGAGGCATTCAGGAAAAGCGATTCGTGGACACGCTCCCAGCTTGTTGGCGTGTTTGCGTTTCTTGAGAGGAAAGATTTGGTTATGGGCGAGCTTGTCCAGGCAGTTGATGACAGGCATATCACCATGGAAAAGCGAATGGCTGCGCTTGAGGCAATCATAAAATCGCCCGCAAGGTATGAGGGCACAATCGTGCACCTGCTTGACAGTAAGGACCCGGCTGTGAGGTCCAGGATAGCGAGCACTATCGGCAACAGGAAGCTTTTGCTTGGCAAGGAAAAGCTGAAGCGGATGCTGCTTGAGGAGAAGGACCTGGGTGTGCTTTATTCAATCATAGAGGCACTGAACCAGCTCGGTGAGAACATAACAGTTGAAGAAGTCATGAATATGCGGGACGGCACGCTACAGCAGCGGAAATCAATGATGCGCAAGATGCGTGAAATCTCAAAAAAGCTTGGGGCGCGCATATATGCCTTTATTTGTGGTGTGGTCGCAGTACTGCTCTCGTTCGGGTATGCTATATCATCCATAATCTCATTATTGAATACGATTATAAAGAATCCTTCCCAAATTAAGCTGACCAAGCAGGAGAGGGAAGGGAACAATGATTATATATGACTCGTTCGAAGCGCGCGAGCGCGAGTTCATCCCTGTAAAAGACGGGCACGTACGCATGTACGTATGCGGCCTTACGCCTTACGATAAGATGCACATAGGCCATTTAAGGACATATGTTTTTTTTGATGTTGTAAGGAGATATTTTGAGAGCAAGGGCTTTGAGGTGCTTTATGTCCAGAACATTACAGATGTTGAGGACAAGGTATTCCAGCGTGCCGCTGAGCTGGGTATCCATCCACTGAAGCTTACTGAGATGAACATGAAAAAAGCACTTGAAGAGATGGATGCGCTTAACATAAAGAGGCCCACACTGCTGGAGAAAGTGTCAGATAACGTGCCGGCAATCATATCACTTATCGAGAAGATAATTGAAAATGGGTATGGGTATGAGTCTTCAGGTGATGTCTACTTTTCAGTGCTTAAGTTCAAGGGATACGGCAAGCTTTCAAAGCAGAAAATCGACGAGCTCATGAGCGGTGCACGCGTTGAGCCCGGCGAGAAAAAGCATAACCCGCTGGACTTTGCACTGTGGAAATCCAGCAAGGAAAACGAGGTCGTATTCGACTCACCTTGGGGCAAGGGCAGGCCGGGCTGGCATATCGAGTGCTCTGCAATAGCATCAAAATATGTTGGTGGCACACTTGACATACACGGTGGTGGGAGAGACCTGATTTTCCCGCATCACGAGAATGAGATTGCACAAAGCGAGGCTGCCACAGGGCATAAGTTTGTCAATTTCTGGATGCACACAGGCTTTCTCACAATCAATGGGGAAAAGATGAGCAAAAGCCTGAACAATTTCATAACTGCTGAGGATGTGCTATCAAGATATGATGCTAACGTTATCAGGTGGTACCTCCTCACAAGGCATTACAGGAGCCCGATTGATTTTTCATTCGAAGGGCTTGATGAGACAAAAAAGCATATCGAGAAGATGATGAACGCCATTGAGTTTGCACGTGTTGCAATTGAAAGGCCCAGGGGAACTGACGATTCAATCGAAAGTGAGGTTGAGGCACAAAAGAAAGCATTCCACGATGCGATGGAGCATGATTTCAACACTGCTAACGCACTCGTCGCAATCAATGAGCTCATACGAATAATAAACAAGAGCCTTACAAACAGTGAAGTCCATCCTAAAAGCCTAAGAAAAGCCGTTGACGTGCTCATTGAGACTCTTGGGATACTCGGCATTAAGGTATCCCTTAAACAAGATGATGCATACATAAAACGGCTTGAAGGCATATGCAAGGAGCACGGGATTTCAACCGAAGATGGGCTTTTTATTGCTGTCGAGAAATTACTCTCAGCAAGGGAGTCATTAAGGAAAGGGAAAAGGTATGCTGATGCTGACAAGATACGCAGTGCGCTTGCGGCATCTGGGATTGTTGTTGAGGATATTGGTGGCACAAGCCTCTGGAGAAGAGGGTAAAAGCAAGGTGTGGCAATGAAAAGCATTGATGAAATACGCAGAATTGTTGAAGAAAACGAATCCTGGAGAAACTCAACATTAAACCTGATTGCTGCTGAGAACATAATGTTCCCTGAAGTAACCGGTGAGCTGTACTGCAACGATTTTATGCATAGGTATGCAGAGGGGAAACCATACCAAAGGTACTATAACGGAACTAAGTTTATCGATGAGCTTGAGTCTGCCTGTGAAATGCATTTCAGGGAGCATTTCAGGTGCCATTATGCTGATGTGAGGCCTATCAGCGGTGCAATCGCAAACCTTGCGGTGTTCAGCGGGTTGCCATACACGAACGGCAAGGTTGTGACAAACTCGCTGCCGGCCGGTGGGCACATAACACATAACAAAATGGGCACGATAAGCAAGGTATGCAAGAGGGAAGTATACAACTTTGTAGCTGATGGGAGCAACCCATTCAAGATGGATGTGGATGCGTCAATTAAGCTGATCCGGGACATAAGCCCTGATTTTATTGTCCTTGGCAAAAGCATGTTCCTGCATCCCGAGCCTGTCCGCGAACTGCGCAACGAGTTTCCTGGCCTGATCATAGTTTATGATGCAGCGCACGTGTTCGGGCTCATATATGGTGGCGAATTCCAGGCACCCTTTGATGAGGGAGCTGATATCATCACCGCCTCAACACATAAAACGTTCCCTGGGCCGCAGGGAGGGATAATCCTAATCAAAAACGAGATGCCTTTTGAGAAAAGCATAGATTCGGCGATATTCCCAGGGATCCTTAGCAGTCATCACCTTAATAGGATACCTGCCCTGCTCGCAACTGCGATTGCGTATGATACAAAGCACAAGGATTATGGCAGGAAGGTCATTGAGACTGCACAAAAGCTTTCTGAGATGCTGGCCGCTGCAGGGTATGTTGTGTGCGGGTATGACGGGAAAAAATACACATACACCCACCAAGTAGTGCTTGATGTTGCAGGGATGGGCGGTGGTGTAGCAGTTGCCAACAAGCTTGAAAAAAACGGCATAATCGTGAATAAGAATTCACTGCCGTGGGATAAGAGTGTGATCAACCCGAGCGGCATCAGGATTGGAGTGCAGGAGGCAGTCCTGAGAGGGATGGATGCTGAGCAGATTTTTGAGAAACTGGATAGGGCGCTGAAAAGCTAGTCTAGCTCAGGCTCATTAAGCGATTTTATTGTGCCAGAGCTCTTATGCAGCTTGAGCCTGTAATCCTTATCATAAAAAAATAACAATGCCTGCCTAACCCTCATGAATGATGCTGAATCACAGCGCAATAAGTATGTGTTTTCACTGTCACTGTTTAAGGGGATCAATTTGATTTTGGGTGCGCTGAGCTGCCCGAGCATTTTTTGGAGGTGGGCCCTAAGCCTTTCCTCAAGCCCACTGGCAAATTCCGGCCTTGAAGTAAGCAGCTCAAGCTTGATATACCTGAAAACTGTCCGCAAGCTCTTTTTTACACCCACTTTACCACCATTCACAATCTCATAGCCAGCCTTTGCTTTCCAATATTATGGATGCAGTATCGCTCAGTGAAAGGAGCGCCTGCTTTTGCGTAAACCCGAGCATCTCGCCTATGAACGCCATCTCCCGTGGTGATTTCACCTCATAAATCGTAGTTGCGCCAGACGTCATCACGAAAGGCACTTTATAGGCGCGCAGCACGTTACAAAAAAACCTTGCCTGGTGCATGCGCCCGCTAAAAATTGCCTGCTTGACATCTGCAACACACACCTCAACCGCACGCCTTTTCTCACGCACATCAGCAAGCTGGTCAACGTTTACTGCAAACCCCTTGAAATTAACAAGGTCATACCTGGAAGGTAACGGCTTCTCAGGGCTGCTAACGTATGCAATGTTGATGCGCGCAGCATCATACCTGTTACCACCAGTAATTATGTTTGGGTAGAATACCTTAGCATATCCCTCGCTTGAGAAGCCTTTCCAGTCAAAGCTTACGTGAAAGTCAAAATACCGGCTCATTGTTTAGGCCTTCTTTTTCCTTTGAACCTCAAGCCACGCGCTCTCCTGCCTGCACTCGTAAGGCCCCTGAATGCCCTTCCTCTACGGTTCTTGGCGAGCGCCTCGACCTCTTTTCTTGCCGGGTCAATGAGGATAACTTCGTAATACTTGCTCGTCCCATCATCACCAACCCAGTATGAATTGAGGACTTCAAGGTTCCTATACTTACGGTTTGCCCTCTGCTCGGCAATTGCCTGGTCTGACAATTGCGCAGAGAAAAATCTTCCGGCACGTGAAGGCTTCCTGCCCCTAACTGGCCTTGAGATTTTCCTGTTGCCTTTGGCAATCCTGACACGCACAACCGTGAACCCTTTCTTTGCCTTGTATCCAAGAATGCGCGCACGCGAAAGGTTAAGCGGCTTGTCAACGCGCACAATCGGCGGCTCCTTCCTCCATGCAACAAGCCTTTCCCTATACATAGGAGATTTCTCTTTCCATTCTTTCACAAAAGCCTCTGCAACGTACTTGTAAAAACCCATTATATCACCTTATGTTCAGGCATCTGCTGTAAACAGCAGGTACTGCTCTAAAGCAGCACATGCCCACATCCGCACATATTCAACCCGGATAACTTTATATTGGTTTTTGAGGCAGGAACTGCACAAAACAAAAACCAGGACACGTATTATAAAAAACAACGGGCCCGATGGGATTTTCAGCGCGGTTTCTTTGGTGCAGCTTTCTTTGGAAAGGCGCGCACTCGCGCGCCGCACCGAAAGAAAGGTGCATTTGAACCCACACTCCAGGGTAACCACTGCACTCCACATTTGGAGAGGGCATTCGAAGCCCTGTAGGCTATCCAGGTTACCTCACGGGCCCGAGCATCTTATCAAGTTGGAATAATATAAATGCTTTGTGCACAAGTCGCACCGGGCATACGGAAAACAAGCAGGGTTTGCTTTTAATATATGACAAGCATATCTAAAGATATGGCAAAGCTTGGTACAGTAATATCCCTTATGGACTCACCAAACACCTCAAAATTTGCTTTCGTTGTGAATGATGATGCAGTAAAGCTCGTCAGGAAAGGCCAATTTGTTGAGATGCAGCATGAAACTGGGACACTGGTTGCGGCCGTTAATGACATATTCCGCTCAAACAGGTATTTTGAGCGTGCCGAGAGTGTTGCTGAATACGAGCGTGCAGGGATGATGTCCTCGCATTTCCCAGTGAACGAATGGAGCTATACGATTGCGGAATGCAGGATAATCGGCATTTTTGATGGGAATGCCCTGCACAGGTGCTCATTCCCGCCGGCACCAGGCTCTGAAGTTGTAACTGTCAACGAGCAAATGCTCGAGAAATACCTCGGGTTCAGGCAGAATGGCCTCAACATAGGCAAACTGCTAAATCACGATGTTGATGTAAGGCTTGGGCTGTCCAAGCTATTCCAGAAGCACGTTGCAATCCTAGCGATGTCGGGTGCTGGCAAGTCATACCTGGTGAGTGTCCTGCTTGAAGAGCTGCTTGAGCGCAAGCCGGAGGATGGCAGGATAGGTGTTGTAGTGCTCGACATGCACGGTGAGTATGCAAACATGCGCAGTGCATGTTTTCCTGACAGGATTACTGTTTACGACGCTTCAAAAATACGCATCAGCACAAAAAATGCACAACCTGAGATGTTCCCATTCTTCCACCAGCTCAGTGGCGCCCAGAAGAGGATGCTCAACGCGGCGTTTTATGAGCACAAGCGCAAGGCCGCACTTGAGCACAAGTTCTTCACAATAAAAGACCTTATGATAGATATTGCAGGCATCGATGACAAGAAAGCGATATCGACGAGAGACGCACTGCTCGACCACCTTGACTCATTGCACAAGATGAAACTGTTTGGGAAAGTTGATGACCCATCAGTCACGGCACTTGTCAAGCCTGGGAGCATAAGCATAATCTCCTTCAAGGAGATAGACAGTGAAAAGAAAAAACAGCTGATAGTTGCATATTTTGCACGCAGGCTGTTCAATGCAATCAAGAAAGGGAAAATCCCACCGTTCGTGCTTGTGGTTGAGGAAGCGCACAATTTCGCAGCTGAGGGTGTAAAGCGTGAGGAAATGCTGTCAAAACGCGAGATTGAAAGGATTGCGCGTGAAGGCAGAAAATTTGGCGCATCACTTTGCCTCATCACACAGCGCCCTGTCCGCCTTAGCACCACTGCACTGTCACAATGCAACACGCACATCATCCTGCGTGTAACGAACCCATATGACATTAAGCATATCGGAGAGAGCAGCGAGGGCATTGACAGCTATATGCTAAACAGCATAACAACACTCAAGACGGGTGAGGCGCTGGTTGTTGGTGAGGCAGTTGTCCAGCCGGTTTTCGTAAAGGTGCGAAAGAGAAAGTATGAGTTTAATACGGGCGGTGTAGATTTGGAATCGCTTGCACGCGAATACGAGAAAAAACAGGCACAGAAAAAAGAAGATGTTGAAGCGTTCTTGTGATTGGGGATTTGCGAACGCGGCAAGAAAAAAGATCTGGGCATATTATATAAATACTCACGAGCAATAAGGGAGATATGGCACTCGTGAGCCTGTTATTTCTTCTCGCATCACTTCTTGTCCTCATTAAAAGCGCAGAATATGCAATAACATACGCATCGCGCCTTGCAAGGATATTCCACATATCAGAATTTGTGGTTAGCTTCTTTTTCATCGCAGTAATGTCCTGTTTCCCTGAGGCTACCGTATCAATCGTTTCAGCGCTCAGTGGCACTCCAGAGTTTGGCCTTGGCACGCTGATCGGCTCAAATGTTGCAGACCTTGCAATGGTGTTTGGTGTTGTTGCATTATTCTCAAAAAACGGGATAACCGTGAAAAGTGAAATCCTGAAAAGCAACTTCTTTTACCTTGTGCTGCTTCTCGTCCCCCTCATTCTCGGTTTTGACGGAAACATCTCGCGCATCGATGGTCTTATCCTTATCATTTGTGGCGGCATGTTTTTCGCAACGCTGTTGATGCAGCGCAAGCGCTTCAGCAGGAAATTTAACCATGCTGAAAGCAATAAATGGGCTATCAGCCTTATTCTCCTTGCAGCCAGCATAGCCGCTCTCATAATGGGTGCATACTATACTGTCAAGTTTAGCGTAAGTTTTGCATCTGAGGTGGGTGTGCATCCTTTCCTAATAGCACTCACAATGGTGGCGGTTGGCACATGCATGCCTGAGCTGGTATTCTCAATAAGGGCAGTAACATCAAATCACAGCGAGCTTGCTCTCGGCGACATACTTGGCAATGTCATAATTGATGCAACAATACTTCTCGGCATAGTTGCGCTTATACACCCAATCGACTTTAACCCAACACTAATCTATGTTACAGGAAGCATGATGTTCCTTGCGGGTGCGCTGCTCATCTATTTCCTCAGGTCTGGCAGGATGCTCACCCGCCAGGAAGGCCTTTACTTGTTGCTGTTTTACATCATATACCTCATAATAGAATTCTCAGTAAACGGGATTAGGCTGTATTAAGAGACAGGGCATTTATCACAAGCCTGCCCTGGCTTGCAGGTACATCTCAAGTGCAGGCACATGCGGTGTGAAAAACTTTTTCCTCTCCTTCTTAAGCATTACCGCAAGCTCATCAATACTTACCCATCGCGGGTCTTTCGCTTCATCTTTCCCGGCCATGAGCACCCCTTCTTCAGCCTCGCACACAAAAAACAGCCCAACAAAATAAATTGGCCGTGTCATCTGGGCACAGCAAAAAGGCACAAACCCAAACGCAGAGTCACCGTCAATATTGCTAATGTCATCCGTAACTTTCAAATCAACAAACCTTTTCACATCAAGGTTTGTTTCCTCTTTTATCTCACGCTTAAGCGCATCATAAATGTTTTCACCCGCCTCAATTGCGCCTCCGGGGAGCTCATAAAGCCCTGAATATTTTGGGCTTACATTGAACTTCCATCTTGTCTGCAGTAGAATGTGGAGCTTCCCGCCTATCCGCTTCTCAATTATGCCGGCAACAAACGGTATTGGGTACTGCACCATTGCTTTTTTTCTTTGCTCCATAATTTTAAATCATTTGTGTGGAAGTTATCACAATGCACACCATCGCACTGCCACCTGAGCATCTTCCTGAGTTCACACAGCTGTTCCAGGCAATAAGCTGCCTTAAAACAACCAATGAGTATGAGTTTGGAAGGTACAAGGCAGGCGACCTGCATGTTGTGATATACAACAGTGGAAAAGTAGTATTCTCCCACAAGCCGAGGGGGCAATTGCGTGATAAGATAATCGAGTTTCTCATATCACATGATGAGTTTGATGGTTATGTTATAGGCTCTGATGAAGCAGGAAAAGGAGAGCTTTTAGGCCCTATAGTTGTTGCTGCGGTGCTGTTAAGGACACGTGAGGAGCGTGCACTTGCGCGGTTTGAAGGTGCAATGGACAGCAAGGAGCTTTCAAAGGCGCAGTTAGGGGAGATATCCAAATTTGCACGCAAATGCAAGCACGCTATACGCGTGCTCTCACCACAGGATTTCAATGCGCAATTTCGTGGAGGGAACCTTAACGACCTGCTTGCTGGGATGCACATATCAGCGATAAGCAGGATTCTTGAGGATACAATCTCCGAAAGTGGCGAGAAATGCACAATTATCATAGATAAGTTTGGCGGGCGAAAGAATGATGTTGGGCTTGAAAATGAGCTCAAAAGGGTACATCCTGGCATAGACATAATAATCACAACGAGGGGCGAGAGGTTTGAGCCTGTTGCAATGGCAAGCATAATTGCAAAGAGCGAGTATGAGAAATGGCTGGACAGCTACGAGGCACAAGAGGGATTGGGCATAAGAAAGCTTGCAAAAGACAAGATTGCCGTGCACAAGAAACGCAATGAATTCTGCAAAGTAAGCTATCTGAACGCGCACAAGCGTGGTGGTGTGCTGGATGCCTGAAAGAAAGATTGAATTCAAGGCTGGCGGGTCGGTCATACTGCGCGTTAAGAGGGCTGGCGGGATACACCAGAGGCTGGTTTTCAGGATGGTTGCTGAGCCGTCCGCTGCAGGGCCTTACAAGCTGCTTGATTGCGATATGCTCATCCCGATTAACGAGCTTGCTGCGTTGGCTGATGAGGTTGGCCTGCCTGTAAGGGCCAGGGGGATACCGGTATTCCCAAAAGGAAAAGCTTCCAAAGATTTCCTGATTTGAAGATTCACAAAAAGCGCACCAAAAATCAAAAGTAATCCTTAAGCGTGCCGGTAAGCCTGCGCGTGCCCTGCACTGTGCCGGCTGTGCCGGTTTTCATCCTTGTGATTATCCTTTTCATGCTCTTCTCCTTGCGCTGTGATGCTCGGTAAGCGGCCTCGTCCCTTGTGTTTTGTGTTATCAATACCTTTACAAACCCTTTCTTTGCACGGCCTGCACGGCCGCGCCTTTGTATGCTCCTTATCTCGCTCGGTATCGGCTCATAAAAAATAACATAATCAACTGACGGTATGTCAAGCCCTTCCTCACCAATCGAGCTTGCTATGAGGATGTCAAACTCGCCATTCCTGAACTGCTCGATTGCCTCAAGCTGCTGCTTGCGCGTAAAGCCGCGGCGCTGCCCCATAAACTTCCTGCACCTGAACCCAAACATCGTAAGCGCTTTCTCGAGATACTCAATCTGCGCCGTATACTGCGAGAACACGATATACTTTGCGTGTGGGTTGGCGCTGATAATCTCAACAAGCTTCTGCATCTTGGGGTGGATTACCTTGTGCTGCCTTACATACCCAATTACCTCGTGCAGCCGCCCGTCCATTGATAAGAGCTGTGCACCTTTTGTCTCACGGCTGTTAAGGCCTGAAACGTAATTAAGGAACGCATCCATGCTCTGTGTCTCAAGCATCTCAATCGCATAATCAAGGTTTATCGCTGCACTGAGGTATTTCAGCGCGTGGTATTTCGTTTTGAGCCGGCTCTTCACAATCGATTGCTGTGCAAGTATCATTGCTTTCCTGCTTCTTGCGTGCACTGCAAACCCGTAATGCCTCACCATATTAATATACCAATCAAGAAGCGCCTGCAACCGCCTCTTCGCCTCAATATATTCAGGGGCCTCAGCAATCTCTATCCATTCAATATCCATCTCTTTAACGTATGGCTTGACATCATCATCAAAATGGTCCCTGCTTTCAACGTTAACAATGCCGAGCGTGCTTGTAATCTCATCAATCTTTGCCTTCTTCCCGCCCGGGGATGCTGTCAGGCCGAGTATCATCGAATACGGCCTGAACTGCTGTGCAACCTCTGCGTATGCATACTTCCCAATAGCCTTGTGCACTTCATCAATCACAAGAAGTGAAAACCTTTCCTTGTTGATGGCATTAATGTCCCGCTCAACTGTTTGCGGTGTTGCGATTATTACAGAGTGCGACTCCCAGTGCATCCTGCGCTCTTCCTTTTTCATCTCACCCGTTATTGCAATCGCATCTACACCTGGGAGCAGCTCCCTAATAGTCCTTAAGTGCTGGCTCACAAGAGGCTTTGTGGGTGCAAGGAATAACACAGCACCTTCCTTGAGTTTGCGCTCAATGACTAATACAGCTATTAGCGTCTTGCCCATGCCCGTTGGAAGCACAACAAGCGTGTTGCCGTGGCGTAAGGCGCTCTCAGCTATCTCCGTTTGGTATTTGCGTGGCTCTACACCCTCCTTGAGTGCCATCAACCTATTTAAGGTTTTATCACATTATTAAGCTTTAAAGGTGGTTGGATGGCGGAAATTCCAAGAGCCCCCATTGAGCGGCTTGTAAAACGTGCTGGTGCAGAGCGTGTAAGTGATGGTGCAGTTGATGCGATGATAGATGCGCTTGAGGAGGAGGCAATCAAGATTGCAACCAAGGCGATAAAGCTCGCAAGGCACGCCGGCAGGAAAACTGTTGTTGAGGATGATATTAAGCTTGCAAGGTCATAAGAAATGAGAAAACGCCTTTTTCTTGTGCTTGCCGCGCTGGTTTTGTGTGCGCTGCTTGCAGGATGCATACAGCAGGCGCCTGGTGCTGAAAGCGATAGGGGCAACATTACTGAGAGCCCTGCCCAAAACACAACCTTGCTTCCTGAAGAAAACATTAATGCAGCACATAACAATACCGCCCAGGAAAACAAATCACTTAACGCAATGGCAGGGTTTACAATTAAAAATGAGCGCACCGGAAAATCGTATTCTGGAAGATACATAATAAACGAGAGTGGCATGTATATCTATTTTGATGACCCATTGCCGAAGTTCAGCGGTGCCATAC
>JAOAKK010000004.1 GCA_026413685.1 Microcaldota archaeon | reverse complement strand
CCTGCAATAGTACATGAGGAAATTGTTATGTTTCTCTTGTTTAGCGCGTATATCCACACATATGAAGGGCTGCTTGCGGAAGAGGTTATGGTATAGCCATTACAATTGAGGATTATGTTGTTTGCATTGATATTTATACAGTGGCCATCTGATTGCACACCAGATATTGACCTTGTAAGGACGTATGTTGCCCCAGCTGTATTCAGGTTTGCGCACCCTGAAATGTAAATTGTGGGGTCGAGAGTAACCCAGCCTTCTGGAGTGTAAAATCTCATTGACCACTCTACATCTTCGCTCACGTTTACACGCAGGAAAATTGTCTTTTTCTCGCCAGGTGCCAAATACAGCACATCATACTCCTTCTCCTTTTCCTTGGATTTTTCTTTTTTCTTGTCAAGCTTGGCAATGACCTCAAAAGCCCCGTCCCTTACTTTTTTGCCTTTATACAACTGTGGCTTTGATACGGCTTTCTGGTTTGAAAATTTTGCCTCATCAATTAATATTTCGACACCTTTGCCCTCACCAAGATATTCTATATCTATTGGCACATCACATATGTTATCTGGGAGGCAGTAAACTGCAGTATCTGCTGAAACGAGCACCTTTCCTGCAGATACGATTTTCTTGTTGTTTACCACTTCCTCCTCCGCCTTCGCCTCCTTTGACAAATCGTTGGTGGTTGCATTTTCTGCCAATTCTACCGGGGCTGGGGGCTCCTGCAGCAATTTCGTATCGTTAAAATATCCAGGCTCGCTGGCAGCGAGTTGTGTGCCAGCCTCATCAGAGATACCCCAATCAATAGGGCCTGGTTCTGCATAGTGGGATGCAATCCCATCAGGTGAGCTTGCTGCTTTAATATTCTCAATCTCGGCATACTTGCAATCTGCACAATCAGGCACGCTTACATTCTGGTGCAAACTGTCTATCTCAATATACAATTGCTCCGCTGGCGATTGGCTGGCTGTGCTTTCCTTTGAGCTCAAGCTATCCGCATTCCAATTTGTTGTTCCTGCTGGTAGCTCTGCCATAGCTTGTGCTGTTTGCTGTTGCTGTGCCTCAGTGTCTTCTACGCTCCACCTGGCTTGCACCTCGTCTTGCACTGAGATATTTGGCGTACTGTTCGCATACTTTGTGTATTGTGTAAAAGTATCATTTGAGAATGTCGCAAATATGCTTAGCAGTGCTAGTATGATTACTACATTGAATACAAATATAGGACCGCCAAAACGCTGCATTATTTACTCATAAAACGGAAACATATATAAACCAAAAGCTAAGTAAAGCGCCCGCGGATGAGATACGCTATAAAATAATTACAGGCTAAGTTTTACCCATGCTAGATATCGAGATGTTCAGGAAAGATGCGGATGCTATCCGTGAAAGTGAAAAAAAGAGGTTCAAGGACCCGAAAAGGGTGGATGAAGTTATCAGGCTTGATGGGGAGTGGCGAGAAGCCCTTAAGGGGCTGGAGCTGCTGAGAAACAAAAGGAACATTGTGTCTGAAGAGATAAATAAGATGAAGAAGGAGGGAAAGGACACAAAAGGCAAGATTGAGGAAATGAGGCTTGTGAATGCACAGATAGCCGAGCTTGAGAAAAAATGCGGCTTGCTGCTCGCAGAGCGTGATGCAATCAGATATTCAATTGGGAATGTGCTGCACAAGGATGTGCCTGTTGCAAAGGATGAGAGTGGCGCAAGGGTTGTAAGGGAATGGGGTGAGATAAGAAAAAAGGCTTTCGCACCTAAGAGCCACGTTGACCTGCTTGTGCAACGAGGCCTTGCCGACATTGACACTGCTGGTGAAATCAGCGGTGCAAGGTTCTATTTTCTTAAGGGAGAGCTTGTAAGGCTTAATTTTGCCCTCATAAATTATGCGATAGATTTCCTGGTTAATGAAGGATATACACCGATGCATACCCCTTTCATAATGAGGAAAGAGTATATGAAAAGGGCTGCTGAGCTTTCTGATTTTGAGCATACGCTATACAAGATAGATGGTGAAGATGCGTTCCTTATTGCAACAGCTGAGCAGCCGCTCGCATCGTATTACGCGGATAAGATCCTAAACGAGGATGAGCTCCCCATCAAGCTTGCTGGGTTTTCAACAAACTTTAGGAAAGAGGCAGGTGCCCACGGCAAGGATACCAAGGGCATATTCAGGGTGCACCAGTTCGAGAAAGTTGAGCAGTATATATACTGCCTTCCTGAGGAAAGCTGGATGTGGCATGAAAGGCTTATTGAGACGAGCGAGCGCATCATACAAGGCCTTGGGCTGCCTTATAGGGTTGTTGACATTGCAAGTGGGGATATGAACGACAATGCAGCAAGAAAGTATGACATTGAGGTATGGATGCCTGTCCAAAACACATACAGGGAACTGGTATCCTGCTCAAATACGACAGATTACCAGGCAAGAAAGATGAATGTAAGGGTGCTGAGGAAAGGCGGTGAGAAGCAGGTTGTGCACACTCTAAATTCAACGGCACTTGCAACTGAAAGGGCGATTGTGGCGATTGTCGAGAATTTCCAGGAAGAGGATGGGACAATCACAGTGCCACACGCCCTTAGAAAATACATGAGTGGCAAAGACAAGATATAACTTACTATAACTTACACGTTTCAGCTTTGCTTTGGATTGCATTTATTGTTTGTATTTCTTATAAAAACCGTGTTTAACATACAATCTGATTTATAAATGTTCCCACCAAGAGGATATTAGAGGTGTTTCTATGGTGAAATGGGAAACTGTCGCTGAGTTCTCCTTCCTGTTTGGTGTCCTGCTAGCAGTTTTTATGGGCACTGTAAGTGTTGGTAATGATGCAATGTATAACATATTAATGGCGCTTGGCGTGATTGTTGGCCTTGTAAACATATTTGACTCCCAGCTTGAGAGGTTCCTCAAGGCGCTTGTGTACATTCTTATCTGCACGATTTCGTTCTATGTGCTGGCAACACTCTCCGGCAGCTCGATGCTGATGATGTTTAAGGGCCTATCGACCGCTGTTGCGCTGTTCGTAGCACCCATCGTCTTTGTCCTTGCAATAATGGACGTTTACCAGATAGCGATGGATTACAAGGAGAAAAAGGAGAAGGCCGCAAAAGCCGCTGCGGGAGTAAGGAAGAAAAGGTAATCTTTTAATTTTCTTACTTTTTCTGATTTTGCTTTTCCAATTGTTTTGTGTCTTGCAGCAGGCCTGCCAACTTTGTGCCGACCTCAAGTATCTCATCGTTGCTAAGCTCAAATATGCGCTTTGAAAGCCCATACCTGGCAAAATCCTCAAGTGGGTAATATTTCCTCCCCGCATGTTTCAGTATAATTTTTAGTGAAGTTGCGAGCATTTTTGGCCTGTGCTGGAAGAGCATTGTTATCGACTCTGAGACTTCACTGCCTAACGGCCTTGCCTTTTTTGGAACCAGCTCAAGGAGCATAGAGTCAACCTTTGGAATAGGCCTAAATGCAGTGCGCGGGACAAAAAGCAATGGCTCCATATCAAAATAATACTGGCAGAAGAATGATAGGCGAGACTTGCCATTGCCAGATGCGAGCATTTTTTCACAGAATTCCTTCTGGTACATCAACACTGCCCGCTTGAATTTCCATTCAAGCAAGCGGAAGGTTATTTGCGAGGATATATTGTATGGTATGTTCCCACACACAATATCTGCCTTAAGCGGGGGCACATCCAAGAAATCACTATTTATCACTTCCACATTATATGAGGAAAACTTTTCTCTCAATAGCCTGGTATACCGCTCGTCCTTCTCAATTATGAAAAGCTTCTTTGCACCATGCAGCACAATCCTCTCTGAGAGCCTCCCATCACCCCCTCCTATTTCAGCCACAATCTTCTGTGAGGGGGCAATCATTTCTGCCTCTGCGTCGAGATATTCACGGCTTGACAAGAAGCACTGGCCCAATGATTTTTTCCTTCTTAGAAAGATATGCGGCCCTTGCATTCCCATAACCCCTGCTGGCATAATATTACCCATTGGCAATACAGTTATCTTAAGCCTTGAGCCTGGTGTGCCTCTTGCACATTTTACCTATACCTTGCAGGCCTGACAAATAAATAGTATTTTGAGCCCTGGAGCTCTTCCTCAACACGCTGTGCAAGGAAATCCGGCAGCCTGTTGACGTGAATGCGCTTTTCAATGTCCATAAAGCTTTCGAACGGCTTTTTTGCACGCTCTTCAATAATAGAAGACATTATTTTTTTGCCTATGCCTGGGATTAGCTCAAGCTGGTGGACGCGTATGTTGATTGGCCCGCTCCTGTTAAAGAAATCAACAAACTCCTGCTCACGGAGCGAGATTATCTTTGTTATTACATCGTGAAGGCTGCTCCTTGACGCAGATGTAAGGTCATTAAAGAATATGCGGCCCTTAATGCTCGCAATCTTGTCTCGCTCACCCTTACCTACATACACACGCTCCCCAACCGAAAACGTCACACCCATTTTTGGGTATGCCTCAAGTATCGTGAAGAATTTCTCACCTATAAGCTGGATTACAGGCTGCCTGCGCGGGTCGTCTGACTTGCCGTAGGGGAGAAAATCCAGAACGTATGCATTCTCTTCCATCTGCTTCTCAAATGTCGCGCGCTCCTGGTCCATACACACAACCTATCTATAATGCTGACAATATATCAAGCACCTGCTTTGCCTGGGCGCTTGTTATGTCACGCTTTTCCTGCTGGAATATGAGCTTGACCTCCTCTTCTGTCTTTGGCATAATGTCAACAAGCTTTACAGCCATTACTTCAGATGCAAACTGCAAATCCATTATTTTCTGCATCAGCTCGTGCGCCTTCTCAACACTCACGTGGCTATATTTCTGGGCATAATCAAGGGTTGCCTTTTGCTCAAAGCCCAGCTCACCTTCCTTTTGCCTCTCTTCAAGCATTCTTGCAACCTCGCAAAGAGGGATTGCCTTCATGCCCTTTATTTCCTTCCCTATCATTGCCACACCACTTATTCCTTTTTTGCCATTTCAAGATGCACTGGCTGTGAGATGAGCCTCTTTTTCATCCCACCATCCTGTATCTCAACAATATACGAGCTGCCCTGCCTCCCGACTATTATGCCGTGCTTGCCCCTGTAGCGTGGATGGGGCATGCCACCATGGCCTGCTTTCAAGCATATTGTAACCTTATCACCTTCCTTGAACACCTTAAATATCTTAGTCACGCCAAGCTTGCCTTGGGACTTTAGCGACCGCGTATACGTTGATAATGTTCCTCTTGATCTTTTGACCATTTCAAACAACCTTCCCCACACTGCTGGTGAGTGCGCTTTTGCCTGATGGGTTATTTGGGTTTTAATACCTTTTTAAATTTAACTTGGTAGTTATATATGGTATTTAAAAGCGGTGGTTATATGCCTAAAAAACCAAAAAAGATTCCACAGCCAAAATTCAGGATTGAAAATATCGTTGCTTCAGCAGCGCTTGATGTTGAGCTTGACCTTTATTCAATAGCCATGGAGGTTGATGATGTAGAGTACGAGCCGGAGCAGTTCCCCGGCGCAATACTGAAGCTAAAGAACCCCAAGGCATCACTCCTGCTGTTCAAGAATGGCAAGATTATATGTACCGGCGGGAAGAGCGAGGAGGAAGTCAAGAATGCAATCACACGGGCGATTAAGATACTCACGCCCTACATAAAATAACTCTTTATCTTTTCCTTAGTTTTGCCGTTTTTCTTACTTTTTCGTGCAGTGAGAGTGCCAAAAGTGGGAATGAGATTGATGCCTCATCATTTACAAGGGCGTATTTTGCGGAAGGCCTTATCTTTCCCCAGCTTACCGCCTCGTGCGGGAAGGCGCCGCTGAGGGACGCATCAAACTCGTGCGCTGTGGAAATGTAAACTGCCCTGTCCAGGCCGTCACGCAGGAGGTTAACACCTATTGTGTAATGCTTAACCGCACCACCACCTATTATGAGTGCCCCAGTGCGCTCTGCGTTTATTGTTGTGTTTGCCAGATCACTCATATCTGCGAGCTGGTCGAGCACAAAGCTAGGGTGCTTTTGCCTGTAAAAATAAAGCTGGAGGCCGAGCGCACCATCTATGATTGATGGGCAAAATACCTTTGCACCTGTATCACGGGCAGCTTTCAGGATTGAGCCGTCATCCTTCAGGCCTTCTGAGAGCGCGGATATGAGGCCGCTTACAGAGGCCGGCTTGCCGTTGCCCTTTGTGTCGAGCGATTTCAGGATTGGCACAACATATGCCTCAAGCTCCTCATACCTTTCGTTTGGGACAAAAATGTTACCTATGCGGTTTATCCCCTTCTTTCTAAGCTCTGAGTCATCTGTGTTAAAGCTGCCAAGGTAAAAGTTTCCCCTGCATTTCATTATGTCCTCCTCAATTGCGCCCGCTGTTGTTATTATGATGCCTGGCCGTGCATCACGTATGAATTGTGCAGCAACCTCTCGCAAGCCGGAGCTTGCAATGGTTGATGTAAAAGAGAAAAAAAGCAGTGTTTTTTCGTCAAATACCATCTCGTGCAGTATCTCGTCTGCAAGTGAGAGGTTAGTTGCCTGTATCCCTAGTTTTTTGTATGCCCTGAGCAGCTTTGAGTATGACCTGACATCCTCAAAATCGAACCCTTCTATTTTATCTTCCATAACAACCAACTGTGGCGTATAGAGAGTAGCTCATAAAGAATAAAAAATAATGCGCACTTAAACTTTTGCGCGCCCCAGTAACTCAGCCTGGTAGAGTGCGTCCTTGGTAAGGCTTGGTTATGTGTGCAGATGTAACTTCTGCTTCCTGATAAGGACGAAGCCGGGAGTTCAAATCTCCCCTGGGGCTTTGCAAAGGAGTGGGTTGGATGGCGAGGTGTAGTTATGTTTGGCATTATTGAGCCCTTCATACTTCTGCTTGTGATTATGGACCCTTTGGTGAGCATGAGCGCACTGTTATCACTTGTTGGAAACAAGGATGGCAAGGAAATAAGGAGTATCGCACTCAAGGCGGTTTTTGTTGCCGCGCTTGTGTTCTTCCTGTTTGCATTTGGCGGCAAGCTGGTATTATACGTGCTTGGTGTTGACATAAACAGCTTCAAGGCGGCTGGTGGCATTGTGCTCTCACTTTTAGGGATACAAATGGCGCTTGGGATTACTTTCAGCAGGGAGAAGAAAGACCTCAGCAGTGCGGCTGTTGTTATCGGGACACCCTTGATTACCGGCCCTGCAACGATTGCAACAACCATCATACTTGTTGAGCAGGTCGGGCTGGCCAACACGTTAATCGCTGGTGTGCTTGCCCTTCTTGTTGTCCTTGTATCCTTGCTGCTCGTACAGCCAATAAGCAAGCTTCTCGGGAAAAATGGGATGCAGGTATTATCAACAATGATTGGGATTGTCACAATCGCGTGGGGTGTCCAATTCATACTCAGCGGCGCATCTGCGTTCCTGGGTGCAGCATAAAGTATAGGAGTGGTGGGTTTATGGAAAAGGATAAGGTGGCAATTGAATGCTGTTGTGGCTGCAAAGTGCTGCTAAACAGGCATGTGGGGGAAAGCTATACGTTCTCTGCAAAATGCACGTGCGGCAGGTATTGGATCCTTGAGGATATGAGCGAAGGGCTTAAAGAAAAAATAAGTGATGATGGGGTTTTGGAGCAGATGTTCTGAACTGCCAATTCAATATGGCAGGACATCTTTTATCTGGCTAAGCCTAGAGATCACAAAATCTGCACCGAGCGCATCCATCCTTTTAGGCTCGGTTATCTTCTGCATTGTTATTCCGAAGCCGCTTTTCTTAGCTGCCTCAATCACGCTCTTTGTATCATCAACGACAACTGCATCCTCCGCAACATACCCAAGGTTGTCCAGATAGCGCTTGACAGCTGGAAACCCGTCTTCTTTTGTGGAGGCAAGCACATCTGTGCAAAACACGTGCTTAAATACGGAGTCAGTCTTTGACTTATGTAGAAAAGCGCGCAAAGGCCTAGTATAAAAATGAGTATAAAGGAAGACATCACCTACCTCTTCAAGCGAAAATAATGACTGGTCAATGAACTCGACCATCCGTGTAGTTGCATACTCAATCCTGCTCTCGTAATCAATACGCTTGCTGGCAAGCAGGGCTGACAAATCACGCTCCGATGCCCGCCCTTCACAAACATCAAAGTACATCTTCCTGACCTCAACATGCTCTGGCTTTCCACGGAATTCTGGGACAAGGAAGTATGATAGGAAATGCGGGTTGTCAACAATTACCCCGAACAAGTCAAGTATTATTGCGCGCCTTGCCATGCTGTATTAAGCGCACGTAAATGTTAAAATTATGGCTGTTCGCCTAAAAAACAACAGATGGGGGGGAGCTATCACCCGGCAGGTGCGGCTTGTAGCTTAATGGCGGCTGGCTGCTAGTATTATCATCCTCTTTTGGTGCTTTGGTTGTGGTGCCTGCCTGGTGTTCTTTCCTCTGGCTTTCTTCGGCCTTTTTCTGGAATTCCTTATCTATTATTATTTTGCCGCTGTCTTCAGAGAGGTAGCCTTTTTCTATAAGCTCATCTATTGCAACACCAACACGCCCTTTAAACTTTGGTGTTATCTTGGGTGCACCAAAAATTGCGAGCACTTCACGTGGTATATCCTCGCGCGCAATGCTGATTGCGTTGCTTACAACAAGAAGGACTGCAAGCCGTATTTCTGGCATTGGTATGAGATTCAGCGGGCGGATCTCCGCATCGCTTCTCCTGATGTTGAACATAAACCTGGGCTCACTGGCCCAGTAAATATCTCCTTCAATGAAAATATCCTGAGATGGAAGGTGAAGGCCAAGAATCTCATCAAACCTGTTTCTTGCACGGGTGCCATCCTTAACCCCATAACACTCAAATATGCGCTTCATCAGCAAATCCTTGTGTATTGGGCCTTCAGACTTTATCACGTCGCGTATGGCATTAAAGAAATCTGTTTTCATAAAGTCATCAGGTGAGCCAAGCAACGGGCATACTATTGTCGGGTATTCCTTTATTGCAAAAGAGAGCTCATTGTTGGCAATAAGCTGCCTCTGCCTGGCGCCTTCATCATCACCCTTTTGCCGCGGCGCCTGCCCGCCTTGTTTATTAATCAATTCAATTATGCGCTCAACCTCCTTTTCAGGGTTGAGGACCCAGTCATAAGACCATATGCGGTGCACTTTCCACCCGAGCGACTCAAGCATCTCACGCCTCAGCCTATCCCTGTCACGAGTGCTTTTTGCACTGCTGTATGCCTTACCATCAAGCTCAACTGCAAGCAGGTAACGGTTGCTATCCTCACTCTCCCGGATTGCAATATCTATATTGAACCGTGAGCTCCCTATGTTTTTTTCAGCTATGAGACCATATGAGGTAAGCTTCCTATAAACAGCCTCCTGGAGCTCAGAATCAAACTCGTTTTGCCTTTTGTGCAGTGATTCACCCGCACGTGCATATTGCAGGTATTTCTTGAGAAGGAGGATTCCCTCACTGCTCACACGCGCTTCGCTTATGTCCTCCGGCAGTATTGATGACACAACCTTTACGCGCTCAATTGCACGTGAGATTGCAACGTTAAGCCTGCGCACGCCACCTTCTTTGTTCAGCGGGCCGAAGTTAAGTGATAGGTTGCCATCAGCATCCCTGCCGTATCCTATGCTCAATATGATAACATCTCGCTCATCACCCTGCACAGTCTCAAGATTTTTCACAAAGAACCCGCGCAGGTTGCTGCCATTCAAAAGCTTCTGGTATGACGGGTGCCAGGTAAGGAAATGGTCGAGCTCTTCAAGTATTGCCTGCTGCTGTGCAATGCTAAACGCTATCACGCCAAGAGATTTCTCGGGTGTTGTATCAAAGTGCTGCTTTATAAGCTCAACAACCTTTCTTGCCTCAACGCGGTTCTGCCTGCTGCCGCCGCGCTCATACACACCGTTCCTGACATACGTGAAATCAATTGCAAAGCTGTCAACTTGGTTGTTTGGGAATGTTATCAGGTCGCCATTGTAAAAATGCGTGTTTGAGAAGTTTATGAGCGACTCATCCCTGCTGCGATAATGCCACCTGAGCATGTGTGTGGGGAGGGCTGCTGATGCCTCATCAAGTATGCTTGCCGCCTCTTCCAGCCCTTCCTCAACATCAATCCCCTCATTAACCTTGAAAAACATCGTTGGAGGCAATTGTTTTGAGTCGCCAACTATGATAACCTGCTTGCTGCGGATTATCGAGCTTATTGCATCCTCAACCATAACCTGTGATGCCTCATCGAAAATAACTGTATCAAACTCTATAACATCAGGGTCGATAAACCTAGCAACCGAGAGCGGGCTCATCATAAAGCACGGCTTGAGGACAAACACGAGGTTTTTTATCTCAGAAAACAGCTTGCGCAGCGGCTTATGCCTCCTGCTCTTGCTTATCTCCTTTGAGAGTATCCCTACCTCAGAGCTGCGTGAGGTTAGGCTTATCTTTGGCTTCTTGGCTTCTATCATCTCAATGATGCGGTTGCGTGAGTAAAACTTATGCTCCTTATCGCTCTCAACAAACTTTGCGTAGACCATATCAAGATACTCCCTGCTTTTCCTTGCAATATCAGCATCCATGCTTGAAAGGCATTCCTGCAGGAATATCTTCTCATAAAGCTCACTGACCTTGTAGTTCCTCCCCTCTATTGTCATGCATTTGTCAAACACCCTCCTCAGCTCGGGTGTGAGCTTGTCAAGGGTCACCTTAAACTCAACCCATTTAGAAATCTCGCCTGCATTCTGTAAGATATGCTCCAGGCGCTCCTCCAGGCGCTCCCAGGACGCTGAGAGCAGGAGCCGTTCAGAGGCCTCTGTCTCAAAAAATTCACTTATCGCAAGATAGCTGTCTGTGAGTGTGTTTGCATGTGCGATGAACTTTTGTGCAAGCGGTGCAAGGTCCAAGCCTGCACAAACCGAGCGTATGAGCCGGCCATTGCACATCCCTTCTATGGATTTCAAGCTGCGTATCCATGAAAATACTGCCTGCAGCTCTTCCACCTCAAGCCGCTCTTCCTTGATGATGCCTTTAATCTCACGTGCCTCTTCGCAGAGCTCATCCCAAATCCTCTTGCAGAGTATGGCTTTGCGTATATCGTTTGCCATTTCCTCGTGCGTGAGATTTGCCTTCTCAAGAAGAAGCGCGTGGATATGGTCTGAAATCTTCTTATATCTCGGGTCAACCCACCTGACCACCTTTACAGAGTAAAGGCCATCGAGCTTTGATACCATATCTTCAAGCTCGTGGTATGAATGGGAAAGAAGGTTTTCCCTGTATTTGGATAACAAGTATTTGCGCAGTGCCGCATGCTCGCTGGATTTCGTAGCATACTTGTTAAGGCGCATAATAATATCATCAATGCCAATGCTGAACCATTCCTCTTTTATCCTGTATGACACTTTTGGCTGCCTTATGAGAAGTGATAGCTTATTGTCCATCTGCTTGAAATCAACAATCCTCCTGACATACAGGCCTGCCTTGTCCTCAAGCTGGTCGCTCTCCTCCTTGATATGTTGGATTACCTCAATTGCTGTGCCTATAAGCTCTTTCAGTGTTTCCTGCTTGAAATCCGTAAACGCCCTGAAATTCTTGTGGTTTACATAACGAAGAATGCTCGTATTAAACTCACGCTGCTGCTTCTCGTACAGGTCGAGCTCTTCCATAAGATGCATATTGCGCTGGAACTCGCTGAAATCCGGGCGTACGCTCAGGCCTATGTCTGAGATTTTTACGTGCTCAAGCCTTGCAAGGCGGCCTAATATCCTGTAGAGTGGCAGTGGCCCTCGCTCATCACCAACCAGCTCATTGCCATACGCCTTAAGGATTGCACGCGCCTCTTTGAGCTGGTCTATCAGCTGCTCATTGCTGGCATAAAGCTTGTTTTCAACGAGCGCTTTCTCAAACTGCTCAAGCACCCATTTCTTGCCAGCCGTATCTGCGTTGTGCAATTCAAGAAGGTAGGTCCCAATGCCGGCAGCATCGAGCCGTTTCTTTACAACCTCAAGGGCGGCCATTTTTTCGCTTACAAACAACACCTTCTTGCCATCTGCAAGCTGCTGTGCGATTATGTTTGCAATCGTCTGCGATTTGCCCGTGCCTGGCGGCCCCTGCAGCACAAAGCTAAGGCCCTTGCGGGCTGCGATTATTGCCTCCTGCTGGCTCGAGTCAGCATCAAGCACAAAAAACGACTCTTTCGGGTCAAGCATATCTGTATCAATGCTTTCAAAAGCTTGCTGTGCCAATGCGCTCCTGTCGCCCACAAGTGCACGCACAACTGGGTGCTTGGTTATGCGCTCCCTGTTAAGCTCAAGGTCCCTGTAGAGTGAAAGCTTCTGGAATGAGAATATCCCAAGATAAACATCCTCTGATGTTACTTTCCAGCCAAACTTTTTCACTTCCTCTGAGAGTTTGCCCAAGTATTCACTGAGCGTCTCAAAAGGGAAATCTATGTCTATGTTGTTTTGCTGCAAAATCTTCTGCCTGAGCGCTGGGTTAATGTGTATATCATCGTCCAGGAATGATATTGAAAACGGATGCTTATCACGTGCTGCCTCTTTCCTGCGCTCAATCCTGACTGGGACAAGCACAAGCGGCGCTTTCAAGGCAGTTGTGCCCTGCTGCCCAAAAACAGTCGCAGCTTCATCCCTGCTTCTGGCTTTTTTCTTTGCGGCCCCATTGCCCTCTTCGTTACTTTCATATTCAAGATAGCCAAACGTCAGGTAGAGCGTGTTCACACCCTGTTCGGAGAGGCTTTCGTTTGATGTGAGATAAATCTGGTAAAGCCTGCGGTAAGTTTCCGCATCGTTGTATAAAGAGCGCAGCACGTTTGGCTTTTGGTCGGTTGAGCTGCTTTTTGCAAAAAAGAACTTTGCTGTGCCCGAAAGAAGCTCATCATAGAACGCCTCTGGGCTTTTCACGGACAGCCTCAGGCAGGAATTGCCGCCATCCTTGAAGTTAATGAGCTTGTTGCGCAGGGAGATATCGAGCAGCTTGCCTTTCCATAACTCTATCTTCTTTTCAATCTTCTGCTGAATAGAAGTAGCTTCTCCCTCCGGTTCGCCCATAAAATATATTATACCTCATAATTATATAAAACTGGATTTGGGCATAAACGAAAGGTTTTAGATTATGCTAGCCATCAGGCATCATTTCCAGCTTTTGACATATTTTTCCTGCTCTTCAGTCATTTTGTCATGCTTTATGCCAAACGCCTCGAGCTGCAAGCGTGCAATCTTCAAGTCATACTCCTCAGGAAGGCGAATAACTTTTGCAGGCAGCTTGCCCATATTCTCAACCAGGTATTCAATCGCAAAACACTGCCCTAAAAAGCTTGTGGCCATAACTTCAGAAGGATGGCCCTCTGCAGCTGCAAGGTTGACAAGCCGCCCCTCACCACACACGTACACGCGCCTTCCGTTCACGAGAAGATATTCATCAAGATGCTGGCGCACCTTTTTCCTTGCCTTTGCCTTCTTGTTGAGCGCCTCAACATCAATCTCAACGTCGAAATGGCCGCTGTTCGCAAGCACTGCACCATCCTTCATCGTTAGCATATGCTCATAGGTTATTACATGCGTATTCCCAGTCACAGTAACAAAAATGTCGCCTATCCTGGCAGCCTCCTCAATGGGCATTACACGAAAACCATCAAGATGCGCTTGCAATGCGTTGAATGGGTTAACCTCGCACACTATAACATTTGCACCCATCCCCTTTGCGCGCAAGGATAACCCCTTGCCGCACGGCCCATAGCCGCACACAACAAAGCTCTTGCCCGCAAGCAGTATGTTTGTCGCACGAAGTATACCGTCTATTGTTGACTGCCCAGTGCCGTAATAATTGTCTATAAGGCGCTTGGTATTGTTGTCGTTCACCGCAATCACAGGGTATCTTAATACGTTATCGCGCTCCATCGCCTTCAGGCGGATCACGCCGGTTGTTGTTTCTTCACAGCCGCCAATCACCAAGCCAAGCTTTTCCTTGTGGTTTTGGAGCATCTCAACTGTAAGGTCACCACCATCATCAAGAATTATGTTTGGCCTGTGCATTGCAACAGCACGCAGATGCCTTTTGTACTCCCCTATTGTTTCACCTTTTTTCCCATAAACATGTATCCCATCCTTTACAAGAGCCGCTGCAACGTCATCCTGGGTTGATAGCGGGTTGGATGCGCAAAGTGCAACCTTGGCACCTGCCGCCAAAAGCGTCCTGCACAATACAGCTGTTTCTTTTGTTATGTGCATGCACATTCCAATTGTGAGGCCTTTTAGGAACTTTGACTTGCTGTAAGTGGCCCGCAGGTTTGTGAGCACCGGCATCTGCCTCTCAGCAAGATAAATCTTGGCTGCACCCTCACCCGCAAGCCTTAAATTAGCGATATCGTGGTTTTGCATAAGATAAAATCGCACCAAACATTTTAATGGTTATGGATTATTCGCTAAAGCTCTCAACAGTGTATGTGAAAAACCTCATGCCTGGCCTTTTCCATTCTTCAGGGCCAAGGCCTGCCTTGAGGCAAAGATTGGATAAAAATTGCTCATGCGATGGCAATTCCTCCCATACCTGTGGCAGAAACGTCGCACTTGCCCATCCCTTCTGTATAATGAGGCCGTGGACTCCTGGCTTGATCCTGGAAATCAGCTCTGATGGCCCGTTGACCCTGATCTCTTCTGTTGGTGAAAGTATGGATATTTCTATTTTTATCCTGCCAAGCTCATTTTCCGTTAATGGTGGAAAGCGCGGGTCCTCAAATGCGGCATTCTGTGCATTATCGATTACTGCCTGCACTATAGGTTTTATCGGCTCAATATACCCTATACACCCGCGGAGCTCGCCATCTTCCGTTAGGGTGACAAACACACCTCTCTTCTCAAGAAGCGCCTGTGAAGGCGGTGGTGGCACCTCCAGCGTTTTGCCCGAAACGCCTGCAGCGATTGCAGACCTGGCAAGGCGGAGAAGGTATTTTTTATCTGCGTCTGCCAGCATTAAATCACACCACCCGCTCAAGCATCACCCTCAAAAAACCCATAACACCCATAACCAACCACGCTTTCCTTATCACCGCCGGTATCTCCTGAATTGCGATAGTCAATAAGCATGCCTTTCCAACTGAAATGCTGTGCAAGATACATCACGGAAAGTATTGCTGCCTTGCCGCACGCTTCCACATCGCGCTTAACACGCTGTATGTCAAGCGCAGGTATTGCCGAGTTTGCAACTGAGTCAATGCGCACCGCCTCATCATAAGGGTGATAATGGCTCAAGTCAGAGCTCGCAATTACAAGCGTGCGGTCTGTAAGCCTGTTGTATATATCATTCGCCATCTCTTCCGGAGTTATACTGCCACCCATCAAAAGTGGGAATATCCGTGCGTTGGGTGCGCATACCTGCAGGAAAGGCACCTGCACTTCAAGCGAGTGCTCTGGGATATGAGGCTCGCGTAAAGGCACTATTTGCTTGCCTGCCATTGGCTGCATTACAACCTGGCCAAGAGGCGTCTCCCACACATCTGATACTACTGATGCCGCACCATAAAATGTCATGTAATGTGATGGCCCTATTAATATAATCTCATCATACTCGTCACGGTGCTCTTTCAGGATGTTATACCCCGCAGCTGCTACTATTCCTGAATAAACATACCCGGCGTGCGGGACAATAAGTGCCCGGAGCTTTCCGGGAACACGTGTGCGTTTTGCGTTCCTGAGCATGACTTCAATCATCCTGAGCAACTCCTGGCCATCTGCCGGGTAGAAAGTGCCTGCTACTGCTGGTGGTCTCATCAAATCCCTCCTTTAATCCTTATTATTTTTTAGTGCTTGCGCCTGCTCTTTTGCCCACACCCCTGGTATGCGCTGCCCGCATCTCCTGCATTTTGACCGTGCTGTGTCAAACTCTGCTGTGATACGGGATGAAAACCACTGCCTCTCAACAAGCAGCGCACCGCATTTTGGGCAGTATGTGCTCTCAGCTGGTGAGCGCACATTGCCAGCATAAACATATTTCAGCCCTGCACCCATAGCAACATCGCGCAGCGAAAGCACCTGCTGCCCTGTTGCAGCGGGCACGTCAAGCATCTTATAATTCGGGTGGAATGCTATGAGATGAAGCGGCATCTCAGGGTCTATGGCTGCAAGCCATTCAGCCTCCTGCCTGATTTCATCTTTGCTGTCTGTCTTGCCGGGCACGACAAGAGATGTAACCTCTACCCAAATGTTGTTGTACTTTTTTGCCTCTTTTATTGAGTCCAGCACCGGGTCAAGACGTGCCCCTGTATAATCAGCATAAAATTTCCTGTTGAACCCCTTGAGATCAATGCTTGTTGCGTGTATGTATTTTGATGCCTCTTTCCAAAACTCGGGTGTGCCATAGCCATCCGTGACAAGTATGTTGAAAAGCCCCTCACGCATCGCAATGTTGCCAATGTCACGATGGTACTCAAACCATATCACCGGCTCGTTGTAGGTATAGGCGAGTGAATCACAGTTGTGCGCCTTTGCACCTGCAACTGCCTCCTCTGGCGGCAGGTCCATCCACCCATCCATCGGAAGGTGCTCGCGTATCGCCTGTGCAAGCTCCCAATTGCAGCAGAACTTACACATAAACGTGCAACCATAAGTGCCTAGCGAGTATGCACCAGTGCCCGGCAGGAAATGGAACTGCGGCTTTTTCTCAACTGGATCGATGCCAAAGGCAGCCGGCCGGCCATAAACTATAAGGTCAAGCTTGCCGCCCACATTTTTCCTTATGCCGCAAAACCCTGCCTCGCCTGAGCGTATTATGCACCTTCTCGCACATGCCTTACACTGCATTGTGCCATCTTCTTTTACATCAACGAGCGGGTCCTGTACAATCATCAAAGTATATTATGCGTTTTGATTTATATCATTAATCGTGGCCACTTTTCTCGTTCTTGGGAACATTATGCATAAAGAGGATGGGACAGCTGTTAGGATAATGCCTTTGCTGGAAAAAGAGTTCCCCATGCATGAGTTTTTGGTGTTTGACCCTAACGAAAGCATTCCCTCTGGATGTGAAAAGCTGCTCATAATAGATGTCGTGAAAGGAATCACCAAGGTTGAGGTGCTGACTGAAAAAGACATTCATAGGCTTAGGGATTTTCCAAAAGTAGGCATGCATGATTTTGACCTTGCATTCCAGCTAAAGATGCTCACTAACATAGGCATAATTAAGGAAATCCACATCATTGGAATACCTTATGGGATGGATGATAATGCAGCCTTGGAGCAGGCCATTACCGCAATCCGAGCACTTCAGCCCTGATGATTTGTAAAAGCTCACGCAACAAATGTGCTAAAAACGCCGTGTTAATTGGGTAGTGGGATGCAAAAAAGCCTATTTTTGCACGTCGGAACTGCCTCTTAAAAATAAGCGCTGACCTTAAGATATGATAGCTAGATGTAACAACCGCAACCCTGCCAATACGCAATTTCTTGGCTATTTTGTAGGTATGCTTTGCATTTTCATGCGTGTTTCCTGAATTTTCTTCGAGAATGATGGCTTTCTTGGGAACACCGAGCCGGCGCGCAATTCGCTGCATAAACAAGGCCTCAGAATAAGGTGTGCCAAACGTCCTGCCGCCGCTAAGAATAAGGTAGCGGGCGCCACTCTCCTTAAAAAGTGAAACTGCGCGGTGGACGCGTGAAGCTATATCCGCGCGCGCCTCTTGTGTTACGGGTTTCCTCCCAAGGCAGATAACTGCATCGTATTCTGTGCCCAATTCATATCCCTGGTCCTTGCCTACATTTGCCTGCCTTTTTCCTGCAGGCCTGGTGCGGCTGGTGCTTTGGGCGGCTTCTCAACAAGGCCAACCTCAAGCCCGCCTGTATAATCCGCTATTAGATTGTATAAGAAGCCAAGGAGCAAGCCTATAACAGCACCATAAATTACGCCTGCAATTGGTGGTACTATTATGTATGTGAGGCACGTTGTGGCACTGCCAAAAACACTCATTCCCTCCCCTTCACTAATAACTGAGATTATTACCGTCACGCCGCTGTAAATTATGCCTACAATAAAAAACAAGATTGCGTGCAGCAGCGCAAGCACCTTTGCTGCGGAAAATATACTTATGCGCCTAATAGTGAAATCCATATTGATGATTCACTCAAAATGCTTAAAAATTGTTGATGTGTGTATTACCCACATAGGTGGTACCATATGAAGATATTATATGCACTAGCATTGATAATGCTGCTGGCAATCACTATGGGGTGTATATCACAGCCAAGTACGCAGCAAGCACAGGGTGAGAAGCCTGTAGAAAATGCAACACCTGAAAAGCCTACAACAACGGTAATAAAGGAGAAGCCAAAGATTGTGCTTGAGGATTACCCTTCACAGCTCAAGGCTGGCGAGGTTGCAAGCTTTAAATGGTCCATTAGCGGTGCAAAGGGAAGTGTCCCTTACATGGCAGTGTATATTGGCAAGGAGAGCAATGCTGTCAGTGATAACACAGCGCCTGACAAAACATCTTACACGCTCAAGACGCCTGGATACCCAAGGGGCAGCTATAATATCCCAGGGAAGTTCACGGATTCAATAAAGATGGATGAGCCTGGCACATACTACGCACGTGCACATACTGTTGTTGATGGGAAGAACATATGGAGCGAAGAAGTCTCGTTTGCGGTAGTTGGTGCTGCGGGCCAGCCTGTTAAGGAATTCAAAGTTATGGTAATCAATGCAGGGTTTGAGCCAAATACATTTACAGTACGCAAAGGCGACCTTGTGAAGATGCATTTTGAGGTTGGCAGTGACGTAAACCCTGCGGGCGTGCGCATAGTAAGCCCTGGATGGAAAAATGCACCCGCACTCAAGCCTGGTGAAATGCAAGATGTTGAGTTCACTGCTGACTCAAGCTTTGAGTTCAGCCTCTACTGGCTTGCAGGAAACTTGCTCCGTGGCAAGGCAAAAGTAACAGTTGAATAAGCACTTTTTTCCATTTCCAATTTTTACTTTTTGTATTTTCGTATTTAACTTTTGCTGTTGATATCTAGACATGGGAAAACTCTTGCGCGCTATATTTGCGCTTGCGGTTATTCTCTTCGGTGGCGCTCTTGCGGCCGGAGAATGGTGCTATGATGATAGCGACTGCGGCTATAATGAGTATTGCAATGGCAACGAATGTGTCTCATCCTCGGGAAGCAGAAGTAACAGCTGCTGCGGCACTTATGCCATTTTGCTGGGTGTTGTTGGGCTTGGGGCGTTTGCAAAGTACAAGCACATCTTCTAGGTGATATGCCATAGCAAAGCAATAGTGCAAGCTGTTGCTTCTTTGTATGATTTCCTGCGTATGTGTGCCCTGGGTTACTAAAGCCTGCCTGATGAGGTGTGATAATAATATGATATCAACCGTGCTTTTTGATATGGATGGTGTTGTGTCAAACACCGAGCCTGCACATGAAAAGGCAGATGCAAAAATATTGGGAGAGTATGGTGTCAGGCTTGATAGCAGGTGGAAACAGATAAAAGGGATGAGAGAACTGGATGTTTACAGGAAAGCCATTGAAATGTATAATATAAAAGGTGCAACACCTGAAGAAATACTTGCAAAAAAGATTGCTGTTTTTGGGATGTTTAGTGAGGATATAAAGCTGTTCTCCGGCCTGCACGCTGCACTGGGCAATATCAAAGGAAAATATAGGCTTGCGCTTGTGAGCTCAAGCCCAAAAGAGATTGTTGAGCTGGTTGTTAACAGGTTTGAACTAAGGAAATATTTTGAGCAGATAATAACTGGTGATGATGTTGTAAAAGGCAAGCCGGACCCGGAGCCATACCTAAAAGCAGCAAAAGAAATGGGAGTAAGCCCTGAGGAATGTGTAGTTGTTGAGGACTCAATAAATGGGGTAAAGAGTGCAAAAGCTGCTGGGATGAAATGCATTGCAATAACAAGCTCTTTCCCGCGCGAGGAATTGGTAGGTGCCGGGGCGGATGCCGTCATAAACGTGATTATCGAGCTGCCCGTTGTGCTTGAGCTCATTTCAAAAAAATAAAGAACTGGTGTTATTGGTGAAAACATGGCAAGTGCTTATTTGACCATTATAATGGCTGCCCTGGTGATGGGGATTGTGTTTGCTGATGTTGGGCCAACAGCGCCCCGCCCACAAATAACTGTTTCCTTGGTTAAGGGAGGCAATCCGTACACGGGCAGTGCGGAGGTAGAGTTTGTATGCCTTGAAGAAGGGCCTGAAAGTGACAGCCCTGTGGGTAAGAGGGTTGCCAGACTGGCGTGCAATAAAGGGATATGTACAAACGAGGATTGGTTTTACAAGCTCAACCCTTGCTATGCACCTGGCCAGGGGAAGTTCAGGTATAAGCTGGGTGAGTGGGAAACGTATAAGGAGACAGGGCTTTTTGACTTCTCAAGGCCAGGCCAATATAAAGTTGCGGTTGATGTTGATACTGGCATTTACACGCAGGAATGGTCAGATTGCCAAGATAGGGGTGCACTCATAGGGGCAATTGCAAAGCGCTCACTTATATCATGATGGGGGTTTTGTGGGTTTTATCAATGCGTTAGGGATAACGCTTGCCGTTGAATTATCGGTTTTGTATGTGCTGCTAAAAGGCAGGCTTGCTGCACTGCACATCATTAAATGGGGGTGTGCCGCAAGCCTCATTACCCTTCCTTTTGTATGGTTTGCTTTCCCATTCCTTAGTATCGGGCCGGTATGGCCAGAGATATTTGCTTTTGTTGTAGAGGCTGTTTTGTACTATTTTGTATTCCCTGCGATAGGCTGGAGATGCGCTTTCGGCATATCCTTGCTTGCAAACGCCGCGTCTTTTGCTGTCGGGCTTATGATAAGCTCGCTTGTACCCGGAATAATTTGACTTAAGCGTTGCGGCGTTCACATGTGTGTGCATTTGGCTTATTTCCAGTTAACCTGCAGAAAATGTGTGGCACAGCTCATGCACGGGTCATATGCGCGTATCAGCATTTCAAGCTCGCGCTCTATCTGCTCGCGTGGGATGCCATGCTCTAAACACTTTTGGACAAGAAGGCCTGCATCCTTCTCCATCATGATGTGGTTTTGTGCTGTAGGTATTACTAGGTCTGCACGAGCTACGTTCCCACCTGAATCAAACTCAAGATAGTAATATAGCGTGCCGCGCGGCGCCTCTACAATGCCTGTCCCACCAGCCTCTTTTGGCTCAATCACAGGTGGCTTTTCCTCCTTGAACTCTGTTGTTTCAAGGAGCTCCAGTGAATGGTCAAGAGCATGGACAATCTCAATCGCCTGCGCTAAGTTATTGTGGAAAATGTTATTGCTCGGAAACTTGGAGATGTATTTCCCAAGATCGCGCCGCGTATCCCTATGAAGTGTTTCCTTCCCGATATTCATGCGTGCAAGCGCACCGACCATATACGTCTCATCCTTATACAGGAACCCCTCAGCCTGCGAGTAAGGTATAACCACCTTGTAGAGGTGGTCTGTAAAGGAAAATTCAGGAATGCACGTGCCGTTTGAGTCACAGAGCTGGCCCTCCCAAAAATTATAAAGTGTGCTCTTCGTCGCAACATATTTTGTCTTCCTGGCCAATTCCTTGTCCCACTCACCAAACATCTCAACAAATTCAACCGCACTATCGCGCTCCTCCTTAATCATAGATATAAGCTTCTTCACGTCTTCCGGGGAGGGGGCTTTTGTGAACCCACCTATGGTTGGAATTGTCGGGTGGACTGCACGGCCTGCCACTATCGTCCCGATGGCGTTCCCAACCTCCTTAACATGAAGTGCCTTATGGAGGATTTCCTTCTCCTTATCTGATTTGAAGTCTAACACTGAGTCCTTGCCAAGCACATCCGGAAGGCAGAAAAAAAACAAGTGCATTGCATGGTCACGCACCTGTAACCCATTCATTGTCAGGTGCTTGAGCACGATTGCCTGGGGTGGCCTCTCAATCCCAAAAATGTTCTCTATGCACTCAATGCATCCCATCAGATGTGCCGTGCTACAAGTCCCACAAATGCGCGAAACAAGCTGGTGTGCACTTGTAAATTTCTTGCCACGGACGGCTTCCTTGAAAAACCTTAGGTTCTCGCTCACCTTGAGGCGGACATTGCGGACCTCACCGTTACGGACAGAAATGTCAAGCCCCGCATGGCCCTCAATCTTGCTTATCGACTCAAGCGTAATATCAAAGTTTTCAGCATGCATAATATCACTTACACCTTAAATATGCCAAAGTATTTGCCAAGCGTCCTCACAAACGCTTTCTCATCCATCGGGCAACCCATGACCATATCATCAACCTTTATGAATTTGGTTATGGGCTGGACCTCGCTGAAAAGGCAAAACTTTTCAAGCCGCGGCGTTATTTCTGATTTTGTCCTCTCATCAAAAAAATTGCGCTGTGAAGAAGGCATGCCCGTGCATGCACATGCACCTATGGCCACAACATATTTTGATATGCTGCGAATATGCTCAAGCTTCCTTTTCTCGTCTTCCGTGCTTATGGCACCCTCAACAAAAAACACATCCACATCACGAACCTTGAGCACATCACCGCTTTTCTTGAGTGCGTTGCAATACACAAATTCCATACGCTCTGACCAGTCAAAGAAATTCTTGTTCAGTAGCTCAAGAAACACTATTGTGCTGTCCTCACTGCACGTAAACGTTATCCAGCCCGTTCTCATCTTAGGCATAAGACAATTATGTACCCAAGGTTTTTAATTTGTAACAGCAAAAACTAGCACATGGAATATGAAGTGCTGGACGGCGGCCTTGCCGAAGAGCTTGAGATGCGCGGGATAGGCTACAGGAAAGGTGAGAAGCTTTTTGTTGATGTGCTCCAGGCTGCATACCTAACAGAAATCGGAAAGGCTAGGTATGATGATGCGCTAGATTATATTAGGAAGGATGAAAAGCTTGCGCTTGCGTATGTTGTGTTTAAGGACCTCAGGAAAAAAATGCACGTCGCAAACTATGTTGAAAAAGATGGGATTATGCTTGCGTATGAGAAAGGGATGATACCAAAGCACGCTGAAAGCAAGTTTGCAGTAAAAGCAATCAAAGATATGGGCATTACACTCGAAGATATGGCTAGGCTGAGGGAGGATGTGAGAAGGGCAAGAAAAGACCTTATTTACGCAGTTGTAGATAAGGAAGGAAAGGTATGGTATTACAAGTTCCAGGAAGTTGAGATGTGAGGTGGGGTAATGAGTAGGTGTGCTCTATGCGATGAATTGCAAAAGGGAAAACATGTCGCGTATATAGGAAAACATTCTTTCATACTAGTTAACCTGAGGCTTCTCAAGCCCGGGCATGTGCTTGTACTGCCTAAACGCCATCTGGAGGCCTTTGACGAGCTGACAGAAGAGGAAGCAAAGGAAATTTTTGATGTTGTTGAGAAATGCTCGCACGCAATCAATAAAGTGTATAGCCACTACCCCATAATTGTTGTAAACCCAAAGACAAAAAGGTCTGAAAGCCATATCCATATACATCTCGTCCCAACAGATTATGGTGCAAGAGATTACATTGCCAAGATTGAGAACCTTCCATACAACGAAGAGGCACCTTCTGAAATAAGAGAGATTGTTAGGGAAGAGATTGCAAAAGCAATGGAAGAGGGATAGGGGTTTTTATTATGCCTGGTTCCTGCCAAAATTGCACATTTTTAGAAGCGGGCAGCCTTGGCATTTTGGGAAGGATTTCTTACAGTGGAGTTTTGCGTGCTCAACGAGCAAGGCGTGCATCTCATTAAGCTTGCGTGTGTTTTTGCCAAGTGCCTTCTCAAACACCGTGCGAACCTCCTCATAGCTTAATGCGGTGCTATCCTTGCCCTCAAAAACACGGCCATATATACGCTTCGTGTATGCATCAACCACAAAGATGGGCTTGCCAAATGCATACAGGAGGATTGAATCAGCAGTCTCGCGGCCTATGCCTTTTAATGAAAGAAGATGGGCACGTGCATCCTGTAATGACATCTGGCTAATCCCATTAAAATAGGTATGCGTGCAGAAATGCTTAAGCCTTTGCGCTTTCTGCTTGTAAAACCCTGCCGGCCTGATTGCATCCTCAAGCACGTGTGCCGGGGCATTGAGTATGGCGCTTGCATCCAGCAATCCTTCCTTCCTCATCCTTGAAATTGCCTTCTCTACATTTTTCCATGAAGTATTCTGTGTCAGTATTGCACCTACACAAACTTCAAAAGGCGTATCTGCAGGCCACCATTTCTGCCTCCCGTATGCTTTACTCAGCAGTTCGAGCATCCTTACGATTCCTGTGCGAACGCTCATAACACAAGATATGCGCCAAGCAATAAAAATTATACGATTTAGAGGGGTACTACATGTTTTTTGTAAGTGTCTCCCTGATTGCATACTGTGGCTTGCCTTGGCCTTTTGCCCTTATATCTTTTATCTTCTTGATATCGCATTTGCCGGTTGTGCAGGGTATGCCTGCAAGTGCCTTTTGCCTGAGCTTTTCATAGCTGATTTTGCCAGCTGCAAACAACACAAACTCTGGATGCTGCTCTTTTATTATCTTAAGAACGGCAAGCGCTTTTGGCACGTAGTTTGCATTCTCGACAATGTCCCTAATGTCAGGCCCCCTATTAGTGCTTCTTGCTTGTGCCGCAAGAAAACTTAGATAACCTTGATATGATATTGGGGAATTGGCTTTTCTCGCAAATGATGCATATTTCCACGGCTGGCCTGAATTGTATGCTGAGAGTGCAAGATTCATATCTCCTCCAAAAGAGATGTATAAATCATAAAGCAAATGTGCTGCCGCCCTTGCAGAATCATAGTTCTTATGCCTATTGTCTGTAATGCCAACCAGCTTTCCATGGTGGTCCCTGTACTCTTTCACGAGGCCATATTTTTTTGCTGTTTGCCGTGTAAACTGATAGGGGCCACATGCCTTACGCGGCGAGCACCTATTTGACCAGTTTGACTCAAAAACAGGAGTAAATGATAATGCAAGAAACATTTCTCGTATATCCTCAGGCAGTGGCTTCCCTGTTTGTGCTTCCCTTTCAGCCAGCCCTTTACGGAAGCCCATGACTGCATTGTAAAACTGACCACTATTGAGGGTGCGCAGCAAAGATTCCGGTATTACATTGGCGTGTGTGCCCTTCATATATTCAGTAACCCATGCTTCACTGAGGATATGCTGTGCTTTTGAAGGGCATTTTTCAAGCAATTCCACAATCATCTTTGGGCTTTTCCTGAAAGAAGCATCTGCTACTGGGATTTGTGGGCAGTTCTCCTGTGTTTCTTCGGGTGGGTTTTCTTCACACACGCCGTTGGGGTCGGGGAACATTTGGATTACATCGCTAGGCGAATGCTGGCGGCAAACATTCTCAATGGGCGGTTTTTCCCCATCCTTAGTGCTACCACTATGCTGGTGTGGTGGCGAAAACATCGTTGCAGCAATAATCGCACCTGGAAATAATACTGATGCCACAACCTTCTTAAGTAGCCCACTCATTGGAAGTATTGGTGCAAAACATATATAAAAATATTTCTATTATATTAGTCGTTAAGGGGCTTGTGGTCTTGGAGGCTCCTTAAGCAGCATTTCCGTGCTTTCTGCCTGCTTGAGCATTACTATGTCCTCCTCATTCACAAAAACATAATGGGCTGATGCAAGATTACTGTATATCTTTTTCTGTGCAATCATCCCTGCCGGCTCATCGAGTATTTTTGCTATCCCTGTCCACACACCAAACCAGCCAGCAACCATCAGCACACTGAATATTGCACCCAACAAGGGAAAAGCATCTTTAGGGATGAATACATCTGCCAAAATTATCAACGCGCCCACAAATATGTATTTAATGCCCCTTCTTTGGTGATTTTGTATCTCAAGCGAATAGCTCTCTGCCCTCTTAGCAAAATGCTGTTTTATCCTCCTGATTATTGTACGCTCAGCTGGGATATCACGCTTGGCTGAAGGTATTGAAAGTGTGATTTGCAATGTTTTTGTGTCATGCTCACCGCTCGTGCGCTTAATAAGCTCCTTCACAAAATCCTCTGAGAGCTCGCGCTTCGCATAATGGGATATGTCAAAATCAGAATAAAGGTCATCATAACTCTCAAGCGCAATATCAATGTTCTTGAATGAGACCTTATCCATCTAACCACTCACATGCCAATTATTGGTTCTGCGGCTGTTGTGGCGGCTGACCCTTGCTGCTACCAACACCTGCTCCCCCTGCACCACTATTCTTTACATCACTGCTATTTTTGGGAGTTGATGTTTTATCCGCTGGAGGCTTGCCTCCGGCCTCTTCGCGCAACACTTCGCCAACACTCTTACCAGCTGCAAGCTCCTTGCTGACCTTCTCAGCCTCTTCCTTTAACGCCCTTATTCTCGCCCTCTCATCCGCCCACCCGCGGTATGCAAATGAAAGCACCAACGCAGCAACCAGCACACCTATAACTGGCAATGTTGCAATCGCAGCAATGATGGGCACAAAGAAATATGCTGCCTTGTGCATGTTTGTCTTGCCTAAGTATGCCGCTGCCGCTGCCATTGCTACTACTAAAAGCCATAGCAGGTCGCACAGCACAACTGGAAGGCCTTCCACATAAAACCCTTCACAGCCAGACTTAACTAGCGCACCAAACCCTATCGTCTCTGATATGAGCTCTGCTGCTGATTTTGGCGGCTTTTTCTCCACAATGGGCTTTTCGTATGGCTTTTCAGGCGGCCTCTCTGGAATTTCTATTATGCCAACGTATGGCTCACACCCGTCCTTTGACATCACAATTGTGTAATTGTTCGGCACTTCAACACGGACAGTGGCCTCACCAATCGTGCTTGTATTGTAAATATACCCATCACCTATTACTATCCTGACACCACTTATGCAATCCTTGTCAGGCGATGTTGCTGTTATTACGAACTTCTCCTTTGAGTACATTTCTTTCGGGAAAAGAGGGATTATAGGTGGCCAACTAACCTGTATTATGCCTTTGAATGTTTGATAATCCTCTTTGCGCGCAGTAAATTCATAATCACCCGGCTGGGAAAACACTATGCCCGTTACCTTGCCGTCCTTCCCTGTGGTGTAAGCCGGCTTGTCCTTGATTTTTATCTGCACATCCTCAAGTGGGCGGCCGAAAGAGACTGCCATCATATCAAACTCTTGCCGTGCATATACACTATCCGGGTATTCAATTGTGAGAGGGTAAAGAAACACATTAACAACAGCCGCACCGTCATCATAAAAGTGCTTTTTTGCAACTATAGCATACGTGCCAGGGCTGCGCACTGCACCGGCCGAGAACACACACCTGCCTTCTTGGCTTGTAGTGCACGTGTCAACCACTGCGCCTGAAGGCGAGTATAATTTAACCTGCGCACCTTCAACTGGCTTTCCCGTCCTTTGGTCCGCCACTGTTGCTGAAATTTCCGTGCGCACATAAACCTCGCTGGACGACGCCACTGAAAGCTTAGCCTTTTCGAGCTCAAAATATTCCTCATCTGACCTGATAAACCCTCCTTTTGATGCATAGGCATAATACGTGCCTGCCTTATCAAGTGCTGCCGCATCCGCAGTATACTTGCCTTCTGAATCTGTTTTTCCAGTGTCGACAAGGACTGCTGAGCCACCTTCACTGTAATATATGCGAACAGTGGCATCCTTAACCGCACCCCTGCTCTTCACAGTAAACACGACTGGGTCGCCAACATAGCCTGTTGTTGACACTGAAAGATAAAGTTTCTGCGGCGCTTCTGCATCTCCACACCCAGGGATTGGGACACACGTGCCGCTGGCGCATCTTTGGCATTGCCCACAGTCAGGGTCAACTGTGCATTGGGGCGCATAAAGCCTCGCTGTGAGATTGTTGACTTTTATGAAAGAGTAACTTGTTAATGGAAATACTGCATCCGTTGTCCTGTTTACAAGTGTGCTGTTGATAAACCCGCTGCTATTCCACAATGAGACTATGAGGTATGGCTTGTCTGTTGTAATCTCATTGTTCCCGGAATAATATATTTTCTCAAGATGTATTATAGTGTTTGTTGATGTGGACTTGTCAGTATACCTATATTCACCTGAGAGAAGGCCTGTACGGTTGGTAAGGTCTATGAACACGGGATTATTCATTTGGGGGGTTGATGAGATACCTATTGAAAGTATGCCTGGGTAAAACGCCCTGTATACGCTTATGTCAACATCAACCACAGTACAATTCAATGCGTTCACATAAATTATCTTCACAGGGACAAGGCCTATGCTTATGTTTATTGCTCCAGACCGGTAGTAAACAGACACAAACTTTCCTACCAGGTCTGTGCCGTGCGTAGCACAGAGCTCTACGTAGACGTTTGGGTTTGCGAGTGAAGTATCCACATATGTTGCCGTTGCCGTATCAAAATATAGCGTGGCGTTTGAGCTGTTTGCAAACACAAGCCTGCCTGAAGTTATGGCTGCAGAAGGTGCGTTGGCTAAGAATAACAATGCGGCCACAAATAGGAATACTGCTGAGGCATGCGTTTTCACCTGCTTCTTTGTGTTAAACCGCATCGTTAGCACCTCAACCAATCCATTTTGAAAGCGCAGCAAACACGTTGTATGCAAACTGTGTGATTTGCGAAACATACTCGTCCTGGTGTATTGGGTGTGCCTTGCCCTCCTCCGCTATAGAAGGTATACGGACACTCATGTTCAGGAGCGTGAAATTATACTGGCTTATCAAGGCAGTGCCGTTGGTCTGCTGAAGCTCAGCACCGCTCGTTGTATTGTAGATTTTCAGGTAAAGCGAATACCCGCCAACATAGTTTTGTGCCTGCAGGTATGCGTATTCAGGCGTATAAAGCTTGTTGCCTGTAGGCACTATCGTATAATTGACTTTCCCGTATAGTGTCCTTGCCTCACCATAGCTTATTGACTTCAGGCCGCGGTATGGCGTAACTGTGTTGTCTATGCGCTGGATTGGCGAGAACAGGCTGATACCGTTAACCTCATATGTCCGAACGGTGACGTTTGCTGGCACGCCATCACTATCAGTAACAATTATGGAAAGGTTGTATGGCCTTCCCGCGTCCGGGAACGTTTTTGACTCAACACCGTTGATAAACGTGCGGACACGGTAGGTCTTCACTATTGTAAGTGTTGAGGAGCTCTGGTTGTTTAGCGGGTCGCAGTCTGCAATTGTTGTTGGTGCGAGCCGTGCAAGAACTATGTGAGGCCCTGATGAGTTTAGCCCTGTATTGAGCGTAAATGAGCGAGTTGTTGATGTATACTTGGAGAGCCCCCCGGCAACCGTGAGCGTCTGCACTGGGTTGCCGTCAAAGTATACATTAACACTGAATGGTTGCGTTATATCCACATTACCGTCGTTTCTTATCGTGACAGTCACAAGCACCTGGCCGCCCGCAAACTGCGTTGAAGGGTTAAGATTGACACTCATCACTGCAGGGTCTGGGCCTATACAGAAAGACTTGTTCATACCATTAATCAGGTAGTGCTTTGTATACTTAACAGTGTCTGGCGGTGAAATGACTCCTGTATGAAGGGAGTATGGGACACCGCGTGATGCGCCCGAGCGCCCGCCCGAGCAAGACCATGCGTAAAGTGATGGGGACGGCTCACATATACCAAGCTGGAAATAAGGCTGGTTGACATTGTTTGTTGCACTTCCTGTGCGTGTATAGCTGGTGACACCTGTTATCATGAGTGTAACGTTGCCTGTGGCGCTGTTGTATGTGCTTTCAACATCGTTTGTTGTGTATGTGCCGCGGAGATGGCTCTTCTGCCCGACTGCTATAAACGTATCTGCCTCAGTAAACACCTGGTCATTGGATACGATTGCATAAATGTATGCAGGATAAACTGCCGTCCCGCTGTAAAAGTTGTAAGGGCCTACGGGCTGGCCACCAACATTGTTGATTGCGCTCATACAGCATGTGCCAGAGCAGTTGACAAGCTGTGTGTGGTCTTTTCCGGTGTTGTCCTTAGAGATGTTTTGGAAGCCGGCAACGTTTCCTGAACGGTACACAAACATTGCATATTTATTCTGTATTTCACCTATGTTGGCTGGGTTATCCACACAAACCTGTATTACTGTGTCTGGATTGCCGCCTACAGAGTCTATGTACGATGTGCTGCCTATATCCCAACTCATATTCACAGGGACACGTTGGGCAGGGCTAAAACTGACATTCAGGATTGTCGCACTTGTTATTGCCCCATAACAAAGTGGCAGCGCAAGCAACGTTATAAGTAGAAGGATCCTCTTTATCATAAGACGCACCGTTCCGCCTAATGTATAATTTGACGGCTATTATTTAAATATATTATATATTTGCGCACCGATGGCGGTGTGCTATCAGCAATACTTTTTTACAAATAAACCCTGGAAAACCTTGGAAAGAGGTAGAATATTTAAGTCTAATATGCACGCACCATTGCTGCATCCTTTTGGGCATGTTACATACCTGAAAACAATCTGGTTTTCGGGTGAGCAATAGTATTCCTTTACCTGGCTGCCTTCACACTGGTCAGTCTGTGCCTGGTGCCCTCTTATCACTGTTGTCCTCTTGAAAATAGCATTCTCCCCTTCGCTTATATCCGGATCTATACAGTAAATATTATCCCATATTTTGCCTTCCCAGCATTCCTGGTAGTTGTTTGCATTGTGCACCTGGAAAGCATAGGTATATGAAGATGGGCAATAATACTCCCTAAGCGCAACAAGTGAAAGGCATGTGTCTTGATACGTGGCTGTGCCATATGACAGCACACCATATTTCTTTGGGAAATTGCCCCCATCTGTGTCATAACAGTATTCATACCTTATGCTCCCACTGTCATCCTGGGCCTGGGGGATGCATTTGCCAACTGAGCATACATAACTGTTTGGGCATTGAATAAGCTTGTAATCGGCTGCACCGTACTCCGTGCAGAAATACTCCTTTACAGTATAGCTGTTTATACACTCATCCCTATACCTTGTGAACTGGCCTTGCGGATATTGGTATATAACATCACCACGCACATACTTGTCTTCCCCAACATCTGTATCATAGCAGGATGCTGTCAAGTTCACACAAGCGCCGCTGTAGCAATCATACCCTTCAGGGCATTTCTTAGTGAATGTCTGGAGCTTTGGGCCTTCACAGTAGTACTCCTTGACATACTGCCCTGAAACACACACATCTGGATACTCAATACCGCGCACAAACGCCTTGCTAGGGGTGTAAATATCCCTGCCATCACTATCCTGGCAGCTGTTTGACTTGCACGCCCCATCTTCACAAACAAACCCTACCGGGCATACTGTTACCTGTGAATCTATCTGGCCATTGGGCGTACAGAAATAATCGATTACTTTTTGGGAGTTAAAGCATGTGTCCGTCTTGTTTACACTGCCTAAAGTAACTGTATCTTTTGCATAAATGTCATATGGTGAGTCGTAAAGGGATGATGTAGAAGTGCATTTTTCAATACACTTGCCTTGTGAGCAGGCGTATCCTGCCTGGCACGGCACAGCTGTCTCCTTTATTTCGTTGCCATCACAATAATACTTAATTGCACGCTGGCTGTCAAGGCAGAAATCCTCTTTAACTATATCGCCTTTAGTGGCCTTTCCAGCTGAGGATGGTGCCACCCCGTTATCCGTATCTATGCATTTTGGCAATGTGCACGCGCCGCTCTCACAAACATACCCTGCTGGGCAGGTTTCAGTTGATTTCTGGATATCACCACTCTCGCAGTAAAACTCGGTTAGCTTGCCGTCCAAGCAGAAATCTGTGCTTGTATTGCCGTTAAATGTTGTTGTGCCTGCTTGCATAATGTTTTTGCCATTATCCGTATCTGTGCAATTTACACATTCGCCGCCATATGCGACTGTTGCCCCTGCTGCCAATGCCTTGCAGAGGTTTTTATACGTAATCCCATCTTTGCCACATACTGGTGAATATGCCTCATCACATACAGTTGGTGAAGCTATACACCCCATCATCAACGCCATGAATGAAACCAGCCCGATTATTAAGAGAGGAATATGCCTTGCCATGTGTGAAGTTGTGCTAAAATAAATATATGCTTATTTGTATTCTAAGGTATCCTTTTTGAAAGAACACCCAACTCTTTAATCACTTTTTCAGGTGTATATGATGAGAGCTCATCTATAAGTCCTTCCTGCTCAAGAAGCTTGCCTGTAAGTGGAATTGCAATGCCATCAACTGTTTTTGGGTCGCGCATGTGCAGAGAGAAAGGCGCCCTGGCAAGCTTTCCTGGCGGTGTTTGTGAAGGGTCAATTATTACTGCCCCCTTAACCTTTTCGTGGCCCGCAATAACATTAACGCGAGATTGTGCACGGGCGCTCTTAACCCATTTTTCTGTTAGTGTAGGCGGCTTGCCTGGCCTGCCATATGTAAAATGCTCATTGTAAAAAGATGCTGGTTCAGGGTTTTGTAACATTATGTAAACGTGAAAAGAGCTGCCCGTATACTGTGTGTATATATCGTATTTGCATATGGAAGCGAAATCCTTGTCGTCCTTTATGGCACATATGAGGTTATACGCAACTTCTTGTGCTGCCTGCGCATCCACGCCTTCACCGCGATCAATGTCAAAGAATATCCTATCGATCTCCTTGCCTTTTTCAGTATTCGTTGCATAAAAAAAGTCTGCAAGCTTGCGTGGTGGGAAATACCTCCATATTTTTTGTTGCAAAGGGGTTAGCTTATCTTTCACTTCATCCAGGTGATGGCCGCTCCGTAATTTTAAAAATGGCTCATCAACATTCTTTGCAAGCTCTGTTACATAAAGCGGCTCCAGCTTTGTGCCACGTGTAAGTAACGGGCGCGGGTTGCCTGGAAAAAGGATTTTTCCCGCAAGCTCCTTTTTGTCAAGAAAGCTTGTGAGCTTCCCTGCAACTTTGGAATAGTACAAAAGGACATCCAACTCGCCAAACGGATACAAAATCCCTGCCATGTGCTGAAGAGCACTTAAACTATTAAAAATGTGCGCACAATACTTTTATGCATTCGTTAAATACAGTATCTTAAAAGAGGGGGAGAAGCATGAAGATATGGGTTGTTTTGGCAGTTGTTGCTGTTCTCGCGGGAGCTGTGTTTGCTGAAAGTGTTGAAAGCTGTGCAAAAAGGTGCTGTTTTGAGGCAAAAGGTACTTATGACCAGGATAAACGCCAATGCAGCAACCATGAGCTTGCTATGTTTGATTATTGCATGGCAAAATGCTACAATGAGCATAACAGAATGCCTTCTTGCTCAGGTATAATATTGCTTATTGGTGGTGTGTTGGCATTGTATGCTTGCAGGGGCCTGGCCTGATGGTGCTTGAATGGCAGGCTTTTCCCTGTTGCTATATGGGCGTTACCTGCACTGTATAAAGTGTGCTGCACTCATAGCTGTCTTTCTTGTGCTCTTAGTAAATTGTGTTGGTGCTGAAAAAAGCTATAGCTTGAGGCACGCCTATGTTCTCATAAGCATACAAGAAAACGGGAATGTGCACATAACCGAAAAAATAACGTATGACTTGCAGTGCGATGGCGCTGACAAGTTTAACGAGTTATACCTGCAAAAGCCCCCTGGCCTTAAGATAATGAATGCACAGGGGCATTGCGAGGGTGTTGTGTGCTCATTTAGGGTAGATGAGCCAGGCGTTTCTGTGACTGGTGAAAGGGAGCTTATAAATAGGCTTGTCGGTGGTGGGTGCGGTACCGTAACTGCTGTTTTTGATTATGATATAAAGGCAATAACAATGTATCCAGACACAGCGCAGTTCTACTACAAAGTGTGGGGTGATAAGTGGGACAAGCCAGTACCACTTGATGTTGAGATAACCATTCCTGGCAGCACAAAAGAGGCGATATATTTTATCCATTATGATTACAGCCCTGGCCAGCCGCAGGACCGCACTGAGAAAAACAAGGTTATCATACACGTGCCAGAACAGCCCGCAAACAAGATATTGGAGATAAACCTGCTTATGCCAAAGGATTGGTTTAATGAGAGCGGCGATTATTACTATGTAAGCGATATGTCAAGGAAGGATATTATAAAAATTGAGGAGCAAACAATGAGAGAGCTGGAGTTCAAGAGGAAATATGAAATTATCATTTTTGCATTTGTTGTTGCATATGCTTTGTCTCCGCTTGCCGCTGTTGCAATAGCATATGTTATTTTTGGGAGGGAGCTATCGCCGGAAGAGGCGGGGTATACTGGGGTTTATGAGCAGGAGCCGCCCCAAAAAATTGGCCCTGCAGAGTGCATTTTCTTTATAACAATGAATAAGGATTATGATGAGGAGGCACTCGCAAATGCGCTTTCTGCAACAATCGTATCTCTTGTGAACAAAGGTGCGCTTGATGTGCAGGAAAAAGAGATAAGCGGGCTGTTTGGAAAAACCAAGGATGCTGTCTTTGCTGTAAAAGAGCCTGTGGGAATGCTACGGGATTATGAGCTGGCGCTGTTTGACTACCTAAAAAGGAAGGCCATTAACGGTGAGGTTAGCATGCGCTCTTTTGCAAGCAGTACGGGCGCAACAAGGGAATTTTACAATTTCACAAGAAAATGGCTCAAAACTGTTGGTGAGCACATCGAAGAGAAAAAATATGCAGATATGAGAGGGTTCAAGCTTGCAGAGGGTTTTCTGATACTCCATATGTTAGTGTCCTTTTTCATTGCTTTCTTATCATCATGTATGCCCGGGTTGGTAACGTGGGCTGGGTTTGGCGGCGTTATTGTTGATGTCCTGCTCATCACAGTTGTTTCTTCAAGAAAGAACTTCTGGGGGAGATGGACAAGGGAGGGCAGGGTGCTCAACTTAAAATGGGAAAATTTCAAAAAATACCTGTCTGATTTCAGCGCGCTTGAAGAGCATCCTATAGAGAGTGTAAAGCTGTGGGATTATTATATGGAGTATGCTGTCGCATTGGGTGTGGCAGAGAAGGCCATACAATCAATGAAAAAAATAAGGCCTACGTGGGTCAAAGAATCGCGCTGCACATATCTATACTCAAACGTGGGTGCATTGAGCATGCTGCGCTCATCTGTGAGCCCAGCCTACCAAGCAAAGGGTGGCAGTGGCGGCGGGTTTGGTGGTGGGTTTGGCGGCGGAGGTGGAGGTGGTGGCGGCGGTGCAAGATAGCTTGTGTAGGTACAACCAGCTGATATTTACGGCCTTATTTGGCAGCACGCTGCTCATTCTCTTCGTTATTGATTGCGTTGCACAAGTATTCTTTTGAGTTATTCCTCCTTTGCAGCGCTTTCTCAATAAGGAAAAGGAAAAGTGGTGCTGGCTTCTCAAGCCTGCTCTTGAACTCTGGGTGTGCCTGCGTGCCAATCCCAAGGCCATTCGGCCACTCAACCATCTCAACAATGCCTGAATCCTTATGCCTTCCAGAAATCACAAGGCCGTGCTCCTCAAAATCACGAACAAATTCTGGGTTAACCTCATAGCGATGGCGATGCCTTTCATCAACAAGCTCTAAGCCATAATAAGAATGTGCAACTGTGCCCGGGACGAGCTGCATTGTGTATGCGCCCAATCGCATCGTTCCTCCTTTCCTGTATATTGTCTTTTGCTCAGGCAGCAAGTCAATCACTGGATGTTTTGTCTCGGGGTATATTTCAGTTGTGTGTGCATCTTCCCATCCCAAAACGTTGCGCGCATATTCAACAACCATAAGCTGCATCCCAAGGCATAACCCAAGATAAGGGATGTTGTTTACTCTGGCATGGCTTATTGCCGAAATCTTGCCCTCAATCCCGCGCTTTCCAAATCCTCCCGGCACGATTATGCCGTCATACCCAGACAGCTGCTGCGGGCCTGATTCCTCAAGCTGGGCGGATTCGATAAAGTCGATTAAAGGCTTGACATCATAATGGGCTGCTGCGTGGACAATGGATTCATACACTGAAGCATACGCATCACGTGTTGATGTATACTTGCCCACTAGCGCTATTTTCACAGCGCCGTTTGACGGTGATGTTATGCGGTTTACAAGTGTGCACCATGATGAAAGGTCTGGTGGTGTGGGGTCAATATCAAGGCGTGAGGATATTGCCTGCATTATGCCTTGCCTGTTCAGTATTATAGGAAGCTCATATATCGTGCCAACGGTTGGGTCATCATAAACAAACTCTGGCTTTATGTTTGCAAACTGGGCTATCTTCTCTATCGCCTCTTTTGTTAATGGCTCATCCTCCCTGCACACAATTGCATCTGGTCGCAAGCCAAGGCTTTGTATCAGGCGGTTTGCGTGCTGTGTTGGTTTTGTTTTTGGCTCGCCCTTGCTCAGGCTTGGTACGCGCGTCAGCTGGATTACCATTAGGTATTTCTCCTCATAGGAAAGCTGGCGGATTGCTTCAATAAAATATGAGTTCTCCAGGTCACCAACTGTGCCGCCAACTTCAATTATAACAAAATCTGCATCTGCCTCTTCGCCAAGCCTGCGTATCCAATCCTTAAGCTCATCTGTCAGGTGTGGGACAATCTGGACATCACGGCCAAGAAAACGCCCTTCACGCTCTTTTTGTATTAAGTGCTGGAATATCTTGCCCCCTGTAATGCTTGAAAATTTTGTCATTGAGATGTTTAAGAACCGCTCGTATGTCCCAAAATCCATATCAACCTCTGAGCCATCATCAAGAACAAACACCTCGCCGTGCCTAAACGGGTTCATTGTGCCGCAATCAACATTCAAGTATCCGTCAAATTTTAAAGGGACTACTTTGTAGCCCTTCAGCTGCAGCAATTTGCATATTGAGGCTGTAAGTATCCCCTTCCCAAGGCCGGACATTATAGAGCCAAGAATTGCGATGTACTTTCTTTGTTTGTTTGGCATGGGCATCAATCATATTACACTCAAACCAATAAAAATACGACCTCATCAAAGTCCAAGTATTAAAAAAAGTATTAAAAAATTATTCTGGTAAAAGGATGCATGCGTTTTGCGCTTGCTTCTTTGTTTTTGCTTATTATTCTTGTTTGCGGGGGGTATGCTATTGAGAGCAGCCCCTACACTCCTTCAGGGAACGCACAAAAGGCCTCCCCTATAAAAATAGATTTCTATTATGGCATAGGCTGCCCTCATTGTGCAGCAACTGAAAAGATACTTGAAAAATTAAGCGCTGAGTACGAGCTGAATATTACCAAGTATGAGGTATACCAGAACGCAGAGAACCGCCAAAGGATGTTTAAGGAGTATGAGCGGTTCAATGTAAGCATAAGCAAGGGAGGAGTGCCTACTTCTGTTGTCCAAGGGAAGGCGTTTGTGGTTGGTGAGCTCACTGAAGAGCAATGGAGAGAGCTTTTTGATGCTGCGTGCAAAGAGGAAACCTGCCCGATAGGGGTGATAACACAAAAGAACTTCAACATCATACATGAAAAAGATAGTGCATCCACCCTGACGTGGCCTGTGCTCATAGGTGCTGCGCTTGTTGACTCAATCAACCCGTGCACAATCGCGATAATGGTAATGCTGATAAGCACAATCCTATACTCAAAAGGCAGGAAGGAGGCGCTCGTTGCAGGGCTGCTGTTCGCAGCAACAATATTTGTGATGTATTTCTTGTATGGTATTGGGATAATGAAAGTTGTCACTACGCTTGAGATAAGCCACATATTTTATGCACTGGTCACTTTTGCTGCACTTGTGCTGGCAATAATGGAATTCAATGCCTACATAAACTATAAGCCCGGCTTCTTTGCTGTGGAAATGCCATTATGGCTAAGGCCGCATGCGCATGCAATCATCGAGAAGGCAACTACTAATTGGGGAGTCGCCCTTGCAGCTGTATTCTGCTCACTTTTCCTTCTGCCGTGCTCCTCAGGGCCATACTTGATGGTACTTGGCTTAATCGCAAAGTCCGCAACGTTGCAAACGCTAACATATCTTGTCGTTTACAACCTCTTCTTTGTGCTTCCTATGGTTGCGATAACCCTGCTTATATATTTTGGCAAGACTACTATTGAAAGTGTGGGTGAGATGAAAGAGAAATACATACGGCAGATTCACCTGGTGTCTGGGATTATCCTGCTTTTGCTGTTCATCGTCATGCTCAATGAGCTGCTCAAGGCTGCATAGCGTAGCTGCCCATAATCTCGCTCGCAAACTTATGGACTAACTTCTTATATCCGCCACTAAAATAGCTCATGTGCGAAACTGAAAGTGTTGCTACTGCCTGTTTCGCACATAAGTAGGACATGTCCTTGAAGACATTTCTTGCGCCAAACCCACCTCCGGTGCAAAAGAATGCAACTTTCTTGAACTTTCCGGACATTTTGGTGATGTATGCCTTTACTGGCAAGGACATCGTGCTTGCCCATATGGGCGTCCCTATTATGACTAGATCATATTGTAAAGGGTCTTTTTGCGGTGACTCTATCTCAGATATGTGCTTAAGAAACACATCACGCCC
>JAOAKK010000049.1 GCA_026413685.1 Microcaldota archaeon | reverse complement strand
AGAATATGGGTGGCAAGCTTGACCTCCTGGTATACGGGAGGCCGTCCGCGCTCGGCATTGACCCTGTGGAGAAGAAGCCGCAATACCATTTCCTGCCCGGCACAACCGCATATTCCCTCGGGACTTATGGGTGCACCTTTATGTGCAAGTTCTGCTGCAATTGGGAGCTTGCGCAGGCAATAAGGGAGCGCCTGCCACTTGATACGTGGTATGACTTGTCCCCCGAGAGAGCGGTCGCGGAAGCGCAAGTGCACGGCTGCGCCTCAATGGCATATACATATAACGAGCCGGCAATATGGTATGAGTACCACAGGGATATGGGCGTGCTTGCGCTCAAGAAGGGCCTTTACAATATCCTCGTGACTGACGGGTACGGCACAAAGGAGTTTTGGGGCAAGGCTGCAAGGTATATTGACGCGGCAAGCGTTGACTTTAAGGGCTTCAGCAGGAAATTTTATTCTGAGTATACCGGCGCAATGCTTGACCCAGTGATTGAGTCGCTTAGCCATTCCATAAGGAATAGGATATG
>JAOAKK010000048.1:381-617 GCA_026413685.1 Microcaldota archaeon | reverse complement strand
GTATATGCTTTCTTGTGAGAGGCTCGGCCTCAACTTTTTAGCAGACTTTGCAGCTTCCATAAGGCGTGTTTGTCCATCTTCGCTGAGCAAATACCCTGCATCCCCTTTCACTTTCACGCTTAATACTTCCTTGCCATTGGATAGCCCAATTTTAAATTCGGTTTTGTTTGAAACCACATCATAACTACAATTAGGCCTCATAAACAGCCGTTTGGCATTTTCATCCTTTTTGATAT
>JAOAKK010000048.1:0-371 GCA_026413685.1 Microcaldota archaeon | reverse complement strand
AAGCTGGGGTTTAGCGAGTTTCAATGCTTCAGTCATAGTATCACATCTTGTTATTTGCGTCCATTGCTTTTAAATTTTGCCATTCCTAATTGCCCCGTTTATGGGCCAGTAGCTTAGCCTGGTGGAGCGCCCGACTGATAATTGCGTCGGGTTCTACCCAGAACAGAGCCCATTCGTTATGAATGGACATCGGGAGGTCGGGAGTTCAAAGCAGGGGCCCAGCGGCCCCCGCACCCCTTGCAACCACGCAAGTGATGCAATGCTGGAAATCTCCCCTGGCCCATTTCATTTATTATATGTTTGTGCGGAAGATGGTCGTATGGAGTTGCCCAACATCTACGAAGGCGATTACCGCAAGCTTGCGGTTATCC
>JAOAKK010000047.1 GCA_026413685.1 Microcaldota archaeon | reverse complement strand
CTCCTGGTCAGGCGTGAGCCTCTTTAGGCGTGCCCTGAACCTTTTCTTCAGGGCGGTGCTCCAGCCGGTGCAGTCAAGCAGGTTGTGCGACCACTCATCCTGCTTTTCACGCTTGCCCATAAACGCCTTCGCAGCCTTGAGCGATTTCTCAACTGCCTGCTGGCACAGGTAGGCGCACACTGGGTACCGTTTCGCCCCGTATGCCCAAGTTGCAATGCCAAGATCCTCGGATGCGGATGCAAGCAAGGATTTTTTGACGTCAGCTTTTGACACCGCGATGCCCATGGCGTTATTCGGCCAACCGCCTTTTTTTAAGTTTGCGGTCCAAATATCCCCGTGAAGGAATACTACGGCGGGCGTGAGCAGGACAAGGCAGGGGAGATAGCCACCGAAGTTCTCAGGCGTGTGCGCGCCAAAGTGGTGCCCGGCGCGCCGCTGGCCGATATTGCGGAATGGGTTGAGCAGGAAATAGAGGCGCTGGGCGGCAGCCCCGCATTCCCTTGCAGTGTTGCGGTGAATGAGTATGCAGCACATTATGCGCCCCTGTTTGACGATCCAGCCGCAGTGCAGCCAAACTCAATTGTCAAGGTTGACCTGGGAGTGCACATAAACGGGTATGTTGCGGAC
>JAOAKK010000046.1 GCA_026413685.1 Microcaldota archaeon | reverse complement strand
AGACTGCCATTGTTGTGGGCGGCTAACTTTTAGGGATGCAAAGAAGGCCGCGACCGGGAATCGAACCCGGTTCTGGGGATCTCTGCACGCCCATTTGCATGCAAAGCCAAGGGGCCTCCACAGCCCCCCATGTTACCATTGCACCATCGCGGCCATAAAATTTGGCAAGTTAATTAAGCCCAAAGTGCTTTATATGTTTGCTATTCAGGTATGGTTAGGCCGTTTTCAAGCCGCAGGTGGCAGGCAAGCTTGTAGAACCTATCCGCCAAAGTGATGCACTCGCCGAGCCCTCCCTCGCGTATCACTTCATCACCAATCATCTCCTGCCCGTTGTTGTATCTTACTTCAAGGTATTTATTCAGCAGCGGGTTTCCAGTTATCTCGCCCAACATCCCAGAAAGCCCTGCTTGGCGGCACAGCATCACAAGGTCGTGGCCCCTCAGGTATGGCTTCCTGGCCTTCAGGTTTATTATGGACTTGAGCGACTTCTCAATTGACTGGTTGGCATAAAACAGAGAAAGCGCCCTGAACTCCCCCAATTCAAGCATCATAGAAGAGACAAGGTCATACCTCGCAAGCTCAAGGAACATCCTGCTGATGATTGCCTGCTCCGGCTGAACCCTGCGTAT
>JAOAKK010000045.1:374-669 GCA_026413685.1 Microcaldota archaeon | reverse complement strand
CTGCTGAATATATGTTCAACAGGTTTGGGAAGGAGTTTCCTGGTATAACGAAGGCACGGGGGCAAGCATACAAGGTTGACTCTTTGTTCGGCCATTTTGTACTTTTTCCGATGTATCACCCAGCAGCAACCATATACAACCAGCAGCTTAGGCCTGTTTTGGAGAGTGATTTCAGGGTGCTTGCAGGCCTGGTTAATCGTGTATGCGACAGGTAGTTGCCGTCTGAGTTTCAGATGTAAAATTAATTGAAGTATATATAAGCTTTTTCTATTTTAAGTATAGCGCATGGGCCAGT
>JAOAKK010000045.1:0-364 GCA_026413685.1 Microcaldota archaeon | reverse complement strand
GCTCAGCCTGGTCAGAGCGGCGGTCTTATATGGCTCCGTCTGATATAAGATGCAGGCTAAGAGAGCCGTAGGTCGGGAGTTCAAATGGCTTTTCAGTATGTGGAAAGCATTGGAAATCTCCCCTGGCCCATCCCGTTATGGGATGTAGATGTCCAAAAAGAGGCTAAGCGCAAAGAAGAAAAGCGCTGCGAGTGATATTGCACGTGAGAGGGTTGAAACGCTCTTGCACCTTGCCAGGAAGATGCTGGGGCAGGGGAGGTGTGATATTGCAAGGCGCTACTGTTCTCTTGCGCGAAAGATTCAGCTCAGGTACCGCGTGAGGCTGCCCCGCAAGGGCAGGCTTGAGTACTGCAAGAAATGCTTT
>JAOAKK010000044.1 GCA_026413685.1 Microcaldota archaeon | reverse complement strand
GGTGAGAATATGCAATACTCAAGTTAGAATTGAACCTATTGTAGGATTGAAACAAGAACTCATTTACAGCAATCGCACCTATAAACAAAAACGTTAGAATTGAACCTATTGTAGGATTGAAACAAAATAATTCCGCAACTAATTGCGTAAATGAATTGTTAGAATTGAACCTATTGTAGGATTGAAACAATACCAAACGAATGTTTTGGTTGAAGAAATCAAAGTTAGAATTGAACCTATTGTAGGATTGAAACTGAAGCGAAAGAGAAAGAAGACTATTAACATGGTTGTTAGAATTGAACCTATTGTAGGATTGAAACAATTTTCTTATGGTAGTTGTGGTCCGTCCTGTTTCGTCTGGTTAGAATTGAACCTATTGTAGGATTGAAACATAGGTGATGGTATGGCAGCGGTAAATGGAACGATGACGTTAGAATTGAACCTATTGTAGGATTGAAACAATTATATTGCTGTGGATTATTTTTTTGCGCTTCATGTTAGAATTGAACCTATTGTAGGATTGAAACGATTTTGGGCAGGTAAGAAAATTTAAGAAGGTTCTGTTAGTTAGAATTGAACCTATTGTAGGATTGAAACTCTTGGCACAACTGTGGGTGGGACAGACGTGCTACGTTAGAATTGAACCTATTGTAGGATTGAAACAGGTTCTGCAGCAATCAAGTTTAATGGGGGTGTAAGTTAGAATTGAACCTATTGTA
>JAOAKK010000043.1 GCA_026413685.1 Microcaldota archaeon | reverse complement strand
GCCCATATACAGAGGAATACCTAAATTACCTAAAGAGCATCATAGCACACAGGATTGCGCTCGAGCCGAGTGAGATTATTGACCAGAGAAAAGCAACCTTGCTTGAGGACAGGTTTTACAGGGCGTGCCTAAAGCTCGTGGGTGAGTCATTCCCTGCGCTTGATGAGAAGGCAGTTAAAGTGATGGGAGGCATGCTGCTCCACGAAGTGTATGGCCTTGGCAAGATTGAGATGCTGATGAGTGATGACTGGCTTGAGGAGATTGTGATTAACGGCTCTTACGAGCCGATTGTTGTTTACCACAAAAAGCACGGATGGCTCAAGACAAATATGCTGTTCAAGAATGAGGAGGAAATTTATAACATTGCAACGCAAATCGGGAGGAAATCTGGCAAGGAAATCAATGTGCTCAACCCCATCATGGATGCACACCTGCCAAGCGGTGACAGGGTTAATGCAACCCTGTTCCCGATTTCTGCGTATGGTGATACGATAACTATCAGGAGGTTTGTGCGCGAGCCGTGGACTATTGTTGATTTCATTGATGATTCGCTCAGGACAATGAGTGTTGACATGGCAGCATTCCTGTGGGAAGCTATGCAATATGAGATGAACATGCTCATTGTTGGCGGGACCGCAAGCGGCAAGACAAGCACGCTCAATACGCTGTGTGCGCTCATACCTCCTGCGAACAGGATAATAATAATCGAAGACATAAGGGAGATAAGCCTGCCACAGTATCTCAAGTATAACTGGGTCCCGCTGGTCACGCGTGGCGCGAGTGTTGAGGGCAAAGGAAAGGT
>JAOAKK010000042.1 GCA_026413685.1 Microcaldota archaeon | reverse complement strand
CGTCTATGTTATACCTCTGTGCATAGGCATACTCGTCGCCTTTCTTGCTGAATGAATAGCGCATGTGCACATCATCACCTTACTTAAGCGGCACGAACTTTGAGCCTCTCGTCGCACCCACACCCGGCCCTGAATGCGCAACCCTCTTGGTAGTGTGCGAAAAGTCGCCCAGCCTCCTGCCAACCATAGTGGGCAGTATTTCCACAGCAACGAATTCCTTGCCGTTGTGGACGCCTATTTTCATCCCTATCCACTCTGGCAGGATAACTGCCTCGCGCACATGTGTCTTAATAACCTTGCTTGACTTGGACTCACGCATCTTTTTTATGCGTGCCATAAGCTTCTTGTATGCTGGGTTATCAGAGATGTGCTTGTATGCCCTGCGCGCACGCGCATTGGCATACTTTGACACAAACTCATCTGCTGAAATTGCAGCAAACTTGTCAACATCCATGCCATAAACCGTAATCTTTGCCATTCACCGTCACCCTTTGCCCTCCTCTTTCTTGCCCTTGAGCTGCATCTTGAGTGAAGTCCTCCTTCCTGTGCTTCGTGCAGCAATGTGGCCAACCTTCCTTCCAGGCGGTGCATTCTTTGCAGTCGCAGTACCCTTGCCTGGGTGATGCTGCTTGCCACCAAACGGATGGTCAACTGCATTCTGGTGCACACCACGAACAATCGGCCAGTGCCTGTTTGTAGCGTGCTTCTTGTAATATGCCGTGCCGGCCTTCATTAATGGGAGCTCCATCCTGCCACCCATCGATAGGCAGCCGAGCTGCGCCCTGCAATCGTTCCCAAGCAATATTGTCCTCTTTGATGGCATACGGACATAAACGCCCTCCGCCTCTTTCGCACGTATGTAAGCGATGCCTCCCGAGGTGCGAACCAGCTTCCCGCCATCACCCGGCCTCCGCTCAATGTTGAATATGGGCGAGCCCTCTGGTATTTTTCCGAGCGGGATGACACTGCCAAGTGCAAGCGTCGCAGTTGCACCCTCCTCTATCCTATCGCCCACCTTGATACCCTCAGGTGCAAAATAGACATGCTCCTCCCCGTTATCAAAGAGCACACGCATGAGCACTGCCGAGTGTATCGGGTCCCTCACGAACCCGACAACCTCACCAACCAGCTTGCTCCTGCGCTCCTTTGCATCAAACTGCCTGAACTTGACAGTATACTTATACCTGTGCGACGGGGCACGATACCTCGGTGTCCCGCGGCCCCTCTGTTGTGTAATCAAGCGTTTTCCCATCTATACACCCTGTTACATCACAAGCCCGAACTTTGTTGCAATCTCATCAGGCGTGTGTGACTTGTCAAGCGTAACGATTGCCTTCTTCTCGCCCTTTGCGGTGTGCAGCACATTGATTTTGCGCACTTTAAGGCCATAGACGGATTTGAGCTCCTCAGCGAGCGAATCCTTATCTGTCCTTGAATCCACAATGAGCGAGAGCTTGTTTGATTTCTCGAGCATCCTGCTCGATTTTTCTGTGTTTATCACTTTAATTATTGGCATTAAGCTCACCCAGCTTTGATATTGCACCCTTGCTCCACACAACCAGCCTGCCTGGCAGGCCGCCCGGGGCAAGGTCACTCACTTTCAAATCCTCAACCTTTACCGCCTTTGCGCCGGCTATGCTTGCGGCACTGTTGAGCAATGAGCACTCTTTCGACACAACGAAGAGAACCGACTTACGCACCTTATACGCACGTGCAAGCCTCTTCTTCCTAACACCGGTTATGCGCTTCCTGCTCCTCTCAGATTTCTCAACCTCCTTGAGCAGGCCAAGCGACTCAAGCATCTTAATAACATCCTTTGTCTTTTTAAGTGACTCTACATCATCAACAACAACGTATGGCACTTTATACTCTCCACCAGTGCGCAACCTGACAAGCTCCGCATTTGCAGATGCGGCAATCGCAGAATCAAGCGCTTTCCTGTATTCTTTCTTATTCATTTTCTCAACGAGAATCTTCTCAACCTTTGGCGGGTGTGCCCTCCTACCAGTAACAGCAAACGGCACCATCCTCACACGGCCATACCTGCCTTTTGGGAACTTCTCGTGCGGGAGCCTCGACGTACCGCGGTTTTTCATTGTACGGTATGCATCCTTCACACCGATATACTCAGCACTTGTCTGCAATCCTGCAACCTTTAACGGTGCCTTGGGCTGGAACGTTTTAGAAAGCTCTGAACGCACAGCACGTATTATCAAGTCCTTCCGGACCTTCTCGCTGAACGCCTTAGGCGCTTCCACCTCACCAGCCATCTCGCCAGTCATTGATAAAACTTGAAGCTTCATCCAAACACACCTTTAAATCACATCGCCCTTGAAACATAAACTACTTTCAGCTCGCGCTTTGCATTGGGCTTTCTTATGGCACGCCTCAGCTTAATGAGCCTTTTCTTCGTGCCGGGAACCGACCCTTTCACAATAACATACTTGTTCTTAACGTTACCATAATGGAGCAGCCCGCCGTCTTGCTTTAGCTTATCAGGTGTTGCAATGTCCACTATGACCTTGTTAAGGAGTGTCCTCTTATGGTATCCCATTTGGCCTGCCTGTGCAACCGAATACTCAACAAT
>JAOAKK010000041.1 GCA_026413685.1 Microcaldota archaeon | reverse complement strand
GCTATCGGTAGCTCTGCAGTAGGTGCAATTGCTGAAAGGCCTGAGCTTTCGGGGAACATGCTGATTTATGTTGCACTGCCTGAAACGACAGCTATACTTGCGCTTGCAATATCCGCATTGCTCATTGTGCTGATCGGGCAGCCGCTCATTGGTGCGATTGGGGGAGGCACTGCTGCACATTAAAGCAAGTGGTTCAGATGAAGATTGAGTCGGTTGCCGATGCCATCATTGAGGAGGCAGAGAAAGAGGCAGATGGCATTAGGCGGGCGGCTGAGCTTGAAGTGCGCGAAATGCTCAAAAAGGAGCGCGAGCGCCTTGAATCAGCAAGGAAGGAAGGGCTGGCATTATATGAAAAGGAAGCTGCAAAGGTGATGGAAGAGCGCGTTGCCGCTGCACGCCTGGAGGCAAAAAAAGAGCTGCAGATGGCCAAGGATGCAATTGCAATGCGCGTCATAGAAAGTGTCATGGAGCGGTTGCAGGAAATCCGCGGCAGGAAATCTGAATACAAGAAAGTGCTTGAGAGCCTGTATGGCAGGGCAAGAAAAGGCCTGGGTGACGTGCCGCTTGAGATTGAGTGTGCAAAAAGCGATGTAAGTGTTGTAAAAGAGATAGCAAGCAAAAATGACAAGGTGAAGCCAAGCGCTAAGATTGATGGTGGGATTGTTGCGCGCGACGCTGCAAAGGGTGTGCTCATAGACCTCACATTTGCAACGCTTTTGCGTGACAAGGAAGCAGATATCAAGGCATACGCCTACAAGAAGCTCCTCAAATAAGAGTGGTATTAATGTCTGACATAAACATACGCGCACGCGAGTTTGGGTATGCCAATGCCAGGCTGCGCGCTGCAAGGACGCAGTTTGTTGATAGCACTACCCTTAATGCAATGTGTGATGTTGCAACAGTAGATGCGATGATTGAGCTTATGCTCAACACCTCATATGCTGAGCACGTTGAGGCATTGCGCACTAAATACCATGGTGTAATGCTTGTTGCACGCGCGCTTATGGAGAGGTTTGGCAAGAAAGTGGCACAGATTGAGGAGATGGTGCATAATAAGGAAAAAGTCCCGCTCTTGTATGTGGCAATCGGAAAGATAGAGGTGTATAACCTCAAGCTGCTGTTCCTTGAGGCGATGAAGGGAAGGAATTTTGGGGATGATTATGTGCCTGTCGGTGCCGTGAGCGGCAGGAGGCTTGAGAGGCTGCGCGCTGTCAAGGATATCGAGCTTCTGAAAAGGATTGTAACTGAAATGGGGTATGAGATTAGCAGCGAGTCACAGGAATATGCACAGGTGATTGATGATATTGAAAGGGCATATTACAGGAGAATAGCCAGGCTCAAGGACGTGTGTGCAGATGAGCCTGAGGTTCGCATGTACATTGAGAAAATCATTGATTACAAGAACTTTGACCTGGCAATACGCACACGCAAGTTTGGCTGGAAGATAACATACCTTAGCGGGGGTTCCGTGCCGGTTGATAAGATTAAAAAAGCATGCGCGGAGGGTGACGAGGCGCTTGTAAGGCTGTTCGGAGTGGCGGACATCTACGAAAAGAGCAAAGGCGACCTGTCATGGATGGAAGAGCTGTATGAGAGAAAGCTTATGCAATGGATTATGAAAGTTGGGTCTGCAAACCCTTTCTCAATGGCTGGGATTATCGGGTTCATAAACAGGCTCGATGTCGAAAGAAGAAACCTAAGAACCATTGCTGTGTCAAAAGGCGTGCTTAAGCCGGAAGAGATTAAGCCACGGCTTATGGTGATATAGCAGGTGGTGCAAGGGTGAAGTGTGGATGAAAATTGTTGCGATTGGGTCAAAAGAGATGTGCACGGGGCTGCGGCTTGCAGGTGTTAAGGAATACTATCACAGGGAGGATATCAAGGATATGGGCACTCATCTGGAAGGCCTGCTCAAGAGAGAGGATGTTGGGATTATCATACTGGATGATGGCGCATACTCAATGCTCAACTGGGCCATGAAGAAAAAGATTGAGACGGTTGCTAAGCCCAGCATTGTCACGGTGCCGGATTTTGGCAGCAAGACAGTGGAGAGCGAAAGCCTGGAAGCGCTCGTGAAACGCGCGCTTGGGTTTGATTTAAAGAAGGAGAAGGGTTGATTTTATGGGAACAATACATAGGATTTCTGGACCTGTTGTTACCGCTGTTGGCATGAGCGGTGCAAAGATGTATGACATGGTTAGGGTTGGTGAGGCCGGGCTTATCGGGGAGATTATCCGGCTTAATGGGGATTCTGCATTTATACAGGTATATGAGGATACTTCAGGGATTAGGCCCGGCGAGCCTGTTGAAAATACGGGGATGGCACTTTCAGTGGAGCTTGGGCCGGGGCTTCTCAAGTCTATCATGGATGGGATTGCACGGCCACTTGACAAGATTGAGGAAAAGTCTGGCTCGTTTATAGGGAGAGGCCTTACCGTAAACACGCTTGACCGTGATAAAAAATGGGAGTTTGAGGCTACTGCAAAGAAAGGCGAAGCTGTCCGCGGCGGTGATGTGCTTGGCACAGTGCAGGAAACTGATACGATAGTGCATAAGATAATGGTGCCGCCAGGCATATCGGGGAAAATCGAATCTATAAAAAGCGGCAAGTTCACCGTTGATGAGGTTATTGCAGTAATAAAAGAAGGCGGGAATGAGCATGAGATACGGCTCATGCAAAAATGGGAGGTAAGGAAAAGAAGGCCTTACGCGGAGAAGCTGCCGCCTAACGTGCTGCTTATGACTGGGCAGCGTGTGGTTGACACATTCTTCCCGATTGCAAAAGGTGGGACGGCGTGCATACCCGGCCCGTTCGGCTCTGGCAAGACAGTTACACAACAATCGCTTGCAAAGTGGAGTGATGCGCAAATCGTTGTTTATATCGGCTGTGGTGAGCGTGGGAATGAGATGACTGAAGTGCTTAATGAGTTCCCGCACCTTGAAGACCCGCGAACCAAAAAGCCGCTTATGGAAAGGACTGTGCTTATTGCAAACACATCTAACATGCCGGTTGCTGCAAGAGAGGCGAGCATTTACACTGGGGTGACAATCGCAGAATATTACAGGGATATGGGATATGACGTTGCGCTTATGGCAGACTCAACATCCAGGTGGGCAGAAGCTATGAGGGAAATCGGCGGCAGGCTTGAAGAGATGCCTGGCGAGGAAGGGTATCCTGCATATCTGGGGAGGAGGCTTGCGGAGTTTTACGAAAGGGCTGGAAGGGTTGTTTGCCTTGGTAGGGATAGAAGGCACGGCTCTGTAACGATGATTGGTGCAGTGTCACCGCCAGGTGGTGACATATCTGAGCCTGTATCACAAAACACGCTCAGGGTAACAAAAGCGTTCCTTGCGCTCGATGCACCGCTCGCATACAGGAGGCACTTTCCTGCAATACACTGGCTTAGGA
>JAOAKK010000040.1 GCA_026413685.1 Microcaldota archaeon | reverse complement strand
CATCAGCCACCAGCGTTATTTTGACTTCTGTTTTTGTGCAGAGGCTGGCTGGTGCGTTTGCTGACTGGTAAAGGTCATTGCCAAACTCAACAGGGGCGATGCTAAGCTCCTCAGCACCAATAACAACCTTATAGCCTTCCTTGCCTATCCTCACACCTTCCTTCGTTATTGTGTATTCCGGCGTGGTTATTTCAAGGTCTGCAACAAGTACGCTGCCCTCATTGTCCCACGGCTCAATGCCTTTTGAAGTGAGCTTAACACCAAACTCGCCAACATTGAGCACTGCGGTGCCTTTCTCTCCAAGGATTGCACGGCTGCTGTCACTGCCCGCGCTTACCGAGACAAGCGCCCTGCTCGTGAAATAAAGCTTATCAGCGGCTTGGTCAACGAGCTTAACACCTGTCCCATTAACAACTCCGCTCTTGCCGCGCGGCACAACCACAACTTCACCTGTATCACTTGTGAGCACAAGGTCACCTGTGTTTGCTGAGAGTGATACTGAATATTCCTTGTTGCCTATTTTCACTTTGCTGCCTTCCTCAACAACCTGCTGCTCGCCGCCTATGCTCAGCTTCAGCAAAACACGCGAATCGTTGGGTGACGTGCACGATGGGCCTGTATCCTTGGTGGTGCCGCTGTCCAGCGCTGCACCGCTATCCTTTGCATCCTCGTAAGGCACATCAAAGCCTGGGATGCCGCCATCGCGAACAACACCCGCATCTGCGCACACCTCAACAGCATCTTCCGGGGTGCGTGCATATGGCGAGAGGTCCATCTCACCCTCACAGCCGTGGACCATCGTTGCGGCACTGAGCATCAGGCCTGCAACCGCAATCTTCGCCTTCTTAAAAATGCTTGCTTTCCTTTTCTTTGCGTGCTCGGCATTAATCTTTACCTCACCCTTTGCAGGTTCAGCTGGTTTAATCTCCATAATTATCAAAGCCTCCTTCGTTGTTAGGATGCGCCGAGGTTTATAAACGTTTCCATTGTGGGAGATACGCAGCGGGACGCGCCCCAAAGGTGTGCATAACTTATAAGATTTCAATCTATAAACTGCTCATGGAAGAGGCAAAGTATGCGCCATGGACAGAAAAGTACAGGCCTGCCAGGGTAAGCGAGATTGTGGGGCAGGCTGAGATTGTAGAGCGCCTTGGTGCATATGTGCGCGAGAAAAACATGCCTAACCTGTTGTTTGCAGGCCCTGCAGGCGTCGGGAAAACAACTGCGGCAATCGCGCTTGCGCGTGAGCTATACGGGGAAGGGTATAAGGAGAGCTTCCTTGAGCTTAATGCAAGCGATGAGCGCGGCATAGATATCGTGCGTGGCAAGATAAAGGATTTTGCGAGGTCTGTCCCAATAGCTGATGTCCCGTTCAAGATAATATTTCTTGATGAGGCGGATGCACTCACACCAGAGGCGCAGAACGCCCTCAGGAGGACAATGGAAATGTATGCCGGCGTGACACGGTTTATCCTGTCATGCAACTACTCATCAAAAATCATAGAGCCGATACAGAGCAGGTGTGCAATGTTCAGGTTCACGCAGCTTAAGAGCGAGGATATTGAGAAGATGGTGCTTCACATCTCAAAGGCGGAGGGGATACACCTCCCAAAAGAAGCTGTGGATGCACTTATTGAAGTTGGCGAGGGGGATATGAGGAAAACCATCAATCTCCTGCAAAGCGCATCGCTCCACTCAAAGAAAATAACCGAGAAGCAGATATATGGGCTTGCAGCAAAAGCAAAGCCAAAAGAGATCTCTGAAATAATTGAAAAGGCGTATGCTGGCGAGTTCAGTGAGGCGCGAAAGATGCTTGAGAAGGTAATGGTAAACTATGGGATGAGCGGGCAGGATGCCCTCGACCAGATTTATTCTGAAGTTGTGAAAATGAACATCCCTGATGCTGTTAAGGTTAGGCTCGTTGATAGGATAGGTGAGTATAACTTCAGGCTGTCTGAGGGTGCAGATGAGAGAATACAAATCACTGCACTTCTCGCACAGATATCGCTTGAGGGCCGTATGAAAGGAGGAGATTAAATGGATAGGCTGATGTTGATTGCTATGCTTGTTCTTGCCGGCATTGCCGTGCTTGCTTCAGGCTGCACAAAGCCGCAGGGCAGCTCTGACACCATGACGTTTGAGAAATCCATCATAGATGATGCAAAGGTGCGATACCCTGGCGCGGATATTGTTGAAATTGAAGGGACAGAGGAAATAGGCGGTGTGAAGGTAACCAATGTGCGCGTCACATTCGGCTCTGATACGATCTGCCCCTCACGGCTCAGGCTGAGGTACAAGCAGCCGTTCGGGTATGAGACCGGCGTGCCAATATACATAGTAAAAGACTGCCAGGTTACGTGCAGGAGCGATTGCATCATAACCGGGCCTGAGGAGGCAATCATAGCGGCGCACACACTGCCCGGCTCTGAGCGCGCCAAGGAGTTTATTGGTGATGGCAGCGGGATTAAGGCGGCTGCAGTGCCATCCGGTGATGTGTGGGTTGTAAGGTTCAAGCGCGAGCCTGATGGTGCAGTAATGGAAGTGACATTAACGGCAAAGAACCCAACCATAATAAAAGTAGCAAGCGTTGAAAAGCAATAAAAAGAGACTTAATTAAAATCAATGCCAGGGCTTCCTTTTTCTTATGAGCTGGTAAATGCCAAGCCCGACAAGCACAACCACTATTGAGATGAATATCACAGTCACGGCACTGACAAGTGTTAGGTAACTTGTATCCTCTGCACTCTTGGCCTCCCGCCTTAGCAAGGCTGTAGCGTCATCTGCATATTTCTTTGCTGCTGCAGGGTCATCGTAAAGCGCTTTGCGTGCGCTTGATATGAGCTGCTCAGCAGCGGTTGTGTTGGCTGCAGATGCGCCTGTTAAATTTTTGACTTGTGCAAGGGCTGCCTCAGCATCGGCTATGCTCGAGTTTGCTGCCAGGACAGCTGCCTTTTTTGCCTGCAGCATTGACTGCGCATCGTTGAGCTTCTGAAGCAGCTCTGTGAGCTTGTTGTATGCATCGTCAAGCCTGAAATCATCTATATCCCCGCCAATCGTGCCAAGCAGGTATTCTATGCGCCCTGTATCAGCTGGGACCTTGAACACAACAAGGTCATGCTTTATTGATGAGTAAAGCCTATCCGCTTCCTCGAGCTGCTGCTTGTAATTCTCAATGCGCATATTCTCCAACTTCCTGCTCTGTATCCTCAACCTTTGAGAGCGATGCATACCTTACCTCAAGCTCCTTAAGTAGGATGTTTGCGTTTACGTAATCCTCGTTGTCAATGTACTTGTTTGCCCTCTTTATGTCAAGCAAAATCTTGTTCGCAGCATACTTCAGTGAGCCTGTCAGGTTTTTTGAAAGCTCCGTTGTCTTGTTAAGCAGAGCAGCACTGCGGTTTTTGAGCCGTGCAGACA
>JAOAKK010000003.1 GCA_026413685.1 Microcaldota archaeon | reverse complement strand
GTACAGTTATCAACCTTGTTTCCTATTATATGCACGAAGTTTGAGGTTTGTGAGAATATGCCATAATTATATGACTTAACATTGCAATTTTTTATTGTCACGTTATTGTAAAGCTCTTCAACATAAACTCCAAATGAAGGAAGCCCTGGCGGTGCGCTTTCTCCGTTTATTACGTAATTATTGCAATCAAAAACAACATCTGAAGAAGAAATATAAACGCAAACATTGCCATAAAGGTGAGGCAAAAAATGAGGTGCTCCTGAAAGGTTAGAAGCTAATACATAATTCCCAGGCGCAATTATCACCGGGCATTCGGCCGCATAAGCAATAATATTCAATAAAAGCAATGCTGTTACCGCCACCCTTATAATATTAAAACCAGGCATGCCCACATAATTAGTTATGGAATAAAATATTTATTGATGCCTTTTCCCAGAGACCATAAAAAACGACTTTCCTTTTATAAGCCAGGAGAGCTGGGATATCATATCGTTGTCAAACAAAATTGGAGGGGAAACATGCATTATGCTTATGTTATTATCCCTAAACATCTCGCGTATTTCCCTTAACGAGTGATACGACTCATAAGGGATTGCATACCGGTCATAAAGCGTCTGTTGCGATGCTTTGCCGCGCAAAAGAAATGAAAGTGGGAAGCCGTTCACAAACTCCATTATCCTTTTTGGGTCGTTGCCATACGCTTTGTGGAGTGCCCACCTAAGCAGCCTATAGTGAATCCTGCTGTATTTATTATACAGGCCTATGAGAATGCGGCCATCCTGCCTGAGATGCCTTGCGAGGCGTGAAAACCCAAGGCGCACATCCGGTGTATGATGGAGCACGCCACTGCACAGGACCAGGTCAAACTTATCATTCAAATCAAGTGCAAGTATGTCTGCGCACACAAATTTTATTTTCTCGCCAACCCTGTGCCTCCTTGCCAGCGCTTGCGCATATGACAATTGTGTTTTGTTGATATCAAGCGCTGTGACGCTTGCACCCAATGATGCAAGGTAGACTGATTTTTCACCCGTCCCGCAGCCAGCATCAAGGATTGAGAGGCCTTTTAACTCACTCTCGCACCTAAGCCCCCACATCCGTATGAACTTTCTCATCAGCTGTTCATGCCGTTTAGAGAAAGGGTATACGAGAGGGTAGGGGTATTCAGAATAAAACGAATAAACAGAATCTGCAACTCCGCTTGAGTGGCTTGCACCCTGCTTTCCATGCATCACAATACCCGTGTTAAATTACCTTACTTCGCTTGCATAGCCTCTGCTCTTGCTCCTTGAAAGAGCTGCATAATCACTCTGCCCTGCACGGAATGCACTGCCATATGTATCAAGAAGCTGCTCCTCTATTGACTGCGCACGCTTGATTGCCCGCTCAACATGCTCTTTCTCAATTAGCTGGGCTCCATCAAATATTGCAATATCCCCTGCCATTTTTATGATGCCGCTCAAGTCACGCAGCCTTAAGGTTAGGCCATCCTTGCCATCCATCTGCTTTGCGCGCAGCTTTGACTCATCAATTATGCGCATGCACGCACCGTAAGATGCATGAGGTATGCGACCATCCTTTGCAATCTCCTGTGCAATGAACTGCACCATTTTCTCACGGTTCCTTTCAGTGTCTGGCATTACGGTATTCAGCAACACCTCATACCCGGAACCTATGATGCGTGAGCGCAGTGGTGGCAGGATTGCGTGGACATCGTTTATGTTGACAGCACCAACCAGTATGAAATCACATGGCACATTGTCAACCCTGACCACTGCACCCGTGCTTGTCGAGTTCCTGCCCATTATGGGGAACTTTTTCTCCTGCATTGCAGTAAGCAGGTATCTCTGCAGCTCGCCAAGCGTGGACAGCTCATCTATAAACAGCACACCCTCATGCGCCTCGTGTATTGCGCCCGGGACAACACGCTCATGCGGAGGGATCCCGATATCCTTATGCCCGCCGTATGGGTCGTGCCTCACATCACCAAGCAGCTCTGACTCGGAAGCGCCCGTGGCCTGCACAAACGTATTCCTGTCAAGATGCACAAGCACTTTCCTTTGCTGCTCGCCCAATGCGCGCGGCTTATTCTTGTACACCTTCACCTTTGCACCCGCACGCTCATACGTAAGCTCTTCCTCCTTGCCTTCAGGAGTAACTCTTTTCATGAGCACCTTGTCATCACGCGATATCCGCGGTGCGCTTGAGAACATATCCTCAATGTTGCGGTTGCGCCTGTATTTCTCAGCACCGCAATAAAGGCAGATGTTTGATTCGGGATCGCTTATTGTGCCGCATTTCCTGCACCTGAACCCAAGCCGCTCAGAAACATAGTATGGCGCATCGCGCGGGTCGATGAGCCTTGCCTTGAGAATTTCCTTTTTCTCGCGCTCAATATCCTCAGCAGTCTTGATTTCAAGGATTGGCCTGTCAGGGTTTTCCGGATTGCCCAATACTGCAACCTGTTGCGTTGGCCTGGGCAATGCTGAAGAAATCGTGTTTGCGATGAAGCTTTTGCCTGTGCCGGGCGGTCCGACCAAGAGCAAGTGCCTCCTCTGCTTTGCAACAATGTGTGCAATCTCAAGAACGTGCTCCTGCCCGATTACCCTCTCAAGAGGGCTTTGAGGTATCTTAATCTCAGAAGTGTTCTCAAATGAGAGAGGCATACGAAGTTAAGACCACGCAATGCTTAAAAATACTTCCAAAGCACGTTTTTTTACGACAAATGACGAGAGGGTTATTTTCTAATTTCACGCCGTGAATCATATTTTGCTATTATGTCTGAAAGCAGGGAGATGAGATAGAATCCCACAAACGCGCCAGCAACAAATCCCGTCAAGCTGCGTATAGTGTTTGTGCTTTCCCACAGCCCAAGCAGCTGCCCTGTCCCGTCTATTCCCATCGGCATAAGCCCTATGAGGAGCAGCCATAGCGAAGGCGTTTCACGAATATGCCTGCGGATGTAAAGGAACGCTATGCCTGCAAAAACCATCCCAAGATAGATTGCCGTGTCGCGTGAGCATACAACCAGCTTGTACCCTACCATGCCGTCACGCTCAACCATCTCACCCCTGTTCCTGCCAAGCTGTGATGTTGAATATGAGAATATGCCATCCCACGCGTGTGATGCTGGTGTAAACATCGTGCGTACTGTTACCGTGCCGTTATGTGAGTGTGGGATGCACTCCTCAAGAAGCCATGCACTCCCCGTGCTAAAAATGCAATATGACCTGTAAACCCACTGGTGGCACAAGGGTGCACCTGCAGTGTAAAGGCCTTTTGCCACATCTGCATAACCCAGATGTGCTGCTATTGGCCCCCCAAAAGCGAACGCAACCAGGAATAGTGAAAGCACCATATACGCTGTGAAGCCAATCCAGAACTTTTCCATTGGTCGTATATAAAGCGAATAATTATTAAACCTTGGAAACCGAACTTTGTGTTATGGGCAGCTTTCTTGCCAGGTGCAAAGAGGCTCGTGAGGAAATAAGCAGGATGGATGATGTGCTCATAGTCCACCATTATGATGCGGATGGGATAAGCAGCGGTGCGCTTGTTGCAGCGGCGCTTGAAAAAATGGGAAAAGGATACTCGCGCCTGTGCTTCAGGAAGCTTGCACAAAAAGAGCTTGAGGAGATTGCAAAAAGGAAAGAGCGTGATGTGATACTCGCGGACTTTGGCGGAAGCGTGCAGGAAGAGCTATCAAAAATGGGCAAGCGACGCATTGTAATAATTGACCATCACTTATGCGAGGAAGGCCCAATCCTGCAGGTTAATCCCAGGCTGTTTGGGATTGACGGCTCGCGTGAGCTGAGCGGCGCGTCAACTGCATATTTCACGTTTGGGTTGCCGGAGCTTGCGCCCATTGGCATTGTTGGTGCGGTGGGTGACGTGCAGGCGCCTTTATACGGCTGGAACAAGAAAATGCTTGAGGAAGGGATAGCTGGAGGTTATGTTAACGCCTACAAGGATATTTGCATGTTTGGTAGGGTGAGCAGGCCGCTTGTGCCATTCCTCTTATACTCAACAGAGCCGTTCCTGCCAGGGCTGACGGGGAATGAGAGCAACGTGCTTGATTTTTATGAGAAGATAGGCATTGCCGTAAAGGATGCTGAAGGCAAGTGGAGGTCATACATGGGCTTGAGCGAGGATGAAAAGATGCGCCTGCGCTCTGCGCTCGTCTCCTACCTTTATGAGAAAGGACATAAGAGGGATGCCGGCTCGATTATTGGTGAGGTTTACGAGCTCCTTACATATCCGCCTAGGACGGAGATGCGCGATGCGAGCGAATTCTCAACACTGCTAAATGCGTGCGGCAGGCATAACGAGCCTGATATTGGAGTTGCGGTCATGCTGAAGATGGAAGGCGCATACCAAAGGGCGCAGGCACTGCTCGAGCTGCACAGGAAACAGCTGCGTGACGGCATTGAATACGCACAGAAATCTGTTGTTGATATGGGGCCGTTCTACTTTGTTGATGGGCGCGGGATGATTGATGATGGGATTATTGGTATTGTTGCGGGGATGCTCTACAGCATAATACCTCCTGAAAAGCCCGTGCTTGCGATTGCACTTGATGCAGAAGGAAAGATTAAGCTCAGCAGCAGGGGGACGCGAGCACTCATTGCAAAAGGCCTGAACCTTGGGAAATCACTTGAGAAATCGTGCAACGGGATAGGGGTTGGTGGCGGCCACGATATTGCTGCGGGTGCGACAATCGAGGCGGACAAGCTTAACGTGTTCTTAGAAAGATTCGGAAAAGAGATTGGCGAGCAGATATCATAATTTGCCAGGATTATTTGTAATGCGAGTTGGCTTAAAAATAGTCGTGGAGCTTCTGCTGGCTTGCAATGATTGACTCAACAGTGCTCCATCGCATCCTGACATACTCCTTGCCCTTGCCAGTGCGGAGCATTTCACGGACGGCTGCAACTGTTTTCTCATCAGAAGGATATCCTGACTGGAAGTCATACCCGACCTCATCACGTATGCGGTCAATCTCCCAGTCCCTGATCACTTTTGCAACTATTGATGCTGCACTCACAACAGGGTAATTTAAATCTGCCTTGTGCTCGGCCCTGATGGTAAGCTTTCTTGCCATATGCCTTGCTATGCGATGTGCAAAATTCTGCTCCAGCACATCGGGCGAGTCCACGATGACCTCGTGGGGCTCAAGAGGGAGCTCATCGAGCAGGTATGCCTCCTTTATCGCCTCAATCTCATTGAGCGAGAACCTTTTCATCATTTCATTGAGCTCCTTTGCAGTAACAAGCACAAAAGATGTGTAAAACTTCTTGCGTATCTCAGGAAACAGTGCCTCGCGCTCGCTGCGTGTGAGCAGCTTTGAGTCTGCAAGCTCAAGGGATAGAAAATCCTCTTCCTCGCCACACACGAGCGCAATTGAAAGAGGCCCGAGAACGGAGCCGCGCCCCGCCTCGTCAATTCCTGCAATCATAAAACCAGAATCTTAAAGTGCAAGAGATTTCCTGTCTACGATTATGTAGTCAGACACTGCCATAACCGCATCATAAGGCAATACTGTGTGCCCCTGGTCATCTTTCTGCATCTTTGATGCCAGTACACTATCAAAGCTTGCCTCCAGGACGAGTGTCTGTAGCCTCCCTCCTGTCTCGGCAACCTTAATGTCAACAAGCCTGCCGAGCTCTTCACCGTTGCTCGTGACTATTTTCTTTCCTGCGAGCTGTTTCGCTAGAACATATTTCGGCATAAAACCACCAAGCGATTAGACATATGCATAAAACTATTTAAATGTGTGCAATGGGCAAAAAAAATGTCGAGGTTTTATAAATACTTGTCGAGCTTCACAAGAAACATCTACCCAACTTTCCCATTTGGGACCCTTAATGCCCTTATAGGCCTGCCCGCAGCAAGCAGTTTCCTCCCTTCTGCATAAAGCTCATACCCTTTCACTTCAAGCACAACCTTCCCAAACTCTTCGATGGTTATTTCCTTGCGCGGTGCTGGCAGGATGCCTTCCGCAACTACCTTGTCGCCAGGCCTTGAATCGGGGGCACACAGCACTTCAACCTCATCACCGGAGGCTGCTGCAAGCAGCATCCCGGCAGACTCTACACCACGAATCCTTGCTGGCTTAAGGTTCTTCACAATTATGACTTTCTTGCCCACAAGCTCTTCGGGTGTGTAAAACTGCGCAAGGCCTGATACAATCTGGCGCTCACCATCACCCAGCCTTACCTTTTCGATGAAAAGCTTCTCAGCGTTCGGGTGCTTCTCCACGGAGAGTATTTCGCCTATCTCCAAATCGATGCCCGCAATCGTTAGCTTTTCGCCGGGCGGCTGGGTTTTGGCCGGCTTGGCACCTCTGCTCGCTTGTGCTGCCCCTGGTGTGCCGCCCACGCTTGCATCAATCTTCCTGAAGATTGGCTTTGGCTCGCCAAGCATATGCCCTGGCTTGAGCGTAAGCGCCCCCAAATCTTTCCAGGACGGCCTCTCAACATTAAGCTGCCTGAAAATCTCATCGCTTGCGTGCGGGATGTAAGGCCAGAGAAGTATTGCAAGGTCCTTTACCTGGTTTGCAAGCACGTAAAGCACAGCTGCTGCCCTCAGCTTGTCAGATTTTACAGCTTTCCACGGCTCATTTTCCTGGAAGTAGCGGTTTGCATTGCTTGAGAATTCCATTATTGCTGATATCGCCTCTTTAAGCCTCATCTGGCCAAGCAAAGCGGAAGCCTTTGCAATTTTCTCTTTCTGCAACGCAATAAACTGCTCATCGCCTTTTGCAAGCGGGCCGTATGGCACTTTGCCATCAAAATTATTCTTCGCAAACACAATCGTCCTGTTAACAAGGTTGCCAACATTTGCAACAAGCTCATTATTGTTTTTCTCAATGAGCACTTTCTCTGAAAAGTCACCATCCTCAAATGTTGAGACCTCGCTCAAAAGGCAATACCTGAACGCATCAATCCCAAACTTCTCAACAACACTGAACGGGTCGACAATGTTGCCGAGTGATTTGCTCATCTTTTCACCCTCCACGGTTATGTATCCGTGGACAAGGATTGATTTTGGCATTTGGAGCCCTGCTGAAAGCAGCATTACCGGCCAGTAGATTGCATGGAACCTGAGGATTCCCTTCCCTATAACGTGCACATCAGCAGGCCAGTATTTCGAGAATTTTGCACTGTCAGACCCGTATCCCGCCCCGGTAAGATACGTCCCAAGCGCATCAAACCACACATACATTATCTGGTTTGGGTCATGAGGCACGGGGATCCCCCATCCCTTAGCGCGCTTCATAGAGCGCGAAATGCTAAAATCCTGCAGGCCTTCACGTATGAAATGCAGCATCTCGTTCATGCGCGATTCTGGCACGACTTTCAGCCTGCCGCTTGCAATCATCTCCTCAAGCTGCTTCTGGTACTTTGACAGCCTGAAGAAGTAATTTTCCTCCTCAACAATTTCCAGCGGCTTCTTGTGCTCAGGGCACATGCCGTTCTCAAGCTGGTGCTCCTCATAAAACGCCTCACACCCTACACAGTAAAGCCCGCGGTAATTTTTCCTGTAAATATCACCTGACTTGGCACACAGCTCCCAGAGCATCTGCACGCCTTTCTTATGCTCCTGGCTCACGGAAGTCCTCACAAAAGAGCTGTATGAAAGGCCAAGCGTGTCAGCAAGCTTCCTGAACAATGCGGCATTCTCAGCGCATAATGCCTCCGGTGTTGTGCCTTTTGCCTCGGCTGCCTGGACGTTCTTAAGGCTGTTCTCATCCGCACCCGTAACAACATACACATCATCGCCAAGGAGCTTATGGTATCGCGCCAGCACATCTGTCTGTATGAACTCGAGTGCGTGCCCAAGATGTGGTGATGCATTCACATATGGAATTGCGGTTGTGATGTAATATTTTGGCATTTCAACAGCCCCCTAACACCTTATCCTGAGTATTATCATCCCGTTCTTATACTGCGCATCCTTATCAATCTGCGAAAGTGCCTTGCTTATCTCACGCTCGCTTTTTCCCTGCTTTCTCATCTGGCGCACAAGCCCTATCATATGCTCTACCTTATGGTAATCCTTATGTATGTGCATTGCGGATGCGCGCGCACGCAACTCCTCAGCCTCAAGTGCAGCGAGGCGCTCTTTCATTTTTGCCATTGCAGCCTCGCGGTGCCTGCCTTTTTCATCCTCGCCCTTCGCAGCCCCAACCTCCTCTTCCTCTGAAAGCACCGGCTCGTATGCCGCATCTATCATTTCAAGCACTGACTTGTACCTGGCTTTCTCATAGCCGCCACTTTCGTATTTCGTGAGGTGCGCAACCGAATAATCAACAATCTTCCCATCCTTTGAATACGTATAATAGTTTCCCTCGGCACACACGCCCTTAATCATATAAAGCAGGCGCTCACGGTCCTCTGGGTGGAGCTCACGCCCAATGTGCGGGTCAATGCCTGCACGCACAAACGCTTCCTCAAGGTATTTTGGCGCCACCGAAACCTGTGAGAGTATCCCTGCCATAAGCGTCTTTTTTCCGTTGAGTGAGATGTGCCTCGGCTCAATCAGGAATGGTGATAACTTAGATGGCGGGAGCACGTATGGGACACCTCTCTTAAGCTCCCTGTCCCGCCAGCTTTCCTTCCTGTAGATTACATCTATCGCGTTATTGCGGGCTGAATCACAGAGTATGATGTTGCCGTGCGAGAACAGCTCAACAACAAGCCTATAATGCTTGCCGTGCGATGAAATATTGAATATGATTATGCGCTCAAACCCTGGCTGCTCAATGCTTTCTATTATCCCATTAGCAAGCCGCTTGCGCAAGGCCATTATGAAATTTGAGGGCCGCTCAGGTGAAGGTATGTCCCGCTTTGTTGAGGTGAGGTAATCTGGCAGCTGTATTATGAGCGTAAACTTCCCATCATCATTTGAGACCTGGATTTTGAACAGCCTTCCTGTAACCTGGTATATTTTGCCTATGCGCGAGCCCATAAACCTCCCATTCATCTCTTTCGCAACATAAAAATACTCAAGGTCAGCGAGCTGCATGAATAGGTTATATATGTTATGTTTAAATAATGTGGATGCTATTTTTGTAGCATGAGCACCAAAGCTGCCACACACCAAAATATTCATGAAAAGAGCAGCAGGGAGGCATTACAGCTTATAAGCGAGCAGGAAAAGCTCTCTGGTGGCGGCGCATTGGGCAGCGGCTTGTTGGGTGTTGTAGGGAAGGGGCTTGGTGAAGTAGCTGGGTTTATAATTGACAGCCAGAGAAAACGCGAATCAGTTGAGAGGATAGGGAGCAAGCTGGATGAATGCGTCAAGAAGCTTGAAAAGGTTTATGTCGGGTCTGGAAACCCTTCCATAAGGAAGGCTGTTGTTGATGCGATTGATGAGCTGAAAGGGATTTACTCACTCCACACGCTTGAAATCGAGAAGATGTACGCATCAAATGAGAAGGTTGAGAACAAGCTTATATTTTACAAGGTTGTTGAGAGCGATGCGATAAGCGATATGGATGTTGTTGTTGCGCGCCTACGGGATGCAATCAGGGGCGCAGGCAGCGGCTAGGCTGCAGTAATTTATCATAAGACGCGGATGTCAATTACGAACTGGTCTGTATCTGGTGAATATGTCCTGACACGCCGCGCATAAATAACCTCAGCCGGCCTGCCGAGCAGTGCCAGTGCCTGGTTGCACAGCTCCTGCTCCTTGCCTTTTTGTGCAAACCCATATACGTGGATTATGCATCCGCTTTTAGCAGCGTGCGAAACATAAGGGAGAAACCCAAGTGCATCTTTTGGCAGTGGCATTATTATCCTGTCGGCCCAGCTAATAAACCTCTTGTCCTTAAGAACTTCCCTCACGTCACCATGTATGGGAAAAACCTTCCCATCGACCTTGTTTAGCCTGGCATTCTCAAGCGCATACTTGTGCCCTTCGGGGTTCAGCTCGATTGAATATGCTATCACATTGCGCTCCTTTGCAATTATGATTGGGAATGGTGCAACACCAGAGAACAGCGCAAGAATATGCTCACCATCCTTTACCTGCGCAAGGATACGCTCACGCTCGTGCGAAAGCCTGGGTGAAAAGTATACCTTTGACACATCAACCTTAAACTTGCAGCCGTGCTCCTTGTGGATAGTCTCAGTCCTGTGCTCTCCTGCAATGTGCCTAACCCCGCGCACCCTGTAATCACCCATCACACTGCTATCCTTAGCAAAAACTGCCTTGACACCCTTGTGGAGCTTGAGGAGCATGTTGCCTATCTCACTCTCCATGCTGCGCAACTCATCGGGTATTTCTATGATTGCAATGTCACCAATGATATCAAACGAGCGGATATCCTTAAGGCCAAGTGACTCAGCAAGCGTCCCTGGCTTTTGCTCCCGCGGCTTAAACTCTGCCTCAACGATTTCCCTGCCTTCCAAATACGGGTGGTCTTTTGTTATGATGGGCAAGTATACGTGCGTGGAATCGCTCTTAATGGCGCGGCTGTTATCAAGGATGCCAAGCTCGGCCAGCTTTCTCCTGGTAGGCTCACCGTCCTTCCTGCAAACCTTTAGCCCGAATGCTATGCTGTGTTGCACATTTGTTTTGCTGCGCTTCACTGAAAACACCTACACCAAATCATCAACCGTCCTGTTTATCAGGCGCGCCTTCTCAAGTGATATGGATGCATTCTCGGACAATTCACTTACCCTGATGAACAGCCAGCCTGCACGCGGGACACGCCACGCAACATACGCTGAAACGCTCGTGCACTCTTCCCATTTCTTCAGAAGCTCATACTGCTCTTTTCTAAGTGACAGGCGGCCGCTGTTCCACGCCTTGCACTCAAACACGTATGCCTCCATCTTCCTGAACGCAAGCAGGTCGGGTGCGGTTGTATAAACGCCTGAGCCAGCGGCACGCACAACCATATACCCGCGCTGCGTGAGAAGGTCTGCAAGCTCACGCTCAAACCGCGCACCCTTAGAGTATGAGTTCTTCAAAGGCATGCAAAGTATTAGGAAAAGGCAAAATAAAAAGCAATCCATAGGCAAATTCCATTTCCCCGTATGTGGATGCCGTCGTGATTACTTGTATTTTGTCTCAAGCACGGGCTCTGCACGCACTATCTCGTCACCAACTATGTATGCCTCAAAACTGCCAACCTCGGGCGCACCTGGCTTTGCGCTAGTTGGCAACAGTGCAAGCACGTGCATATCCCTGACTCGATACATCTTGCCGCCTATGGATATCGTTATGTCACCCGTCGAGGCGTTACATACCTTGTATATCTCTTTCGATATGGTGGTGTATCCTATTGCATTAAGTGTGTTTTCGAGAAGGGTTTCGTTTCCTGCATAATTGAACCTCATCTCAAGCATTGGCGGCGAGAATGAGACGTTAACAGTGTTGTTTGTCACATCTGCTATCACTTTGCTTATTTCATCTTCAGTGTATGTGTAATTATCATAGAACACCAGCTTGTTGAACTGGACAACGTAAAGGCCTGGAAGCCGCTTTCGTATCTCCTGGACCTGCGCCTTGCTGAAACCATCAGTTGCGTATACAGTAGTGTCGCTGACATATTGCATCTGAACGGCCGTTGCGTTGATGGACTTCAAAGACTCGTTAAGCCTGCTGAGCGAGCTGCGCACGCCTTCCCTGTCATGCCACATAAAGTAAAATCGCGCATAATGCTCTGAAAAGCAGTTTAGGGGAAGCACTGGCAGGTCAACCTTCTCGGTGCGTGCCAATGGTGTCAGCTTTGCACCTATAACCTGCCCCTTGTACAGCTGGACAAGGGCACTAAAATAAAGCTGCTCACCCTTTTTGTAGGGCCTCGAGACGCTTATCTTGCTTAATGGGATTTTTGCCTTAACCTTTGTGCCATTCTGGAGCAAAAACTCAAACTCCTGGTCGCTGCTTACATATGCCTCAAGCAGCATTGTCGCGTTCTTGTCCAGTGATACCAGCTTTGATGCAACTTCAAGCGTGTCCTCCCCGCTTGAAAGCGTTATCGTGATATATTGAGGGTTTGACTCATCAAGGTAAAGGATGGTGTTGCCTGCCTGTAGCTGCTTAAGGTATGCCTTTGCGGCAATGCCCGGGCTTGCAAGCCTTATGACAGGTGAGTATGAGCGAACCACAAGGACAACATTGCCCATGCCTATTGAGGCATCAAGCTCATCCTCAGACAAGTTCGTTGCCTGGCTTGTCTGGCCGCCGTTTACGGGCTGGTGGGTAAACCATGTCCCAAGCGTTGATAAGACGAAAACAACGGCAATTAAAATCACAATTGCCTGTATCATCTGGGCACGTGTCAGGCTTATTTTCATGTGGTTGATTAAAGAGATAAAGTTTAAAGTGTTTTGGATTTGAATAGTGCCAAAAGGTGTTATGATGGCGGTAGAAAAAGGAGATTTGGTCAAGATAGAGTACACTGCTTACACAAAGAGCGGTGAGGTCATAGATACCACTGATGCTGAGAAGGCAAAGAAAAGTGGGATTTTTGACCCAAAAAAGCGATACGGTGCTGTTGTTGTGCGTGCCGGGCACAGTGAGCTGCTTGAGGGTGTTGACGAGGGCATCATAGGGATGAAAGAGAATGAGCCAAAGGAGCTTGAGATTGCACCTGAGAAAGCGTTTGGCAAAAGAGATGAGGACCTTGTAAGGATAATACCGCTCAGGCAATTCAAGGAAGCAAACATTAACCCCGTGCCGGGCCAGGTCATTAATATTGATAATACGCCCGCAACCATCAGGGCAGTTAACAGCGGGAGGGTTGTTGTTGACTTTAACCACCCGCTTTCAGGTGTCCCGCTCAGATATGAGGTTAAGGTGCTCAAGGACGCAAAATCGCTTGATGAAAAGGCACAACTGCTGGCTGAGAAATATGAGATGAAAGCTGACATTAAGGCCTCTGGTGAGAATGTTTCTGTTGATTTGGGGGCAAACAAGTTTGATGATAAGAGGGCGCGTGATTCTGCAGCGGTTGCGCTGGTTGCACGCGAGCTGAAAGAGCACGGTGCAAAGAAATTGCAGTTTAAGGGCGAATGGGACCTTACTGGTGAAGACTCCAAAGAGAAAGAGGATGCACACGAGCACAGGCACTAATCAAGCTGCTGAATAGAATTTGGGCAGCAGTGCCTGCTAATTGCCGGGCTTGGCTTCGCTTATGAGCCTGGCTGCTTTTATTGCGCTTTTTTCCTTGTCTTTTATCTCCAGCATAATATCAAGCTCTATGCCTTTGGCCTGTGAAACGAATGCTGCAAAATCAGGCAGGTTGATTGTGCTTGCGTGCGTCCCGCGCTTTGCGCCCCTCTGCTGTGAGCTGTAATCACACATAAGCGGGCCGTCCTGCACTGCCCACGTGGCCTCCGCAAGCAGGATTGCATTACGCATGCTCTCGCCATTATTGTTGAGCGAATGGTGAAAGCTGTCAAAAAGCACTGGAATGCCTGTAAGGCTGTGCAGCTTGAGGCAGTCGCTTAGCGAGAACAAGTGGCCATCGTTCTCAACCACCAGCCTTTTCCTGACTTGCCGCGGGAGGCGGGCATACCTTTCGGCAAACCTTTCAAGTGCAGATTCCTTGTCGCCGTATACGCCACCAACGTGTAGCTGTATTTTTGCATCGCGGCCCAGGCGCATCAGGTCCAGCACTTTTGCGTGGTACTTAAGCTCTGAAACACTGCGCAGCACCACTTCCTCATCTGTGGAATTGAGCAATACAAACTGGTCTGGATGCATTGAGATGCGCATATTATTCTCCCTTATGTAACGGCCGATTTCCCTGAAATCCTTCGCAAACCTCCCTGCCCAGCCATACGTGCATATCGGGTGTGATGCAAACGGTACCAGCCCTGAGGGGATGCGGAAAAACAAGAGGCCATTCCCTGCATTAAACTGCAGTATCTTCCTGAGGCACGAGATGTTGTTGCGTATGCACGTTTCCAGCCGCACACTAGAGTAGGATGCAAGCCTAAACGTGGTGCTTGCGGTGCAGCCGACACTCCTGTTAATGCAAGGGTACCCGATGCGCATCCTTTATATTTTGGGTATAATCGTTAAAACATGACTGATGGCTACCTGACAACTGTCCCGCTGTGCGGCATGCCACAAATGGCCCTCTCGACATCAACAATATTCCTCCCTGTGACAAAATGCGCCTCTATGCCTGAACGGGCAAGAAGCTTGCAGGCCAGCACGTCAAACACAAAATTCTCGCCTGCCTTCCTGGTGTCCTTAACTGCAGCAAGGGCTACAAGCTCATCAGCAGTCATTTTCCTGATTTTCTGTGCGCCCTTGTCCTTTTTTGGGTCGCCCGTGTAAATCGCATCAACATTGCTGATGTTAACAATACGCTTTGAGCCGACCCTTTCAGCAAGGAGCACCGTATCCGTATCGGTTGTTATACCTGGCAATGTCCCTCCCATGACAACAAAATCGTTCGTCTCAAGCGCCTGTGCCGCCTCATCAAACGTCTTAGGAAGTGTCTTGTATGCCTTGCCGTGCAATGCTGCCAAAATCAGGTATGCATTCTGCCATGTGCTCATTATGGCTACCTGGTCGGCCAAAAACTCATTCGGCGTGATTTTCCTCATCGCACGCGCATAAACCCGCGAAGCTGCACCTCCCCCAGTCACTATTGCAAACTTATACTTCCTTGAGAGCTTGACAAGGAGGTTTGCTATTTTCTGGATATACGCAACATCGGGCTCACCCGGGACCATAAGGCTACCGCCTATTGAAAGTGTGATTACCGGCTTCATAAGTAACGTGTATGCGCTTAATGTTAAAAATGTGCAGCCAGGATATCCGGCTGTGCTGGGTGCGCTTGGCCAAGTGGATTAGAGGCAAAAATGCTTCCTCAATAAGTAGTTTGCAATATCGCTGTTGCCACACATTTGCGCAATATCAATTGCGGTATGGCGCCAATGGTCCTCAATAAGTATGCCTGCACCTTTATTAACGAGCATCTTTGCTATGCGAAGGCTGCCACTTGCACACGCAAGCATAAGTGCTGTTGAGCCTGAGAAGTTGCGTGCGTTGACATCTGCACCCGCGGCTATGAGCATCTTTGCAAGCTTAGCCTCCCCCAGCCATGCAGACCACATTAGTGCCGTATCGCCAATGCTTGTGCGCACGTCAATGCATGCGTTTGCACGAAGCAGATGTGATACAACATTAATCCTGTTGCACATAGAAGCTATCACTATAAGCGGTGTGCCTTCCTCATCAACCGAGTTGGGGTTTGCACCATTCTCGAGAAGCATTTTCACGGCCCCGCTGTCCCCGCGCCTTACTGCATGAACAATTGCATACCCAAGCTGCACGCTCGGCTCTTGCTTGGCAAGCCAGGCTGGATCCGGAAGTGGCTTGCTGGCTATCATATATTTAATCTTGCTCCTGAGCCGCAAAGTACGCCTGGAGCGATCCGATGCAGACTGGAAGTGCCTATTAAGGCAGATATAGGGCTCGATTAAGCCTTCCTTCATCATCAGCTCCACCCATACATCCCATTTTTCGCATACTGCAGCTGTGAGTATATGGAGATTTCTTGTTTAAAAACATTTTCATAAAAAAGAGTGCTTAGAGTTAAAACAAAGTTAAAACCCCTAATAGCGCTTTTTTTGATATTTTTAACTATAAGAAGCTTATAAAAGCGAATTGCGAGTTTATAATCACTTTTTTGCTTAAATAGATTAACTACTTTGTTTATTGGCAATAAAACAGCAAAGAAATCCTGTTACCGCCTGAGAAGTTAAAGTTATATATGGGTGTAAAATCCCCGCCTGAATTTTAAGCTTAAATAAGAAATGCCGCAATGTATTGGTGCGTGGGGGTAAGCAAAAGCTAATGCTATGTGTTTTGCTGCGTGGGTGGGGTTTTTATGAGCAGTTCACTTAAAGAAATCATCAAGCGTGATGGAAGAAAAGTCCCTTTTGAGATAAACAGGCTTAAGAATTCCATTAAGAAGGCAATGATTGCCGAAAACTCATACAAGCCCGATGTCCTTGAGAAGGTTGTGGCAGACGTCCTCAAGAGCATAGAGGCAGTTTTCAAGGAGAGGACACCTACTGTTGAGGAAGTCCAGGACATAATAGAAGTTGCACTGATGAAAGCCAACCTGTTCAAGGTTGCAAAATCGTACATCATATACAGGAACGAGAAAACAAAGCTCAGGGAAGAAAAGAAGAAAATACTAAACAAGACCGAATTGGATGAGGTTGACAAGAGATTCAGCGTGAACGCATTGCGGCTCCTAGCTGCACGGTACCTGATAAAGGATGATAAGGAGATGCCAGCTGAAACACCCAAGCAGATGTTCCAGCGCGTTGCACTTGCAATGTCGCTTCCTGAGATATTTTATGACACGCGCGTATACTCAAAGGAGCCGAAGTTTATTATTAGGAAAGAGGATGCCGACATTGAGCTTGCAGGGTATGCACAAAGGCTTGATGATTATGATAACAGGTATAGCCTTAATGGGTACAAGATTAACAAGTGGAACTTCAGCAGGATGATTGCACTCTACAGGGAGCTTGCGCAGGAAGGCAGGATGAAAGTTAGCTTTGCGGAGATATTGAAAATGCTCGAGAGTGGCGAATTCACGCGTGCCGCTGCGGTTGCACAGCGCGCGTTTGACCTTATGACAAGCAAGGATTTCATGCCCAATACCCCAACACTCGTAAATTCCGGGAGAAAGCTTGGGATGCTCTCTGCATGTTTCACGCTTGATGTTGAGGATGACATGGAATCGATAATGAAGCTGGCCCACGATTGTGCAATGATACACAAGAGCGGTGGCGGGACGGGAATGAACTTCTCAAAGCTGCGGCCGGAGGGAGACATTGTTGCATCCACAACTGGAGTGGCGAGCGGCCCGATATCATTCATGAAAATGATTGATGCAGTATCTGAAGTGATTAAGCAGGGTGGGGTGAGAAGGGCTGCAAACATGGGAATTCTTGAGATCTGGCACCCTGACATTGAAAAATTCATAACCGCAAAAGGGAAAGAGGGCGTATTGGAGAATTTCAACATCTCGGTTGGGATTACAGGCGACTTTTGGCCTTACCTTGAGAGGGGGGAGGATTACCCGCTCAGGCACCCAAAAACCAACGCTATAGTCAGGAAAACCGACCCAAGGAAGCTTTTCAACCTTATTGCGTACAATGCATGGGCGTCTGCAGATCCTGGTGTCCTGTTCTTTGACAACATAAACAAGAGAAACATCATGAAAAGGCTGCGTGGGGATGTGCGTGTCACGAACCCATGCGGTGAGGAGCCGCTCTACCCCTACGAGTCCTGCAACCTGGCCAGCATCAACGTTGGCAATTATGTAGTCAAGAATGAGTCCGGCGAATACATATTTGATTGGGATGCATACCATGAGACGACCAGGTTTGTTGCAAGGCTGCTTGACAATGTGATAAGCATCAACAAATATCCCATCGAAGAAATAGACAGGACCACAAAGAAATCGCGAAGGATAGGTGTTGGGCTGATGGGTGTTGCGGATGCACTGTTCAAGCTCAAGATAAAATACAACAGCAAAGAAGGGTTCAATTTCATGAAGAAGCTTGCTGAGCACCTTACATATTACACACTTGACGCATCAAGCGAGATTGCTGTTGAGAGGGGCACGTTCCCAATATACAATGAGACTGACTATCCAAAAGGTGAGCTTCCCGTGGAAGGGTTCTACCACAGGGATGAATGGACATGCGACTGGGACATGCTTGTTGAAAAAATAAAAAGAAACGGCCTGAGGAATGCTATGGTCACAACCGCACCGCCAACAGGCTCAATCGGGATGATTGCAGATGCAAGCACTGGCATTGAGCCGGTGTTTTCACTTGCATTTGAGAAGAGGGTCTCTGTTGGCTCTTTCTATTACACAAACGAGATATTTGAGGAGGAGATAAAGAAAAGGGGGCTTTATTCAAACGAGCTGGTCAAGAGCATTGTTGAGAATTACGGCAGCATACAAAACCTGCCTGATTCGGTCATGCCGCAGGATATAAAAGATGTGTTTGTGACTGCTATGGATATACATTGGGCAGACCACATAATGGCGCAGGCTGTAATGCAGATGTGGATTACAGATAGCATTAGCAAGACGATTAATATGCCATCTAATATTACGGTGGAGGATGTGGAGCAGGCATACCTCATATCGCATGAGCTTGGGTGCAAGGGGGTAACTATATACAGGGATGAGTCAAAGAGCAGGCAAGTGCTAAACCTTAACAACGAGAAGAAAGGGCAGCGTGTTGAGGCAAAAGTCAGTGATTATACGCTTGGCGTTATAAGGACACTTATTATAGAGAGGCCCTACATTGCAGATTACATAAAGTTTGCTGGGCCGGGAGTGCGCAGTGCTGAGCCCTCATTAAATGCACCACTCAAGAGTGTTGTTGAAAGCGAGATTGTGCAGCTGAGCATTGCCGTTGGTGCCGAGGGTGCGGTTACAACTGCGGTTGAGCCCCTAGTAAACCCCGTTATCGGAAATGGTGAAATTGGGGTTATAAACCCAATCATAAGCGGGAACGAAGCGGTGGTGATCGGGAAAGAGCATGCCTACGCCAAGCTTCTTGTAGAATCTGCTGGGAATATTGTGCATAATCACAAGATCTCACAGAGCGTTCTCATCTGCCCTTCGTGCGACAGCACAAACGTTGCAAAAGAGTCTGGGTGCATGTCTTGCAAGGATTGCGGCTGGTCTGCGTGCACTATTTCCTGAGCAAAGCGTCCGGCACAATGCAATGGAATGCAACATATAAAAACGTTTGTATTGATATTGAAGTGAAGCACGCATAGTGCTGGGAAGGAGTGGTAGGTTGCGAATAGGCATATTCTTTGTGTTTGTGGGTGTACTGGTTTTTGCATTCAACAGTATTAATGCTGCGGCCTGCCCTGCACCCATCACAGCGCCAGGGACGTATGTTATGCCTGAGGATTACGTTGGTGCGCCAAACCCTGGCATAATCGTCTCTGGATATGCATGTGTAAAAATTGCCTCGAGCGATGTTGTTTTTGACTGTAATGGCCACAAGATATACAATAGTGGGGTCCCTTTCATAACGTATGGGATCCTTGTAGTTGAGCCTGCCATAAAAAATGTAACTGTAAAAAATTGTGCAAGCATTAGCGGCTACACGCATGGCGTGTTTTTCAACGAGATGAGAAACTCGACAGCCAGGCAGATAGTTGTAAATGATAACGATGGTGGGTTCACAATAGCTGGTGGGCGAAATATCACAATCATAAACAACACCGCACTCTCAAACCAAAATAGCGGAATCTTGATATATTCGCTATCGTCGCATAACACGATTGAGGATAACATAGTGCGTGGCTCTAATATAGGCATTTTTATGGATTTTACAGGAAACAATGCCGTCAAAAACAACCGCATATATAACAGCATAGATTACGGTATATTGATCACTCACTCATCACGCAATAATTTTACAGGCAATACCCTGGAAAACCAGCTGTACGGAATCCATGGGGAGGGGTCATACCATAACTACTTTTACAATAACGTGCTGAAGAATACGGCCGAGACGAGCTTTCACGTGATTTATTCTGGCAACACAACACTCATAAAAAATAAAGCCATTAACAGCACTACGGGATTTGTCGTCGAGAGAAGCGAGAACTGTACTTTCAAGCACAATATCGCAAGTGGAATCTTAGAGCAGGGATTTGCAATCAGCATATTATCAAATAGGGCGGTTATGGACAATAACACCGCATACAATTCAAGAACAGGCCTTCTTGTTGATACTGCCAATGATGTTGTTATTCACAGGCTCAAAACCTATAACAATAAGGATTATGGGGTGTACTTGCTTGACTCTTATGGCACCAAACTGACTAACTCAATAATCTACAACAGCTCAATTGGCCTTTACACAAGATCTTTAGACTTATCCGCCTCAATCAGCACAACAAACCTCACCATTGGCGGCCCGCTTGGCACGGCTATAAATGCAACAACACTAAACATTGCTGATACATTAAGCAAAGGTGAAAACTTCTCGATTAGATGGGTAAAAAACACGTACCCCCTTCCTCCTGGGAGGTCTTCATTTAGGGGAAAGTTTGTAAACATCACGGGGAATGGCACAATAAGCAAGATAGAATGGCTTTGGGCATCAGGTGAAGTGGCCGGGTATGATGAAGAATCATTCCAGCTTGCAAAAAATGATGGCAATGGCTGGGTGCACGTAAATGCACTTTTGAACATTGCTGAAAACAAGCTTACAGTGTCAGGGCTTGTGCCTGCGAGCATGTATGGTATTCTTGGAAACGGCACTGATTCAAATTACACGCTGGCTTCAATATATAAGGCAAACGTGACTGACAGGGTTGACCTTGAAAGATGGAAGGGGATTGGTAGCACAGCACGCGCTAATATTGAGGGTGGGAATGTAAGCGATTTCAATATTATTGGGGCCACACTTACACAAAGGTGGGCAGCGTTCTACGGCAACATTATTGGCAGCATATATCTTACAAGCAAGATAGGGGATTTGCTGAACTACTTATACAAGTGGGATTGGACACCTGCACAGGGAGGCTCTGTTTGTGTATCAACGAACTCATCCATGCTAAACATAAACGTTACAGGGGCTACCGGAAGGGATGTTGACCTTGCGTGGGGGTTCGGGAATGTTGCAGATAACGGGAAGAACACATTTAGGGGATTTGGGTGCAACTTGTCATTGGGGACTGCTAATGTAACTGGTGCAGATTACGCAGATACCGGGACCGCTAAAGGGTTTAGGACGTGCTCGCTCAAAACAAAGAAATCACCCACAAAAGAGAATATGCTGTTCTGCACAGAAATAAATGAAAGCGGTATAGCATTCAATGGCGAGCCGGCTAATTTTGAGCTGATTGTCCCCTTCTCTCAGAATGGGAATATCCCTGACACGTATTATTTCTATGCAACACTTGGCTAGCGAATGAGCGGCTTGGTTTGCTTCACACTGGCAAGCGGAAAGCCACTCCCAAAAGCGCAATATATACCCATACCAAAACATTCTCTGGTGGTAATATGCGAATGGGAGTGGAAGGGTTGAGAATGAAAGACCTCATAAGGATGCTAAGTGAGAAAGGGGATGTGGTATTCGAGAGGAAGAAGGGAGTGACAGCGGTGCTGATATAGGGCTATGCGCGTGCCCGCAGGTTGCTTCCAGCCTGTATAAAATAAATATATAATATTGGAGAGGGAAAGGAGGTTATGCCAAATGCACTTGCGCACGTGGTTGGTGGGGCGGTGGTTGGAATACTGCTGGCCGCGATGCTCCCAGCGAGCGTTCAGGAGAAGGTTATTTGTGGCATCATAGCGATTGGTGGATCGTTAGTGCCTGATATAGACCATCCCCAGGGCACTGCAAGGAAAGTATACAGGAAAGTTGGCATATGTGCTGGTGCAATACTCATATTCATAATTATGCTATGGTTAGGGGTTGGGCTTGCTGTTGCAATTCTATGTGGGGTTTTTGGTGGTATAGGGCTTGTTGCACTGAGTGAATTCTTTATACCTAAGCACAGGGGCATAATACATTCTTGGGGGATTGCTGTGTTATCTTCCCTGCTTGCATACGCCCTGCTTACATTGGTTAATGTGCATAATGCAGTGTTTGCCGCGTTCTCATTTTTTGCAGGGTATGCTTCGCACCTCATCCTTGATTCGCTCCTGTAATTAACCATCACCTTTACAGTGAAAAGAAAGTTAGCGCAACTGCCAAAACTATGCCGCCTTCACGCTCACAGATTGTGATAAGCGGTGGTGCCGGCAACTCCGGGAATATCGTGTTTTACCAGATCCCAGAAAATGCTGGTGCGGGTGTAAATTAACTCTTTATTTCCATTTTTCTTTTGCTCACTTCACGTGATAGTAATAGTTGCCTGCCTCACGCTGCTCACGGTCAAGCACCGAGCCTTCCTTGTTTATCTTTGGGCGCAGTGTCTCCTTGTCGCGCCTGAGTGTAATACCAAGCGCTTTGAGGAATGAGTTCATAGCCTCAACCTTGTCTGATGGCTGCGATGCATTCCCGTGCACTGATGACTGGCCTGAGAACTGCATTATGCGGCTTGATATTGAATCTATGAACACAAGGTCGTGGTCAACCACAAACGCCACCTTCTCCTTGCCGGCTATGTCACGCTTAATGATTGATGAGAGGCGCATCCTCTGCTCAATATCAAGGAACGCTGATGGCTCATCAAACAGGTATATGTCCGCATCTGCTGAAAGCGCGCTTGCGATTGCGAGCCGCTGCATCTCACCGCCTGAGAGGTTTGGCACACGCTTAAAGAGAAGATGCTCAAGCTCAAACTCTTTTATGTAAGACTGGTCAATCTTTTTCAAAATTACAAATTCCTGGACTGTGCCTTCAAACCCAAGGTCGATGTACTGCGGCTTGTAAGACACTTTAAGCCCCGCCGGCGCATCACCGCTGTCTGGCTGCTCTACACCTGCAATCAGCTTTATGAAGGTGGACTTGCCGATAGCGTTTGGGCCCACAATCCCAACCACTTCACCACAGCGCACATCACCTGGTGCAACGTGAAGCCTGAACCTGCCGAGCGACTTCTCCATCTCGCCATATGAAAAAAGCACTTTCTTGGATACTTCCGAGCTAGAGAACAGCTCAATGCGCAGCTCACGTTCCCTGAACTTAATGTTCTCCTCGCGCAGGTACCCTTCCATAAACTCGTTTATGCCCATCCGTGCGTTCTTAACACCACTCACAACCCCATAAACACCAGGCTCGCCGTAAAGTATGTACACGTAGTCCGCCAGGTAATCAAGAAGCGCAAGGTCGTGCTCAACCACAACAACTGGTTTGGTTTGCGAAAGCGCAGCTATCTCGCGCGCAACACGCATCCTCTCGTATATGTCAAGGTATATTGAAGGCTCATCAAAGAAATAGAGAGATGCATCTTTGAGCATTGCAGCTGCAATTGCAACCTTCTGGAGCTCGCCGCCGCTCAGGGACGAAAGCTTTGACTGCACAAACCCTCCCATATTCAGCCTGCTTATGATGGAGCTGCGCTTGCCGCCATTGTCAAATTCAGCGAGCACACTCTCAACTGTGCTGTCTGGTGCTACACGCGCAAGCATCTCAACATTTTGCACCTTGTAGCTGATACGGTAGCCGCCTGGCTTGAGCTGCTCAAAATAGTTCTTAAGCTCCTTGTGCGCTATCCTTGCAATGACCTCATCAATGCCCAGCTTGCGTGAGAAATCCATGAAGTTTGGGAGCAGCTTGCCTGACATTATCTCAAGGAGCGTGGTCTTCCCAATCCCGTTCCTGCCGACAAGTGCAACAACAGCAGACGGTTTTGGCAGTGCAAAGTTGTAAAGGCGGAATGAGTTCACACCATACTGGAAAATCGGGTCGCCAGCTTCGCCTGCAAGGTTGATTACCTTGATTGCAGATACGGGGCATTTCTTTGGGCACAGGCCGCATCCTGTACAAAGCACCTCATCAATAACGGGGAATCCTTTCTCATCAATAATTATGGCATCCTTCCCCATGCGGACCGGCGGGCATATGCCCCTGCACAGGTATCCGCACTTCTCACGTATGCACTTGCCCCTGTCTATCACTGCTATACGCCGTGGCGCTGGCATGGTGGATATTTTGTCATGTAAGCTATTTATTAAGTTTGTACATATCTGATACATGGAGTTTTGCAGGGGCTGCGACTATTCATGCTGTGGCAGCTATTCAATCCCGCTCAGTGCAGCTGACATATTCGTCATTTCTTCTGAAGGGATTAATGACTTTTATTATGTTTGTGAAAAGGAGTGTGGCAGTGATACGTGCTTTAACATCAGGGGTAAATGCTATGGGCTGATGATGAAGATGCGTATTGATGGCGGCTGCGTGTTCATGCGCGATAACGCGGAGTATGGCTGTGGCATACACGCCTGCAAGCCGAGCGTATGCGCAGCATACCCGTTTGTAAGCAATGGCGGCACGGTTGAATTGATGGAAAACAGGGTATGCCCTAAGAGAAGGATACCTACACAGAAGGATTTTGAGGAGGCGCGTGAAGCAGTACAAGTGCTCCGGGAAGAATGGGCACTGCATAAAAGGATTGTTGATAATTGGAATAAGTGCTTCCTGTCCAGGTATGGCTGGCCGGCGCTTATCCCACCATACATAATGGTGCAGATGCTCATATGGAATGTAGCTGCCAGGCTTGGCTTGTTCAGCAAAGGCAAGAAACAGGACGGCCAGTGAAAAAATGTATGGGTGCACGTATGAGAGCAGAGATAAACAAGAAGGAAGGGGTAGTATCGATTGTGCCTGAGACTGTGGAGGACTTATGGCATACATACAAGCTCATAACCCCTGGCGCAGTTGTCAAATCCCACAGCACCAGGAAATACAAGCCGCCAGGCAGCAACAGGGAGGAGAGGATAAGCGTGAGTGTGGCCCTTGAGGTTGAGAAATGCGAGCTCCACAAGGATTCCGGGAGGCTGCGCGCTACAGGGAAAATCATTGAGATACGGCCTGAAGACATCGCACCTGTTGGCGCACACCATACGGTTGAGATAGGGATAGGTGAGCAGGTCAGGATAATCAAGGCTTGGAAAGAATTTGAGCTTGATATGCTACGGAATGCCGTGAAAGCAAGCAAAAGGAGCCTTGTGAGCATTGTCCTTGTGGATTATGAAAATGCGCTGTTTGCCTCGCTCAAGCAGTATGGTGTTGAGTTTGGGCTTGAGCTGCACAACACGGCTGCAAAGAAGGACAAAAACATTGACACGGGGAAGTTTTTCAGTGAGATTGCCAGCGAGATGGAAAAGATTGAGGGCACAATTATTCTTGGTGGGCCGGGGTTTGCAAAAGAAAACCTTTATGCATACCTCAAAAATGAAAAGCCTGCCATTGCAAGGCGCGTAAAGGTTGTTGCGGCATCAAACAGCGAAAGGAGCGGTGTGTACGAGCTGCTGAAAAGCGATGAGATGCACCGTATTATGGAAGAGGAGCAGATGCACACAGTGTTCAGGGATATTGAGAGGTTTTTGGGTAGTGTGGGGCGCGGTGACGGGCTGGCTGCATACGGGAAAGATGAGCTCATCAAAGCGGCAGAGTGTGGTGCCATTGGCGTGCTAGTCATACTCGACACAAGCTTGTGGGGAGATGAGTCTTATGAGAGGTTGCTTGAGCTTGTTAAGGAGCGCGGTGGCGAGATAAGAATCGTGCCGGCTGAAAGCCAGGCGGCTGAGCAGGTAAAGGCGTTTGGTGGCGCAATCGCACTCCTAAGGTATAAGATGCAATAGGTTTTTCACGATAAAAGCAGCGGAAGGGCTAGCCTTTATTTATATCCTCTGGGGAAGGCTTTTTGGCCTTAAAGTTTCCTTCGATATCTTTTTCTGTGCCCAGGAGCAGCACACCTGATAACACTAGCTCTCTCAGCGCTGATGACATTGCCTGGACAACTGGGTCGGAGATGTCAAGCTTCTGGTGCCTGATAAACTTAATGAAGAGCTCTCTTACATCATTCTCTGTGTACGGCGGCCTGTTCCTGTCAAAGCGCCTCCTGTTCATTTCCTCAACTACGTGTTTCAGGAAACCGTCAATGGTGAACTTGAGCAGCTTCTCACCGCCAGTTGTATACAGCTTAAGGAGGAACTTGCCCTCTGCACGGAGCTCTTCCGGCTGCGAAAACTTACCGTTGTTTACCTTGTGGTGGATAATTATGGCTGGCATCCAAATCACTTATTTAAGTTATTATTAATAAACTTTTCTTTTTTGGTGTGCTGCCTTACCGCGCGCCTTTCCTGCCCGCTCATCGAGGCATACTTCATCGTGATTGCACGAACCTTGTCTGACATCTTTCGCTCATCAAACCTCTCCCTAACTGTCCTATACTCCTCGGGAGGCTGGCCTGGAACGGATTTTACGCTTGTGATTGCCTCTATATACTTGCCAGCAAGGTTAGGTGTATCTGGATCAAACATCATCCCAAGCTCCTGTGATGAGAATATTTCGGAGATCCCGCCAACCTTATTGGTGAGAAGATAGTTGCCGGATGCAATTGCCTCAACAATCGCAAGGCCAAAAGCCTCTTTCACTGATGGCTGCACTGCAATGTCTGAGAATGACTGGACTGGCCAATCAACGAAAACGCCCGGGCTTATTGCACGTGAGCATCCCTTTACATTATACTTGTGCTCATATATCTTTCCTAGCGCATCCGGGCAGCAGCCGGAAACAAGGTTGAAGAGCAGCTTGTAATCATTGGATATTGATGCATCGGCAAACGTATACTTTGAAATATCAACAACAAACTTAAGCCTGTCCTGCTCAATGAGCCTGTGCATCCTGAAGAAACTGCCAAGTATGTTTGGTGCACACCCAGGATCCAGGATGAATGAGGTCGCAATCACAAACCCTACATCATCGTGCTGCCTGCTGTTCCTGTTAAAATATGAAATTACATCGAGCAGGTGATGCGCACCCTTATCTGGCGATAACCTGCCGACAAAGCAGATGAGCTTTTTTACGCTCTTGTCAATCCCAACCTTCCTGCGCTGGAGCGCGCTCAAGAACGGGCCTGGCGTGTAGAGCGACATGTTTATCCCGTTAAGCACTACATATGAATTTTCCATGTCGCCAAGGAGGAAGCCAAACTCACGCTTTGCTGCCTTGCTCACCATTATTGCAAAATCGTACCTGCCTGCCAAATTGCTTATTGATTCTTTAAGCACGCTCTCTGAATGGTAATTCATTAAGGTATGGAAATAAGGCACTATAAGCATCCTATCACGGATGCCCTTCTGCACCGCCCACTCGTGAATGTTACAAATAAAAGATGAGCCAACCCCTATTGGATAATGGTGATATATTACTGGCAAGAGCCCTTCCGCCACCTCAGACTCAAGGAACTTCAGGAATTTTTCTGAGGGAACTCCTTTTGAAGTGTCTGAATCATACTCAAGCATCCCGCCAACCTGCCTTTTCACTATATCCTTTGAGACTTCATCAACCAGTGGGATATGCTCTTTAGAGCTGACCGGCCTGTTTGAGCACCATACGGATTTTCACCCCACTTCTTCGTAATCAAATAGGTGCATCAGCGCAAGTATGTCAAAGGTCTGGCCATAGAAAATTTTTGGGATTATGGGTTTTTCCAGCTTGTTTTTTTAATAAAAACTTTCTATACAATATGGGATTTATGCACATACATTTTATGATAAATGGGATTGGTAATGGGCACGTTTACAGGGCACTGCCTATCATGAAAACACTCGCAAAAAGGCATAGTGTATCTGTATCTGCGTTCGGGAATGCTGTAAAAATTCTTGAAGAAAACGGCTATCCTGACGTATACCATCTAAAGCCGTTTGGTGATGTGGTTACGCATGGTGTAAAGGTTAATGTAAAGGAAAGCCTTCTTGACAATGCAAAGAAGCTTGGGCCTGGGCTTATCAAAAGGGTAAATGACATAATATATGATAGCAAGGCAGATGTTGTGGTTGTTGACGGGTATTTGCTGGGCCTTTTCGTTGCAAAAATGTACGGGAAAAGCACCGTTACAATCGCAAACTGCACAAAGCTATGGTATGTGTTCCCTAAAATAAGCAAGATTGTTGAGAGCAGCACAGACTTGTTCTCAAAGAGCGCTGTTGACAACTCCGATGCTGTCATTGTTCCTGACTTTCCACCCCCATTTGATTTTACGCGTGACAACCTTAGCTTTTTTGGTGGCGCCAGGAAATTCCATTTTTCCGGCCCAACAGCGCTGATTGCACATAAGAAAAAGAATGCAAAGCGGCCGCTCCTGAGCATGGGTGGGACGCGCGCACAGCAGAAGAACCTGGATGCAATTGCAGAGCTTCTTGGCAAGCTTGGGTATGACCCTATCCTGGCAGATGGCAGCTTGAGCGATGAAAAAATAAGCAAGGCGATTGCAGAGGCGCCGTTTGCAATCCTTCACGGGGGCCATACAAGCATTATGAGCTGTGTAAGCGCGGGGACGCCTGTCATCCTGATACCCCTCAAAGGATACACTGAGCGGCTGAACAATGCGCTTGGTGCAGAGCGTGCTGGGTGCGGTGTGGTCCTGGACCCTGAATTCATAGATTCGGACACGCTTCAGATAGCCATAGGAAAGATTAGAACGTGCAGCATAAGGGAAAACGTTGGCATATTCTCACGCATAGCCCATCAGATGGAAGGGCACAAGCGCGCTGCCAGCCTAATTGAGGGGCTTGAGCATAAGCTCTCAAGAAAAAGGCATAGCGCTATGATATAGGCCTTAACCACTGGATAATTTTGCTGGCCTGAACACAACCATAAGCACGGCTGCAAGCAGTGCAACCGTACCGCCGAAAATAAACGTTGCATCTGGTGATATAAATTTCCAGAGGTATCCTGCAATAACGCTGGCAGGCAATGCTGCAATCCCAACTGCCATCTGGAAAGTCCCCATTGCAGTCCCTCTAAGGCTAGGCGGTGACAGGTCTGCTGCATATGCCTTTTGCACACCGATAAACGCAGCCGTTGCTATCCCGTAAAGCACAAATAGCAAAAGCATCGCTTCAACGGAAGTGAGCAATGCAAACCCAAAAAGGATTGCCGAGAACACAATGTATGACAGTATGAGGACAGTGCGCTTCCCTATCCTGTCGGCATACTTCCCTATTGGATACGCAAATGCTGCCTGGAATATGTTGTAGGCTATATACAGCATTATTGGTATGAGTATCCCTTCTGTTAATCCAGCTTTCATTATGAAAAACATATAGCTGAAGTTTGCAATCGTGAATACCGCTGTTATCCCGATGAAGATTAGCATATCCCTTGGAAGTGCCCGTATGGCAGATATGAAGTTATAATACTTGCCGGTTGGCTTAAACTTCGGCTCTTTCACAAAAATGAGCGGCACAACTGAAAGCAGTGCTATAACGCCGGCAAAAGCGATTATCTGCATGTACCCATCAGGGGTAAGCGGGCTAAACACATACATAAGCAGGAGAAGAACTGCTACCGAGCCAAAAATTGCCCCAACCGTATCAAGTGCCTGGTGAAGCCCAAACCCGGCGCCGCTCTTATGCGGCAAGAATTGGCTTATCATTGCATCACGCGGTGCATCACGCATCCCTTTCCCAACACGCTCAAGTGATGCTGCTGCAAGCGCAAACAGCTGCGTGGGTGCAAACGCAAGAAGAAACTTGAATACTGCAGATGTGATATACCCTGCATAAACGAACACTTTTCTTTTTCCTATCTTGTCAGAGAGATACCCAAAGAGTATTTTCAGGAAGCTTGTTATTGAATCGCGTATCCCGCCAACAAGCCCTATCAGGACGGAATCGCCACCAAGAGAAGCTAGGAAAAATGGCAGGATTGGCATTATCATCTCACTGCTAAAATCATTAAGGAAGCTTACAATGCCAAGCAGTGTTATGTTTCTTACGCCTTCCTTCTCTTTCTGGGATTGCCGCATACTGCTAAATATCTTGCAAAAAGCTTAAATTTAGGGGTTGGCTTAATAATCTGAGCGGCTGGTGGGCAGCTCACGGTGGCTTTCTTTTAATGCAATTTCTTTGGAAAGGCTCCAAAGAGCTGCACCGAAAGAAAGCAACTGAGGAAGGTCCGCCCACGCAGAGCCCTGACTGCATTAATATTGCGGATGGGGGAACAGAAACGGCACCTGCCCCACTTTAAGGGATGAGGCAACGACGTCGGTGGGACGCAGGATGAAACGGCCCCCTGTGCAGGGCAGTGAGCGTGCAAGCCCTTTTGGGCGCTTAGACAAATGCTGCCACGGCGAGCATATCCTTTCTGGAAGTGCGCCTGACAAAAGGCGGCCTACACCCAGCCGCTCAACAATCATATGCAGAATGCGTGCCCTTTTCAGTGTTTTGCACGCTCAATAAGCTTTATCACTTCTAGCACAACAGAAACACCCGAGCCTGTGCACCCAACATCAACAGGCGGGATTGGCTTGTTCCTGTATGCTGTCCCTGCAATGTCAAGATGCACCCACTTTGCGCTTGAGACAAAGCTCGATAAAAATGCCGCTGCTGTAACTGCACCTGCCTCTCCTGTGTTTGTAACATTTGCAATATCAGCAAACTTGCCCTTGTTCATCTCTGAGTACTCCTCCCACAGCGGCATGTGCCATACCTCATCAAATCCCTCACTGCTTGCTTTCTTGAGCATCTCTGCAAACTCGTCATCATTCGAAAACATCCCCATCGCATATGACCCAAGCGCAACCACGCATGCACCTGTGAGCGTTGCAATATCAATCATGTAATCCGGCTTGTATTTCCTCTCAGCATACGCGAGCACATCCGCAAGCACAAGCCTGCCCTCAGCATCAGTGTTCAGTATCTCTATTGTCTTGCCATTGTATGCGCGCACAATATCCCCAGGCTTTGCTGCCGTGCCGCTCGGCATGTTTTCAGTGCAAGGCACCATCCCGATAACGTTAATCTTTGGCCGCATCTCAGAAACAGCCTTCATTATGCCAAGTACTGCACACGCACCGCTCTTGTCAAACTTCATATCCTCCATTCCCTTGCTTGGCTTTAGTGAAATACCACCACTATCAAAAGTCAGCCCTTTCCCAGCAACAACCAAGGTCTTCTTTGCACCAGGTGACCGGTATTCAAGAATTGAAAGTGTAGGCTCCCTCCCGCTGCCGCTTGCAACCGCAAGGAATGCATTCATTCCCATCCTTTGCATATCTTTCTTTGTTATGAGCTTATACCCAAGCCCTGCACGCGATGCAAGCTTCTTAGCCTCGGCTGCCATAAGCTGTGGCGTGGCAACGTTTGCTGGCTTGTTGGCAATGTCACGCGCAAAGTTGATTGATTCTGCAACTATCTTTGCCTCGTTTGCAACTGCAACATGGCCGTCACTAACAAAAATGAGCACTTCTTCAGGGAACACTTCATCAGCACCTTTGCCCTTGCTTTCCTCTTTTGTCTTGAATTCCTCATATTTGTGCACAGAAACGAAGGCTGCATAAACCAGGTTTTTCACTGGCAGCACATCGAGCCCGCGGGAGTCTATTAAGAGCGAGCGCGTGCGCAGAGCTTTCGCAAGCCCTATGGCCGCACCCGGGATTTTTCTTGCGTGCCGTGGCTTAAACTTGCCCTTTTCACCAAGCCCAACAAATATTATGCCATCAACAAGCGCAACCTCACCAGCTTTGGCAAGAAACTTAACCTCCCTGAGCTTTTTCACGTGGCCCTTATATCCTTCATTCACAGGCTCTGGGCCTTCTTTGCCGCTGAAGCACAAAATTGCGTGCGTTGCACCTGCAACATCCTTTGTTACTATTCCAACCTTTGGCTCGTCAGGCATTAACCCACCTGTTTCTTACTTTTTATGTAAATTAATATAAGCGATAGGGTAAAAACCAGCCCAGCAGCCGTGCAAATGCCTGCATCCCCTATGCCTGCATAAAACTTTTCTTCATGTACCCTCTCAATACCAGCCTTATCAATCCACACAACTGCCAGGGTATGCTCACCACTTGTAAGAATAATGCCTTCCACCCCGCTCACTTCTTTCCCATCCACATAAATTGCGTATGCCTGGTATGGGCCTGAAACGCTGAAGGTATAATTGCGCCCATCAATACTAGCTTTATCCACTGAAATTTTTGGGTCAAACACCTCATAAGAGGCATCGTATTTGTATTTTTCAGTGCCAAAATCAACCACAAATGATATTGTGTGGCTGCCAGGCTCGGGAAATATCGTATAATTAAGAATGTATGATGGCGCACTTGATTTGTCAATGCCCACGGGCTTGCCATCTGCATAAACCTGGACTTCATATGTTATGTTGCCAACCGTGTCAAAAGCCACCAAAAGCCTGCCCACCCTGTCAGAGGGAATCGATGTTGTAAGCGATAAGTCCTTGATTTTGTAGACTGAGTTTGAATATGGCTGTGCATAATAGGGAAGACGGATAACTTGTGCGTGTGTGCTATCGTGCACAAGCAGCACTTCTGAAAACCCATCGCTAAAATCAATCGTTGCGCCCCTGGCTGAGCGTGGCGAAATTGCCACGCTTTCCTTGCCGAATTCGCTGACAATCGTAATATTTTCGCCATGCAAAGATGCTATCTTAACCTCCGCTTTCCTCGGATAGTAATTTGAGAGCATGGCACTGAATTTCTTTGCCGGCTTGGGAATTGCACCAACCACTAACTGTATCTTGTCCGAGCCAAAATTATGCGAAACCCATACAGGGCAATAATAACTGTAGCCTTTATTCAGCATTGTTGAAACCCTGAATGGGAGCATCACGTAATTCTTGCCTGGGTGCAGCAATACAGTGGTTGGGCCATGGTCAAACCTGACAATCTCAGTATCGCTTTCGCACGGGGCAACACGCGCACTGAAAAGCTGGTATGACGGGCTGTCAACCTCTATGATTATGGCGCCTTCATCACCAGCTGTAAGTGTCTCTGGCACATGCCTTATGCGATACTCCGGCACTGAAAAAGTATAATTGAGTATTTTTATATCCTCAGTGCCGCTTCCAAGCGCACCTCTGCCCTCCCACACCATCTCACTGTCTTCACTTGATGAAACCGCACTTGCACGCTCAACAAGCTCTGTGCTCGTATCGCTGCTGAAATACATGGGGATATGCGTTGCATCTATATACCCTGCCTCAAGCCACGTTGGGTCAACACCAACCCATTCACCAATATATACCTCCGCCCAGGAATGCAGCTGCCAGCCATACTCGGGTGAATAGACATAGCCGAGCACTGTGCGTGCAGGATACCCAAGCGAGCGTGCAAGCGCAACGAACAGGTTTGTAAACTCAACACATACACCGTGCGGGCTTTTCATTACTTCAGCAGAGTCCCTGTTCTTTCCCAAGTCAGAGGGATCATACCTTACATAATTATTAACCCATATTGCAAGCGCCGCTACCTTATCAATATCCTCCTTGTAGCCTGCTGTGACTGCGCGCGCTTGCCTTGTTATTTCTGGCGTGATTATGATGTGCTCAGTCCCAGAGAGGTACTCCTGCGCAATGTGAGCCTTCGTGTATTTGCTAGGGAGTGCGTATACGCCCCTGCTCCTTGATGTCACGTTTGCAGAAACCGAGTATGCATAACTCTTGAAAGCTTGCCCGTGCGTAAGCAGGGCAATATCGTTGCCGTTTTCCCTTGCCACCTGCGCGCCTGGTGGAAGCAGTATGCTCACCTGCTGGTAATCCGTGCGCTGCGGTATGGCCAGGCTCACTTCCAGGCTTGATAGCTCACCTGTTGTTGAAGTGATTTTCCCGCCGCGTGACAATTCTACTGTGATTGATGATACTATTGTAGGATTAAAGTTCCCTGATTGTGCGGCTATAACGTGCACAACCAGCACAAAAAGAACCAATGATGTGGCAAGCTTGCGCATCATAATATCCACGTTTTACCTGGCATTATTGCCAATGCCCTTACCTTCACCACCGTGCTCTTGCGCCTTTCTGTGCGGGCGTGCACCAACACGATGCACATAGCGCAACTGGTGAAGCGCATCCTTGAGTATGCTGCTGTGGTCAAACGCCAGCCGCATCCTTATCGCTCTGCTTAAAGGTACCCACAAAGCGCCAGCCGCATCACTCCCAGGATGCAGGTGTGGCCTTTTTGCAGTGCAATAAAAGGCTACGCTTACAGTGCCACGGGGGTCTCTCCCGGGCCTTGAGTATACACCAATTATGCGCTTTGGGGACACGCGTATGCCCGCCTCCTCAAGAACCTCGCGTGCTGCACACTCTTCCAGTGTCTCACCAGCTGCAAGGTGCCCGCCAGGCAGTGCAAGCCTGCCCTTGAAAGGGTATGCTGCACGCTGTATGAGCAGCACCCTATCCCCGCTTATGACAACTGCATCTGCTGCAACAGGCCTGCAGCTGTGCACGCGTGTGGTGTTGTGGCTTGCTTGCGTCCTCCGCAATCAATCACTCTCCTCATTTGCAGATGCACCGAGCATCTTGAGCTCATTCTCATCAAGCCCGAAAAAGCCTAGCGGCTTGCCTTCTTTTGCCATAAGCTTAATCAGGGGGAAATATAGGTCAGCATCCCTGACACTGCAATGGCACGCCGCGGCAACCTTCCTGCGGATTGACTTGCGCAATGCGCGCTTTTCCGAGCTTATGCTCATCAGCCTGAGAAACTGCGGGAATTCATACTTTGAAAACTTGTGGTACTTGTGCCCCTTTGATAACGCCACACCTGCAAGTATGAGCGCATATGAGTACTTCTGGAGTTTCCATGCCTGCCTGTTAAGCACACGCCCATCAAACACATCTGCGCGTGACAAGAAATTATATGCACGTGCAATCTCCTCTGGCTTTTCGTATTCGATGGGGATGTTGCTCTCAATCCACAGCTTCATCAGGCCGTAATCTACTGTTGTGCCGTCAAACGACTTCATCGCATCCTGGTATGTCTCCGCCTTGAACAGGCTTTTCACGCACTCAAAGATGAGCTTGTCACGGTCGCGCATCGAGCCGGGTAAGTATGCCTGCAAGTCGATTATGGCCGAGCGGAGGTCGCCGCCAGAGCTGTCGGCTATCTTATCCAGCACGTCTTCGGGCATGCTGATGCCTTCCTCCTTTGCGATGCGTGCAATCACAGAGCGTATGGTCCTTTTGTTGATATGCTTCATCTCGATAAGCTTGCAGGCAGAGCGCAATGAGTAGAGCTTCTTGTCCCACGCATCGTTTGCAGTCAGTATGATGGGTTGTGTTGCATTCTCTATCACAGATGCTATTGCAGATGCACCCCCACGGTCCGCTGCACCTTCAAGGCCGTCAACCTCATCTACCAGGATAAGCTTGCGGTGTGAAAATAGCCCTGCCGATGATGTGGCCGCACCCATTATCCTCTCAACGTTATCCTTATTGCGCGTGTCTGATGCGTTAAACTCAAGGATTTCCCACCCCATCTCTGAAGCAAGCGCATATGCAAGGGCGGTCTTGCCGACACCTGAAGGGCCATACAGGAGAAGCGGCTTTTGCCTCTTGCCGCTTTCTATGAGCAGCGCCCACTTGCGGACTTCCTCAACAACCTCGCTGTTGCCGGCAAACTCTGAAAGTGATTTTGGGGCATGCTTCTGGTAGAGGTGCATATGAAGATTATGGCAAGAATATTTTAATTCAAATACCACATGCAATACTGCCACGCTCTTACTTTCCAGGGGACCAGTACTTCTTTGTGCGTATGAACTGCTCACGTGCGCGCAGCAGGTCAAGCGCAAGCGAATGCTCGTCACGATGCATCCGTGAAAGCACGCGCGCAGCTGTCTCAGTGCCAACCCCATATGTTGAGAGTGCGATGAGTGCGCGGCGCCCGTATGATATGTAAAGTGATGCACGGCGCATCAGCTCGGCCTTTGACAGCTCCTTTCGCTCATTTTCACGTGAAGGCGCAAGCAGCACGCTTGAGCACTTGCCGCAGCTTTTTGGCAGTGATGATATGTGGCCATAGAACACGTTGCCGCAGTTTGCGCATATGAACTTGAACGTTGATGGCATCTTGTCGAGCAGCACCATGGCTGCACCCTCAGGAATGTCTGGGAATAGCACCTGTGACCCTGACATGTAGTCAAGGGCGGATAATGCCAGGTGGTCAAGCCCATGGAGCACTTCAAAATCAAAGCCATCTGTGCTTGAAAGGTGCCTGCTAACAAGCTCCTGTGCACCTGCACAGTCGCAATACCTGTGCATAAAATAATCACACGCCTCCTTGTAAGGAAGGTGTGCTGCCAGCCTTGAGATGTAATAAGGCGAGTAGCGCTCGTGCTCCCTTGAGAACCCGTAATAATACGCCTCCTGCGAAAACAGGTATGAGAATGTACTATTCTTGTGCAATATTGCAGCAATCTCGTTCTCAACGCTCATCCCTGAGCAAAGCTTTGCTAGCGACTCTTTGGAGACCGGGTATGGCAGCTTGATGAATACTGCGTATGGTGAGGATTTTGCAACTGCGCCGGCACCGAAATATGCTGTAAGCCTGCTTGCAAGCGCAAGGGCAAGTGCGTTGTTTGCCGTGCTCCCAAGGAATGTGTATATTATGAGCATATCACCAAAAGTGCACACCTTTGGCTTTGTGCCGAACCCAAGCCTGGCCTTGACGTCGCTGCATATCTCGCGCTTGACAGGTATTTGCTCACCTTCCCAATCGGGTATTGCTAGGATATAGGATGGTGAATGCTCAACTTCGACAATGCCCTTCTCAATGCTTAGCACGCGCCAGGGCGTGCCCCTGGTTATAAAAACATCTCCCTCATTGAGTGAAAGCACAAACCTCTCATCAAGATAGCCTATCATGCGGCCGTTAAACCTCATCCCATACTTTATGCTCGTAGGGATGGTGCTCAGCCGCGTAAAGTAAAACTCGCGTGTGCGCTTAGTTTTCCTTACATTGCGCCCATCATAAAACAGCACACCGTTCCTGTGCAGCTCTGAGAGAAGAAGCCTAAACTCATCAACACCAATACTGCTGTAGATGGGCGTCTCACAGGCAAGCTGGCTGTAAAGCTCGGTATCCACAGCCTGGCCGCGGGCCAGGAGCTCGCCCGCTACTGCGTGCCCGAGGACGCCAAGCGAAGGGTAGATGATATCATCATCCTCAAGCTGGTGGCTTTTTGCACGTGCACTTATCACTTCGGCCTCGCAAAAATCAAACTCGTTGTGTGAGATTATTATGCCGTGTGGTGCACCGCCAAATGCGTGGCCGCTCCTGCCAATGCGCTGGAGCGCCTTGCGCACCTGTTTTGGTGAGCCTATGTGTATTACGAGGTTAACGTCGCCAATGTCAATGCCGAGCTCAAGCGATGATGTGCACACAAGCCCGCGCACCTTGTTCTGCTTGAAATCATCCTCAATCGCCTCCCGCTCTTCTTTTGAGAGTGAGCCATGGTGTACCCCCACGCTTGCACCCATCGATATGAGGTGTGAGCCTATCAGCTCCGCCATATAGCGCGTATTCGTGAACACCAACGTCTTGCTGTTCTCAAGGCTTTGGCTGATGATGCGGCACATATGTGCAAGGCGGGCCTCTTCTGTTGCACCTTCGGCGCGCATCACCTCTATTCTTATGTCCTTTGGTGCCGCTTCCTGGACGAGTGACCATCTCCCCCTGAACACAAACTCCGCTGCGGATTTTGGGCTTGTAAGTGTTGCGCTTATTGCAACAGCCTGAAAAGAAGAGAGGGCACGCAGGCGTGAAAGTGCAAGGGAAAGCTGTGCACCGCGCTTGCTGCCTATGAGCTCGTGAAGCTCATCGATTATCACGTGCCTGAGGTTCTGCAGGTGCGCACGAAACGAAGCCGTGCCGAGCATCGCCTGCAACGTTTCAGGGGTTGTAATCAGGACATGGGGAGGATGCTTAGACTGGAATGTGCGCTCGCGCTGTGATGTATCACCGTGCCGTACCGAAGTGCGCAGGCCAAGCTCGTGTGACCATGCCCGGACGCGCTCTACCATATCCCTGTTTAGCGAGCGCAGCGGTGTAATGTAAAGCAGGCATATGGGTGCAGGCACTGCACTGCTGCTAATCCTGTCAAGGATGGGGAGAAGCGCTGCCTCGGTCTTTCCTGAGCCTGTGGGTGCGATTATGAGCGTGTCGGCACCCGAAAGGATTACTGGGATGGCCTTCTCCTGCACAGGTGTGTAAGAGCTGAACCTGCTCCTGAAAAGTGAATCAAGCTTTTGTGAAAGCATAGCATCTGTTATGTTGTGTGCTGGCCTGTTAAAATATGTTTTGCCCCACCTCCAGAATTAGAAGCTGTTAAAAACATTTCCATCTTTATAATAGCCGTTTGGTGGTTTAATGCCTGATAAGCAATTTGAATTAAGCAGCCAGATGCTTGCTGCACTTGTCCTCACGCTTGCGGTAGGGCTTGGGATTGGGTATTACATGTATTCTGCGCTCAACCCAGCCTCGGCCAGCAACATTAATAATACGTGCAGCATAGGCACCGCGGCCGGCTCATACACTCCTGATACAAACAAGATAAAGGAGATTAGCTCGGTGTTCAAGGACATAATTTACATACAGACGGGCGAGGAGCACAGCGTCGAATATGTCGGCTATAAGCTTGATGGGGACCTTGTTGCGATTGACTTCACAATTGACGGCTCATTCCCACAGACGCTTTACGCAACCAAGGACCTGAGATACCTGCTGCAGCAGCCAACTGATTTTAACACGCTTAAGGCACAAGTTAATGCTGCAAAGAAAGATCTTGAGATGTCAAAACAGCCACCTGAAAAAAGTGATAAGCCAACTGTAAAGCTGTTCGTGATGAGCTTCTGCCCATACGGCAACGTTGCGGAGAATGCGTTTGTTGATGTGATCGCACTGCTTGATGGGAAGATTGATTTTGAGCCTGTGTACATTATCTCAGGGAAAAATGGGGCTTACCAATCATTGCACGGCCAGGCAGAGCTTAACCAGGATATAAGGGAGAAAATTGTCTTCAACAAATACGGTGCAAAGAAATGGATGGCATTCACTTATGATGTCAACCAAAACTGTACGCTGCAGAATGTTGAGTCTTGCTGGAAAGAAGCGGCTGCAAGGCAGGGCATAGACGTGAAAGCCCTTGAAGAGGAATATGCAAAGAGCTTTAACAGCATAGCTGATGCAGAGGTCGCAAAAACAAGCCAGTATAATGTGCAGGGGTCTCCTACCGTTATCCTTAACGGCAAGACGTATAACGGGCAGAGGAGCTCTGAGGCGTTCAAGCAGTTTATATGCTCTGCATTCAACACTCCGCCTGCCGAGTGCAACAAGACACTCTCAACAGAACAAGGTGTATCGACGGGCAGCTGCTAATTTTCCATTTTTTCCTTTCTAGCAGTGTTTTTAATGGTTAAGTAGCCTAATTTTTGTGATGAAATTTTATATTGAGACATACGGGTGCACGCTTAACCAGCACGACTCCGCACTCATGAAAGAGCTGCTCATAAAAAAAGGGCTTGTTGAAAGCAGTGAGGATGATGCAGATGTCATTATAATAAACACGTGCGGTGTGAAGGATGCCACCGAAAAAAGGATTATAGAGCGGCTCAAGGGCATTAAAAAGCCTGTTGTTGTTGGTGGATGCATTGCAGCTGCTGATGGGCAGCTGGCCAGGAGGTTCGCGCCACATGCTACTTTGATTGGCACGTATAGCACCAAATACATATGCAGCGCTGTTGAAGATGCGCTCCGGGGAGGCTGTGGGGAATTTTTCAATGCCTGTGATAAGGGCGGGCTTGAATACACTTTCACACCGCCAATCGCGGGCATTGCCGTGTCAGAAGGGTGCACAAGCGCGTGTACTTACTGCTTTGCAAAGCTGGCAAGGCCAAAGCTGAGAAGCATGCGGCTCGGTGAAGTTATAAGAAGGATTAAGGCTGCAAATGAGGCTGGTGTAAAAGAGCTTCGCCTCACATCACAGGATATGGGTGCATACGGCCTTGAAAGGGGCGCATCACTCAAAGGGCTGCTAAGCCAGATTGCCGATATTGGCGACCTGGGCCTGAAAATCCGGATAGGGATGATAAACCCAAAACACCTAAAAGAGCAGATGGAGATTATCGATATTATAATGGAAAATGAGTGCTTTTACAAGTTTTTCCATGTGCCGTTGCAGAGCGGCTCTGACAGGATACTTAAGCTGATGGGAAGGGAGAACACTGTTGATGAGTACTTTGGCATAATAAAAGAGATAAGAAAGGACAGGCTCGCAAACATAATGAATGATATCATTGTCGGGTTTCCTGGTGAAAACGAGGAGGATTTTGAGTTAAGTGTTGAGGCTGTAAAGCGCGTGCAGGCAGATACAACAAACGTATCAAAATTCAGCGTACGGCCAGGCACTGAAGCTGCAAGGATGCAGTTGTGGGACAAGAACGCAGCAAAGAAGAGGAGCATTATAATGAGCAAGTTGTGCGACTCAATCTCACTGCAAAGAAATTCGTTATGGGTAGGCAGGACGTGTGGTGTCACACTGCTCGAGAAGGTTAAGAGCACGGTGGGCAGGAATGAGTATTACAAGCAGGTTGCGGCTGATGGCCGTATAGGTGAAACTGTAATGTGCAGGATCGTTTCTGCGGGCGTTGCATACCTTAAAGGGGAGATAATCAAGGATTAATGCATCTAATTGGCCACAATAAAAAATGAAAAGAGGCTTTGATTTATTGCTTTGCCTCTTTTGTAACAAAATCAACTTTTTCTATTCCCACGTTGTGTAGGCTTACGCCATCAGAGAAAGTAAAGTCGTCACCTGGCCTGTAGATGCCTTTCACTAGTTCCTTGCCATCAGCCACTACAGCCAACTCTACAACTTGATGAGCGGAGCCTACAAACGCAAGGCCAAGGCGCAACGTGCCCTTGCCAATCTTGTACAC
>JAOAKK010000039.1 GCA_026413685.1 Microcaldota archaeon | reverse complement strand
CACTTTGGTATGCGATTTCTTGATTACTGTGAGCAGTTCCTGCATTGCGCCTTGCGTGGCAGTCCTTATGTCCCAGTCTGCATTTGAGACCGAAATCGTCCTGTCACCCTTGGCACGCACCTTGACCTCATGCCTGCTCCTCAACCCCTTATACCTGAGCTTTTTGTAATGTATCGCAATGTACTCAATCCTTGCAAAATTCTCTATTTTCTCCATTACCTTTTCAACCGTGGACCTTATCTCGGGCAGGTATTCCTCATCAGCACGGTCGAGCCCGCTCAGGTAAATGCGCTCCTCTTCCTTTTTTGCAGCAACAATTTCAAACAAGTCCCTTACACTCACTATCCCGATTGGCCTTGTGCCTTCAGCTATCACAACAGATGACGCATCAGTATCCTGTAACAGCTGCACGGCATCAGAAACCAGTGATGTGGGCGAAAGCGTGTGCACTTCAGTGTTCATGTAATCCCGTATCGGCTGCCTGTCAGAGCTGACCTTGTCTTTCACAAAAGGCGGCCTGTCTTTCTTCGACTCGGCAATAACAAGCAGGTCACGCATCGCAACAATCCCCGCAAGCTTGCCGCCCTCAGTAACAACAACTCTCCTGACATGGTTCTTTCGCATTATCTCCTTTGCCTTACCGACATTTTCCTTATGGTCAACAGTATACACTGGCACGGTCATTATTTCCCCAAGCTTAACATTGGGGAGGAGGTTTTGCTTGAGCAGGTGCTTGAGGAACTTGTTCCTGCGTATGATTTTCCACCCTTCTTTTGTCTTTATGGGCAGTGCCTTGTACCTCCCATCCAGGAATGTCTGGACTGCCTCGCGCGTATCCGCACCCTCGCTCAGCAACGGCGCCCTTTCACATACCGTCCCCAACTTCTCCTTCGATGTGTCAATGACCTCATTCACGTTAATATCGCTGAACACCCCAAGATACTCACCGTTCTTTGTCACAATAACACAAGGCTCACCCTTGATTATCTTCCCAATTGCCGAAGATACCGGCTCGTTTGCATCCATCACAACTGCATCCTCAAACTCCATAATACCACCGATTGCCCAATCCTATTTCCTGCCAACCTTTGCGGACAGGAACTTGTAATCCTCATCTGCAACTATGAACGCCATCTCCATTGTGCTGCCCATGAAATTGTAGTATTTCAGCACAACCTCAAACTTTGACTGTGCAAGTGCACGCTGGACACTTATGCTCTCAATGAAAGATTTGTGCAGCGGCATCTTAAAATCACCGTGCTCAAAAACCAGGCCATCATCAAAAACAGTTATTTCGCCGCGTTTCTCGTGTGATTCGCCGGCGTAGATAGGCATCCTCCTAAGCTCGTTCCCGAAAGTGTGCGCCATCCAGTACCACCGTTTATACTTCCACAATATAGGTTTATTAATTTATAACCCATATTCTCATACATGAACGGCAGGCGCGCACAATCTTCTGTTGAGTACCTTATGACTTATGGCTGGGCATTCATCATACTGCTTGCAGTGATTGCAATACTTTACTCCTTTGGGGTTTTTAACCCACAGCAGTATATGGGTGAGGAGTGCCTGTTCCAGCCAAGCTTGCAGTGCAAGTCGATGAGCTTCTCAACTAAAGGCGACTTTTCGCTTGTCCTGAGCAACGGCCTTGGCTACAGGATAACAATAACGGGCGCATCATTGGATTTGCTGAGTACCGGGCAGAAGAATGTGCAGGCGCAGGTGAGCAGCTTTGCAGAGCCGAACGGCCAGATAACCATTAATGCAAAGTTTGATAACAAAGGCACATTCCGCACATCAACACTTGAAAAGGTCAAGGTTACAATAAGGTATAAGATTGAGGGGAGCGGGACAGAGTATACCACAAGCGGAGTGGTTGCAGTGCGCACAGGCGCATAGCCTTTCCTCTGTTTTTATGCCGTGCATGGCAAACAGATAGCCAGCTAGCCCATTAGTGCTTTGATTGCGTCGTTGATGGGCAGCGTTTTCTGGTCTCCACTCGATAAGTCCTTAATCGTAATCTCTCCAGCAGCAGACTCCTTGTCACCAACAATCCCAACGTATGGGACACCGAGTGATGATGCATAGTCAAGCTGCTTTTTCATATTCCTCCCCATTAGGTCTACACGCGCCGGGACCCCGTTTTTCCTGAGCATGCGTGCGTATTCAACGCATTTCCTGTAGTTCTCTTCCTTCACGTTAATGAGTATGATTTTTGTGTATGTCTTCTGTGTTGTGAGGCCCTTGAGAAGGTTGGCCATCCTGTCAACACCAAACGATATGCCCACAGCAGGGACGTCCTGGCCAGCGTATATCCCCACAAGCCCGTCATACCTGCCGCCTGCAGCTATCGTTCCAAGCTGCTTGTCCTGGCTTTTAATCTCATAGATTATGCCCGTGTAATAGCCGAGCCCGCGCGCTATGCTCGGGTCAAACTTACAATTCTTCACCCCATACATGTCAAGGCACGCAAAGAGCTCTTTCAGCTCGGCCACGGCTTCACGGCATCCTTCGATGCTTTCATAATATTCAAGGCTTTTTGTGAACGCCTTTACGATTTCCTTGCCGTTTTGTATCCCGTTCTGTGCGAGCTCAGCGATGACATCCTCCTCCTTCTTCTTGTCAAGCTTGTCAACACATCTTATTGCGCTATCTATCTTGTCTTCGCTTACGCCCATATGCCTGAGCACTGCGTTGAGCATCTTCCTGTTGTTTACATATACAACATACCCTTCAATGCCAAGCTCATCAAGAATGTCACAGGCGCACGCAATCAGCTCGGCTTCGCACCTGGCACTCTTGCTTCCCAGTATGTCGGCATCTGCCTGTGTGAATTCCCGGTACCTCCCATACTGTGGCTCCTCACGCCTCCAGGATTGGCCTATCGAGTACCTCTTGAACGGCATTGCGAGCGAAGTGTTCTCAGAGAACATCCTTGCAAGCGACACTGTCAGGTCAAACCGCAGCCCAAGCTCCTCATCGTTGAACCTGAAAATTTCAGTTTTTATGCCTTCACCGCTTTTTGCCTCAAGCACATCAAGCCTCTCAATTGCCGGGTGTGTAACAGGGTCAAACCCGTATTCCTGGTATTTCTTTTCTATGATAGAGATGATGCGCTTGCGGGCAATCTCATCCTCAGGCAGTATGTCGCGCATACCTCTGGCACGTCGAATCATGCACCTATTACAATGGCAACATATTTAAATTATTTGCCAACAAATCCCTACTGTGATGCTAATGTCTTCAGCTGAAAGCCAGCAACCGCAAGCTAAGAAGGAGAGGGTCAACGCATTCGTTGACAAGATCGGCTCATTTTTCCCCGACCTAAGGAAAAAGCTCAGGATCGCGAAAATGCAAAAAGGGCAGGAGGTATATATCCGGGATGTGATAGTGTATACCGCGCTTGTCTCTGTTACCCTATTCCTGATTTACCTGCTTGTGTTTATCACAGCAT
>JAOAKK010000038.1 GCA_026413685.1 Microcaldota archaeon | reverse complement strand
AACTTGGCCCTATTCGGGGTATTGATGGTGTTCGGCCTTGCGTTTGCAACACCATTTAACGCATCCAATTCCACCCAGAGCTATTATGCCAGGTGGGAGGGAAGCACGGCAGCACAGGGAATCCAGATTGAAGGTGGTAACATCTCTGACCTGAACCTTTCAGCAACCTCTTTGACTGACAGGTGGGCAGCCTTCTTTGGGAACCTGACAGGTACGATTTACTTGACATCTGCGGCTGGCGCCACAACAAACTATGTGTACACTTGGACGGTCAGCACAATCAACAGTGGTTATGTATGTGCATCTCCAAGCACAACATTCAACTTTGTAAGTGCAACCCCAGCAAATGTTCCTAACATGAACACCTTCTTTGGCCTTGGCAGCGCTGCAGACAACGCAACAGGGACATTCACGACAAGCACGTGCACACTTTCCTTCTCAGGCCAGCCGGCAATAACCAGCGTGCCAAATGCACCAACAGGCAACAACCCAGGTGACACGTTCGAGACCTGTGCAATCCAGGATGGGAGCAACTATGCATTCTGTGTAGCTGCAAACTCAGCAGGCAACAACTACCTTGGCAACCCAGCAAACTATGAGCTGATGGTTCCAACAACACCTGGCACAGGCTTGATGACGTACTACTTCTATGCTGAGCTCGCATAAGCGAGAACAACTTTTTTCTTTTATTTTATTTTTGGGCATTTAAGATGTCGCTGTAGGTCTTTAGCTGCGGCTTATTATACCTTATTATATGTTTTCCCTATATACAATACCAGGGTGTTGTGATGAAACTCAAAACAATGCTGTTGCTGGTCCTTTTTGCAGCCCAATTTGTATTTGCAGAGAATTACGTTGTAATAAACTCAAAAAGCGGCCTTGACGTCCTTTCTGGCATTTATTATGCCAACTCGATAGGGGTTGGTGCAAGGTTTATGCCTTATAATGGTGATTACCGCCTTACCGCAGGAAAGGTTGGCACAGGCAAGGACATATTGCTTATCCAGTCCGCAAGCATGCCCGTAACGACTTTTCTTGAGAATGAGCTAAAGAAATCAAACAAGGTTACAGTTTACAGTGTAACTTCAGATGGGTTTAAGACAAACCTGGACCTTGCAGGCAAGTCTGGTGTTAACAGTTTTATCATAGTAGACCCTTCCTTTGGCCAGAATGCAATTTCAGTGATTTCGTATGCAAAAAGGACAAAATCATATGTGATATTTGCATACAGTGGCAATATAGACAGCGTAATTGACTTTCTTGACAAGAAGCAATCACCAAAGGTTACAATATTTGGATATGTTGACTCAGCCACGAGGAAGAAGCTTGAAAAGTATTCTCCCATTGTGATTGGTAAAGGAGAAGACAAGTATGAGGATAACATTGAGCTTGTCTCAAAAATGGCAAGCGATTATGGCCTTAAGCAGGCAATAATGGCAGATGGCACGTTTATAGAGGAAGGGATGGTTGACGGCAACCTTCCAGTAGTTCTTGTTGCACCAATAATTCCAGATGTGACTTATGGCTTTGTGCTTGAGAGTGCACGCAAGGGCACGCTAAACTCATACATACTTGTGGGCAGCAACCTCATAAGCCCAACGTATGACCTCAAGAAGAAGGTGCAGGCCAAGCTGCAGGAGGAGGGAAGAAACAGGACGCTAAGCATAATTGTAAAGTTTGGGCAATCTGTTGCAGGTGTGGAGGGGACCTATCCTCTTGATACATTCCCCGTGCCTTCATACATACTCGGAATGAGCATAGATTCCCTTAAGTATAACAAGGCCACAGGCAAGATTGAGCTTGAAATCACAAGCAAGGCCGAAGGGCCTGAATACTACCAGGTTGAAATCCACATAAAAAAGGATGGAACCGAGCTTAGCGTGCTCGGTGACAGCAAGCCATCATTAATAGAGCGCGGTGAGACGAAGGGCCTTGAGTATGACTATGCACTGCCATCTGTTGAAGAGGGCAAAATCACGGGCGACGTCATTGTAAGGTATGGTGAGACCCAGAAATCCCTAACAGCATTTACTGCAAAATCAGTTGATATCGCCACATATTCTTTTGTTGACAGGTCGGACGTGGTGGTTGCAGCCGCATCTTACAAGGATGGTGACCTTAGGGTAAGCATTAGGAACACAGGCGAGCAGGATGCATATGTCCAGGCATCGGCAGGCCTTATTGTTGGCGGAGCACAAACCACAATAAGAAGCGCATCTGCCACAAAAGTGCCGGTTGGCTCAATAGCAGTTGTTGCATTGCCAGTTGACCTTTCAGCACGTGATTTGGAAGCAAACAAGGAGGTTAAGATAACCTTAAAATACGGTGCGCGGGAAGGTTTCCTGCAGAAAACGAAGGAATCTACAGTGCCTCTTAGCATAATAAAGGAGGAGAAGGGGATAGACCCACTGATGATTGGCTTAATAATATTAGTGATAATTCTCCTGATAGTGGTGATATACTTTGCTACCAGGAGAAGCGGCACCGGGAAAGTGGAGGAGCATGAGGCAGCAAGAAAAAAGAGATAGCTTGGTGCGAGAGATAAGCATGAGAAGCATTTTCCTTTTTATCTTTGTTCTTGTTTTTTCATCGGCAGCTATTTTTGGAGGGGGGCTTGGGACGCGCGGCGGCAACATATCAAGCTCAAACCTCTCAGTAAACCAGCCTTCTGTTCACTGGGCAGCAGTTGTCGGGTGGATGGACGCTTCCGTAACCCCCGACACTTCCAAGCCAATAGGATATGTCAAAGCAACAAATGCAACAGTATACACAGTTAGAATCAACGGCAGTTTCGTCGGCCAGAGCGCAGTGCTCACCCGCCTGAAGGAGAGGCCGTCCCCCGGGAATTTCCAGTCCCCCGTACCGGCGGATTTTGGGAATGGTGGCATGTTCTCAAATTTTGCAACGTTTGCAGGCCTTGACTTTACGAAATTCATTGAGAGCCCATTATATACATTCTGCAGCCCTGCGTGCTTTTACCACAACTGCAACATCAGCGGGCTTGTTATTCCCTGCCCATACATTGTGCTCAGGCCAAACATCAACATGAGTGTACTCAAGTTTAACAATGGGACGCATACCGAGCCGCTCTTTATAGTTACGCTTGGGCCACAGGTCGGCTATAACACAACGATATTTGATTTCCAGTATATGATGCCGCGCAGTGAGAGCTACTATTTCTATGTTTATCCTGAATGCATAATAGACACCTATATAGATGGGGTAAGCACAACTTATTTCCCAAAGACGGGTGTGCCATACGAGCTGCGCGTGGTTGTGCGCAGCCCTGGCGGTGGCGGCATCCCCAATGCCAACGTGCGCGTTTCTGAAGTTAACGGCAGGAACATCCTGTTTCCAATCCTTACGCGCAGCAGCTATGTGCAAAGGGGGTACGCAGTTGCAGATGCGAACGGCCAGGCGTTATATGCAGTTTCACCTTCACGCTATAACATTCCGGATGATTATGGATATGAGATATATGTTGAGGCAACAAGCCCCGTATATTGCATAAAGAGGCTTAACATAACAAATTACGCTTCACTCTCACCAACATACCGCTCTTCGCTTGTGAGCCCGCAGTATGCAAGCCAGGTGAAGAGTTCAGCCCAAAATATGAATGCCCTTGCTGCAACAGCAACAAAATGGAT
>JAOAKK010000037.1 GCA_026413685.1 Microcaldota archaeon | reverse complement strand
ATATGCAAGGCCTGGGAACTTGGAGTGCATACTTAAGTGCATATGTTATCAGCAATGAGAGTATGATTGCAAATGCTGTTTTCTGCAGGCGCTTGTGCTCTCTTAAGATGTTGAGGTGAAAAAATAGTGCAACAACATATATCAAGGGCAGATACTCATCAACCAATGTGGCAAGGAATGTAAGCCATGGATGCGAAAGTGAAAAAATATACCTTGTTACCGCATCAAACGTCGGCTGCATGAGGAATTTGCCTTGCATAAGTATTAAAAGCTTTGACAAGAAAACAAAAGCTAGCAGAGGTGTAAAAATGATGTTCGGTGACGACGAATTTGATGAGGACGATGAGGATATCGATGAGGAAGAGGAAGAAGAATGGGATGAGGAAGAAGAAGATTGGGAGGATGAGGAAGAAGAAGAGGAGGAAGAGGAGGAAGAATAAACCAACCTGATTTTTCATTTTTACGGCTGCTATTTCTCGCGCTTGAGGATTTTTATTTGCCTTGAAATTTCATCCTGGGCTTTAGAGTTGCGCTCACGGATTTTTAGTATTATGAAAGAAATTATGATTACTGCCAGGCCTACGAGCACCAGTGTATAGTCGCTTGTGGGTGCGCTTTGTGCGCTTGTAATGCTTGCCTTAACGGCAATGGCTGATTCCTTGGCGCGTGAGTACTCCCCAGCCGCATACATAGATTCAATATCGTGTATTTTTGAAATGATGGCGTCTTTTGTGCGCGGGTCGGATATGGATGCGGCTGCACTCTTAAGCTCGCCTATTGCTGAATTGGCAGCTGCCCGCTCGGTCGCTATGTATGAGGTTATGCTGAAGATTGTCTTGTTAATCTTGCTTATTGATTCTGAATACTCGTTGGGCGTTTGAGGGCTTAAAGAGAGGAGTGCTTGTGAATAGGAAATCATTTCTACTGGGCAGCTCGCACCACACGCTTTTGCCAATTGCGTAATTGATGACTTTAACGATGAGACAAGCTGCTTAAACCTGTCCTTAAGAGTGCTCTCCCATATGGACATGTCCTTCTCTGCGTTTTTTGTTGCAGTGTCAATCAAATCCAGCTTTGCCTTTGCATCGGTGATTTTTGAAAAAGCAGATGATGTGGGGGAAGAGGATGCAGATACTGAAGTGATGAGCGATTCAGCCTCCATTATCTCCTTTGGCATTTCAGCTGCATATCCTTTATCAATGAGCTGTAGCCATCTTTGTTTTGCCTTGTTGAGCTTCTCTGAAACTTCAGCTACCTGTGCATACATAAGCGCATTAAGCGCAAGCACCTCGTTATCCGCTTTGCGCAGCAGTTCAAGCTTTTTATCCAGGCTTGTTTCGCTGGCTGCAGAGTCATAGTAGGATTTAATTTTCAGTATGGATTTTTGGGCTTCTGGGTCGCGCACTGATGAGAGGTTCGCAAGCACCGCAGAAATCTCTTTTGAAAGGCGCCCTATCTCGCTCTCTTGGCGCAATGCCTGCGCTGCTGCCTGTTTTGATTCTGTGAGTGCTTTGTCGGCATCGGATACTGCCTTAAATGCCTCTTCAAACCTGCCGGCATCAAGGGCACTGCGCGCCTTATTTAGGTAATTGTTAACCTCTTTGCTTTTCGAAGCGCTGGAGTCGTTAGAGATGCGTGCAATCTCCTGCTCTATTGAATCCTTGCTTATGGGCGCCGTCGCGTGCATGTCAAATGTGCATTTTGCACCTGCAGGGATTGATTTTACCATAATCGCAAGGCGCGTTGAAGACGGCTGTAGTGTCCGCGCTGTTGAAACTATAGTGCAATCCGGTGATGATACTGAAACTGAAGTTGGTGATACAACCGGCAGGTCATAGGTAATTGTTGGGTTTTCAATGTCGAAAGGCACTGTGTTCTTTACAGAAATTGAAAGTGACGTAGATGTTCTTGTCGCTGAGATGCCCCCTGCTGTAATAACAAATGGGTTTTCAATTGAGTAAATTGCTGTAAGAAGGTGCGTGCCTGCTGGGATTTCCTTCCTTATATCCGCATCATAATTAAAGCTGCCTGCATATTCACCGTTATAATAGAGCATGTATGGATAATTGTAATACTGTGGAACCCTAAGATATGGCACACCTAATGATAGCACCTGCCTTTCAACAGTAACCTTGAGCATTGTTGGGGATGTAAGGGATGCTTTTGACTTTACAGATACGGTGCGAACGAGCATTTGCGAATCCTCAAAATATATTGTATACATCTTGTTTGGCTGGTATTGCTCTAAAAGCAGGCTGAGCGTGCCTTGTGAGTAGCTATACGCAGAAAAACTGCTGCCTGCTGTTGCGGACGGCCTGGACAGGTCATATTGCAAAGGAATGCTTAGTGAGATGGGGCCTGTATAACCAAGGCTTACTGTGCTATAAGTTGAGATGCGCACCTTACGCAACACCGGCGAATCAAGGTGCATTGTTGAATTTCCATACTCAACCGTCACTTTAGTGTTGCGTATCAAAGATTCACGTATGAGCTCCTTTGCCTTTACTTCAACCTGTGCCTCAAGCCCTGCAATAATCCCTGAAATTTCCTTATAATGCCCAAGCGAAAGGTAGCGGTCAAATGCCCCATCACGGCCAAGATATTTGTTAAGTGTTAAAAACTCTCCCATTCGCTTGCCTTCCAGGGATTCTATGTATGCTGCAAGCGGGAGCAATTTTGCGTAGCGCAAAGATAGCTGTGAATACTGTGCTGCACCCCTCAAGAACAACTGCTCTGTAAGATTACCGCACATAAGCGAAATGTTAACCATTTCCTCTGGTGGGAGGTTACCGCTCTGGAGTGCAATCACTTTGCGGTTATAGTAATCTTCCTCATAAGAAACATCGACCGCGTCAGCCTTGGCACGGTCAATTACAGATTTTAAATATGATAATGAGTTTGCTGCAGAGTCTTTTGCGTTGGCCCGGAATACTGCATCCGGTGAAAGATAAGCGCGGGCCAGCCGCAGGCTATTCAATGCAACCTTTAGGTTGGACAGGCGCTCGCTTGCTGTGCTGCTTTGCAAAGCCATCGACCTTTCAGCTTCTTTTATCATCCTTTTAGCTGCCTCAAGCTGCTTTTGCTCTGCCTGGGTCTTTGGGATAAAAGATGCAACTGCTGCTGTTGCAGCAGCATACTCTTTCTGCGTTATGTTCTCTGCAGAGCTGAGTATAAACTTGCCGCGGCGCGCTGCCTCTTTAAGGTTGTATGCTGCACTATCTATCCTTGAAACCGCCATGTAATATGATGCTGTTGATTCGGTGATATACCCTTGCGATTTCATTAAGTAGGCTTGGTCCCCTTCCAGAATCCTTGCTGATGATGCACTAATATCCTCTGATGCCTTTGAAATGTGTATTGATGGCGAATCAAGCGTGTCAAGTGTTGCAATGCCAAAATAAATAACATCCGAGTCTGTTATCTGGCCGTATTCTTTGTTTATGCGCGTGTACTCTTCTGAAACCTGGTGCAGGCGCGTTTCTGCAGATGAGCGGGCAGATTCGCGCTCTCTCATAAGGCCTTCCTTTATTGATTTCTGGGCTGTGTATGCAAATAGAAGCTTTGAGAATGCCGACTGCTGGCCATCAAGCAGATACCTGGCCTGCAAAACCGACTCAGAAACAAGCGGGCGATATGCCGAGGGGTCCCTTTCAGTATTTTGCGCATACGCCTTGATTCTGGCTTCACGGTCACGCAACATATTGCCATCTATTGAAGATAGTGTGGATTCCAGCTGTGCTATGTCGTTTGCATACTGTCCCTTGTATGCTGGGCTGAGCGCACCCATATGCCTGAGCTCCCTGTATCCGGCATCAACCTTTGACTGCAGGCCGTTATATGCCAAGCTTGCCTCTTCCGCCGCTGTTACTGCCGCCGTATAGTGCTCTTTGCATATTGACAGCATTTCCGACCCTAAATCTGTGGTTTCGGATATAATGCCTGTTCCGGCATCAATAATTATGAATGTGCCAACCAAAGGCACAAGCCAGGCAGCCAGGGCTGTGGCTGTCTTTCCTTCAGCCTCTTCAAAATAGGCCTGTATTGCACTCATAAGCAAGAGCTTGCCTTCACTTGTTTTTTTCAGGTTTGCATCTGCGCTCTTTATGTGATTTATTTCCTCGCGCAACTGTGATGAGGCTTCTGGCTGGAGTGCAAACATATAACTCGTATCTATATCTGTTTTGCCAGGCTTATTGGCCAGCACGTTTGTTACAAAATCTGGAAGTGAGATGCGGTTAAATTCCCATGGTTTCTGGAATGTAGGGTCTAAATATGTTGCATTGAATGCAAAAGAGGGTGAAACTGCCAAAACAGCTATTAATAGGATAAAAACATGGGCGCGCATAATATAGAAGAGGATAGAAA
>JAOAKK010000036.1 GCA_026413685.1 Microcaldota archaeon | reverse complement strand
GGTATACACTTTTTGATGTTTATGACAGGAAAAAAATGCAATTTTTGAGCCGTTCCCAGAAATTAGAAGTATGGGAAGATGTTAAGAAAGGGAAGCTCCGTGTCAAAGGGCTCTTTGGCACCACACCGCTTATTTTCCCAGTTCCACGCATTGCTGCTGTAAAGTGCGCTTCTCCGGATGAGCTGGCCAGGTTTATCAGGCATTCTGCTTATGCGATTGACGAAAAAGGCAATCCCGCAATGATGGAAGGGATTGTGGTGAAGCAGGACAGGATACAATTCTACATTGAGTTTATTGCTGGCAAGATTGTGCGCGAGGAGTTCGAGAAAGGAATAGCTGTAAACTATTTCAACCTGCCGAAAGAAAATAATATAATTGACCCGTCCTTGCCGGTTGTCCTTGACTATCCTAGTATTTAAATGTGTGTTCTCATTTTCCTAATTAATAGTAATATATTAATATAACATTCACGCACAAATCACCTTATGGCTGGAGCGCATAACCTTTTTCAATGGATACGTGAAGCGTATGCTAAGCGCAAGGAAAAAAAGAGGCACCGGAAGGAAGCGCTGAAGGCATTCAGGAAAATGTCTAATGTTGCTCCAGTTACAAAAGGCACTACCTCTCTCGAAGAAAGCAGAAGAATAAGCTACGAGCTGAACAAGCAGCAGCTTGCATACGCACTCAAGTCAGGCAATAAGGATGAGGCCCTCGCAACACTCATAGATATAGGTGAGCTTGCATCACGCGACCCTGCAATTGCAAGCGATTGGGAAAAAAGCATAACCGATATGGAGAGGTCGCTCATAAGGAAAGAGATTATCAAATACTCATTGCCACGCTTTATTCGCCGCCCTATAATTACCACATCTGAAATATTATCAAGCCTGGGAAGCAAGCTGGATATGGGGGTGTCACGCGCATATTTATGGCTGCTTTCGCTTACATCTATTCCTTCCTGGGCAGAGGCACATGCACGTATCCAGGAGGCCTATAAAGTACCTTCTGAAGAGAATATCCGCAAGGCGGGCATCCAAAATGTTGTTGCTGTGTTGGACAGCGCCACGGCAATACTGCTTTGTTATTTTGCATATGATTTTGTTCGTGACCTTCACCACGACGTTTTTGCACTAAAGGCGGCAGGTGCGCTCACGATGCGTGCAGTTGTCCACAAAGCCGCGCTTGGATTGCTTGCAAAATCAGCAGTTGTTGTTTCTGTTGATGCATTCAAGACATCTGAGCGAAAGCATGTTGAGAACGATCTTATCGGGATGCGCTCAGTTGAGGTGGCGCTGCAGGCCCTTGGCCAGAAGGATGAGTATACACTTGGGCATACCGAGCGCGTTTCAGAATATTCAGAGTGGATTGCCAGAGACATTGGCCTTCCAGAGCGTGAAGTGCTGCTTGTAAAGCATGCAGCAAAGCTTCATGACCTTGGCAAGATAGGGATGCCTGATTCAATCCTTTTCAAGAATGGCAGGCTTACAGATGAGGAGTTTGAGCAGGTAAAGATGCATCCTCTCCGCGGCTACACGCTGGCGGTCAATTTTACAAAGCTTGATGAGGTCCTGCTTGGCATACTAATGCACCACGAAAAGCTCAACGGCAAAGGATATTATGGCGTGAAGGGGGATGAGATACCTCTCACTGCACGCATAATTTCAATTGCAGACATTTATGATGCTCTTAGGACTAACCGCCCATACCAGAAAGGAAGGTCACACGATGAAGCCGTGTCTATGCTCAAGGATTTTGCCGCAAAAGGTGAGATTGACTCTTCACTTGTAGATGTATTTATACATGCATATGGCCGACGTATGGGCACTATAAAACAAGAATTTTAGCAAGGGATTTTCAGAGGTCTTTTCATTATCTCATTTCTCACGCCAAGCAGTTTCATAACAACACCTCATCACATCTTTTCTGTAAGCGCCTCCACAATATCATAGTTAGTATGTTGCAGCGCAATAGCAAGTGCAGCCTCTACCTTTGTGCATCCACTCTGCTTAAGGAGCTTAACAATCCTGATGTCCCCCTTATACACAGCATAAACCATCGCATTCCCGTTCTTATTGGCTTCTGCATTCACATCAGCATTGCTTTTGATAAGAAGCTCAACAATATCATAGTTGCCTTTCATTATTGCATAAAACAAAGGTGTAAGCCCATTCTTATCACACCAATTAGGGTCAGCGCCTTTATTGATTGCGTTTTTGGCTTCTTCAAAATTGTTGGATATTATGGCCTTTGTGAGCTTTTCAGAAAGGGGCTCTGCCGCATTTTTTTGTTTTAAAAAGGCAGTGTTTTTTGCATGTTCCCTTTGTATAGTGAGCATACATTTAATTTGATGAAACTTATATATATAGTTTATTATTTATGTATCCACAAAACTAACTTTATTAAATGTGGGTGGCTTAAAGGTATAGGCCTTACAAAGGCTAAGGAAGTGACTGTAATGGAAGAAGGCAGTTTTGAAGGAAGGGGAGAGCGAAGAGGCCCCCCAAGAGGTTTTGCACCCAAGCCGGTTAAGCTTGGCGAGAAGGTAAAAGTCCATGTGGACAATATGGGTAAGGAAGGCGACGGTGTTGCCAAAGTGCAGGGCTTTGTTGTTTTCGTAAAAGGGGCAACCGAGTCCGACGTTGGGCAAGACGTTGACGTAAACATTACTTTTATAGGCAGGAAGTTTGCCATCGGTGAGAAGGCATAATCCTGTTTTGCCTCATTAATCGCTTAATTTGCTTTTTTTTATTTTTATCTAAGCATCCCAATTATGAATGGCACGGCTATTTTGTGTGATATGTAGAACACAGCCAGCGCCGCGCAGAACAACGGCAGGAAATATTTGAGGCCTTCAATCCTGTTTCCTGCCCTTATGATGCCCATAAGAAGGCTTGCCGTCAATGATGAGCCAACCAGTACCAGCACAGAGATGACTGTTAGGAACTCCTGGCTGATGCTGGGGAACCCAAAGCTCATGTATGCAGCAACATATGATATTTGCTGTGCAGAGGTAATGTCGGACATAAGCCCCATAACGCTTATGCTTACTGCAAGCAGGAAAGGCATTGTTACAACAATCCCAAAAAGCACAAATGTTGTGTACATTGAAGTTTGTGCAACTAGTGAATCGTGGAGCTCGCTTATTCGCTGTATGTCTGATGCGCTTGTTTCTAGTGCTTTCACCACATCCCCGCCAGAGCGCAGCGACGTTGTAAACATCAGCAATACCCTGTCGAGCATGTCAGAGCGTATGCGCTTTTTTATCTCTTCGGTAATCTCTTCCATCGAGCTAGAGCCCATGGACCTTGCTGTGAGGTATTTCAGCTCTTTTGATATGGCACCAAATTCAGGCCGTGCAGCTGCACGCACCGCAACGATCGGTGTTAGCCCGGCACTTATGTTTGCTGCAATAACCCTTAGCAAATCAGGAAGTATGCGCTCAACCTCTATCCTTCTCCTTTCTATATCCATCTCAAGCTGGACATACCTGGCAACTGGCATGGCAGCCAGCGTTAGCACGAATACGGCCATTGCAGCAACAGCACCGAACAGCACTGCTGCAAGTGCTGCCACCACAATTGCCGCAGCAACCGCATATATGGCAGTCCTCCTTACCCATTCTTCCGGCTGGAGCCTGCTCCCAGCATAACGCAGCTTCTCTTCAAGTGCCTTGAGCAGAAAGCTAATCATAGCATAGGCCTCCTTACGCGTATGTATTCAACAATTGCTATCTGGCAAGCTATAAGCGTGAATACAGCCATTATGATTACCTGCTCGATTGACAAAGATACCCTGCCAATATTGACCATCCCCCCTTCCGACAGGAATACAGATATCGTGGTAAGCAGGAGTATCGCAAGTGACGGCACGACAACCGCCGCCATAAGATAAAGCAGGATGTAAAAATTCAGGCTTTGCGAATACTGCTTTATTTTGTTGTCCTGGTAGTTCCTTATTGCTGCGATTAGGTCCTTCATTGCAACATCCAGGCTCGCACCCGTATGGAGCACTGTTGAAAGCTGCCATAACACCCTTCTCATAAATTCAGACCTGTTTTTCTTAGCAACATTCGCTAACGCCTGCTCTTGGCTCTCACCACTCATTATCCTTTCAATGACCTCCCTGAACTGCTCTGACACCTTACCATATTTTCCCTGCGCAACCCTTCTCATAGCTTCTGTAAGTGATGTGCCGGCAGCAACCTGCATAACAAGGTCATTAAGTGCATATGTCAGGTGCGAATCAATTTCCTCAGCTTCTTTCTTGATAAGTATGCCTGGATACGCAGCGAATACGCACATGAACATTACGGTTACGAGCACAAGGCTGGCAGCAGCAGGAAGATATGCGTACTGTGTATTTTTCTCGAGCACAGACGCCAAAGCAAACACGAGCACTGCAAACAGCAGCCCCCAGAGCAGTGCATTCATAGC
>JAOAKK010000035.1 GCA_026413685.1 Microcaldota archaeon | reverse complement strand
GTGCTGGTATTGCTCATAACCGCCTCTTTATCACCGTCAACACCGTTTGATATTGGGCAATCAATAGTGATATGGGCAAGCGTAGTGGTACTATTATTCATTGCAACTGCCTACGTGCTACCAGCAGCAACAAGGGCAATCGCACGGTCACAAGAGCTCCTTTTCATATTTACGATATGCTGGTGCTTTTTCATAGCGTCACTTTTCTATCTTGCAGGAGTTGGCTTGGAGATAGGCGCGCTTGTTGCAGGGCTGAGCTTATCGACATCCACATTCCATCACGAGATAGCATCACGCATAAAGCCGCTTCGTGATTTCTTCCTTATACTCTACTTCTTTGCGCTTGGCACACAAATGTTCCCAAGCGTGCTCAGCGAATTCGCAGTTCTCATAGCAATGCTTGTTGCCATAACTGTTATTGCAAAAGTGCTTTTCACATTCATAGGATTTCGTGCTCTTGGCTATGGCAGCAACGTCTCTCTCCTATCATCACTTTGCCTTTCACAGGTCAGCGAATTCTCTTTTATACTCGTGGGTGTTGGTGTTGCTGAGGGATACCTGCCACAGGTGTATCTTCCAATTGCAACTGCTGTAGGCATTATTACAATTGCGCTTTCCTCATATCTCATACATCACGGAGAGGCGCTATCACACACTTTCTTTAAAGTAAAGCAAAAATCTGCAAAACCTCCCACACAGGCAGCTGAAATGGTGCTGTTTGGCTACAACCGCATAGGATACGACCTTCTAAAGCCGCTCCAGCGCATTTCCAAAAGCTATCTTGTGATTGATTACAACCCAGACATTGTTGCAGACCTTAAAAGGAAAGGCATACCTGTGATGTATGGGGATGCGAGTGATATCGATTTTATATCAAGCATTGATTTCTCAAAATCACAGCTTGTAATTTCAACGATCCCGGATGCCTCAATAAATACGCTGCTCCTTAACCGCATAAAATCAACATCCAAGAAGCATTCAATCTTCATTGCTATAGCACATAAAATAGATGATGCAGCTGAGCTGTACAAGGCAGGCGCAGATTATGTGATACTTCCACATTTCCTGGGCGCGCACCACGTTGCATCTTTAATAGAAAAATATGGTGCTGATAAGGGCAAGTTTAAGGCTGAGAAAGAGAAACATATAAAAGAGCTTGAAGTGCGCCGTGCCCTGGGCCACGAGCACCCAATCCTAGATTTCAAGCTGTGATCATACCTTTCCTAAAACCCTTACTTCAGGGTATAAATCCTTCTTCAAGGATATTACTATAACTTCACCAAATCTGTTTATCAGCGGAACACCCAATCTCACAACTCCCTTTACACCAGGCCATCCCCCTTTGAGTATTTTGTTGTACCATTCCTTATCCTTATACATCTTGTAACACATGTTTTCATAGAATGAAAGGTTAACGCTCTTCTCCTTAACCTGCAAGGCCCATCCTGGTGGCGATGTGCTTTTTGAGCCATCGCATAAGGGTATGCGTGGTGTTGCTACTGATGGCTTATAATCTTCCAATTGCGGCCTCCACTCCGACATTTTGACCATGCATTATTTTGTGCCGAAGTGGTATATAAACATTTTCTTAAAAAGAACTAGAACCTGAACCCTCCCTTCATAATCCTTTCAATCTGCCTTCTCATTCCACGGTCTTTCTTAAATCCATACATCATCTTGTTTATCATATCAAACTGCCTTAACAGCTCTCGCACCTCGGCAACACTGCAGCCAGACCCCTTTGCAATCCTGCTTATCCTGCTTGCACTTTTCTTGATTATTTCCGGGTCGTCCCTTTCAGCAGGTGTCATCGAATTTATCATTGCCTCAAACTTTTTCATTTTTCCTTCGCCCTGCTGTAATATCTCCTCAGGCACATCTGGGGCGCCCATCATCGAAAACACGTCCTTAAGCGGCCCCATCTTCTTGGCCGCCTTTATCTGTTCCAGGAAGGTCTTCATGGTGAGCTTTTCCTCTTTTAGCATTTTCTTGCTAATCCCACTCTCAGCCTCAACCGCCTTTACTTTCTCAAGTAACGCCTCAAGATCAGGAAACCCTAAGAGGCGCGCCACATATTTCTTGCTGTCATAAGGCCGAAGCTCATCTATGTGCTCCCCAGTCCCTATAAACATCACTTTTGCATTTGCGTGGTGTGCTGCACTGAGCGCACCGCCTGCTTTTGCGCTGCCATCCGCTTTTGTGACGATAATGCCATCAACACCAATACCTTCATCAAACGCCTTTGCCTGCTTGCCAGCCACCTGCCCTATATCTGCACTGACAACAAGAATCTTCTCATCAGGGCTGAACACAGCAACAATCCTCTTCAGCTCATCAATCAGGCTGCTTTCAAGCGCATTCCTTCCTGATGAGTCAACTATCACAATCTCACGGTTATGCAGCTTTTGCATAGCCCTGCTTACTATCGCCGCCGAGTCCTTCTCACCCTTTTCGCCATAAAATTCAAGCCCAGCTTTCTCACACAGCTGTTGCAGCTGCTCGTATGCAGCAGGCCTGTCAGTGTCAGCACAAACAACTGCCACTTTCATTCCCTTTGCCTTATAAAATTTGCCGAGCTTTGCTGCTGTGGTTGTTTTTCCACTCCCATACAGCCCAACAAGCAGTATTTTCTTTTTCTCGATTTTTGGCTCATAGCTTTCTCCAAGCAGTGCAACAAGCTCATCATACACAACCCTGACAACCTGCTCCCTGATAGCGAGCTCTTTCTTTTTCTCAAGGTCCAGCGCCTTCCTTTCAATCTCCTTTGTAATTTTAAGGACAAGATGAACATCCACATCTGCACTGATAAGTGTCCTCTGCAGCTCTTTTACGAGCTCTTTCACAGCCTTTTCATCAATATACGCCTTGCCGCTAAAGCCGGCAATTGCATTCCTTATTCTTCTTCCAAGGTCAAGCTCTACTATGGCATTCACCCTTTAACAACCTGCAATTGCGATAATCTCATTGGCACTTGATACCTTTTCAAGCACTACATCCTGCCCCTGAAGGTCTACAACCACAGACGGCGGCTTGCTAACACCATAAAATGCCATGAACGATTTTATCATCGGCATGTCAACATCCGTTGGGAATGAGAATACTTTTATGTTGCTGCACCGTACCCTTACATCATCAAGTATCCTGCCTTGTGCGTAACATTCAGGGCATTCCTTTTCTGCAGAATAAAAGAAAAGCACTATCTTATCATTTGAATTGCATAGCTTTAGGTACTGCTTTGTAAGCGAAAGCAGGCGCGCGTTTGAAAGGAAATATTCCCTCCGTATGCTATTGTAATCCTTTAGCACGCTTGTGCTCTTTTGCGCTTCAACCTGGCCCCTCAGCGAGTAAATATCCGCATTTATTGTATCAATCTGCTGCTCAAGCATCCTGCATGCCCGTGTATCATTTTCCTGAAGGTATGCCTGCATGATGAATATTGCTTCACTGTTCTCGTTAATCTTAAGCAGGGCATCACTCATCTTTGTGTATGCCATTCCCTCAACATAATTCCCAACAAGCAGGGACGTTACCAGCAGGACGGCGGTGATAATGCCCGCCTTAATAAATATGTCAGCCCTTACCATAAGTAATCACTCCCATAAATCTCCTTGAGCAAGCTATACACATACACCGCTGACAGGAAAATGCTATAAGCAAACAGGAAAAATGCCATCGCAGGTGCATCCGTAATTGCAAGCTTTTTATTTCCCAGCTTGTGGCTCACAATAATCGCATATATCCAAGGCACGACGACAATCAGGAACATCAGAACACCTGCCATTGAGCCAAACATCCCGGTTATCACATTTGCAAGGCTCAGGCTATCTGCACCAAGGTATGCTATGATGAGCTGGGCGTTCCAGAACCCTGTGTAAAGCGCCATGTATGCGAGGAAGTATATTGTCCCAAGTGCGGCAATCTCACTCGCAAGCGAGAAAGGCATTACGAACATCCCAAAATACCCATATTGCGGGTTTAGGAGCATATCATTATGCTTAGCGATGTTAAACAGCTTCCCACGGTACCATCGTGTCCTTTGCCTCCACAAGCCGCTGTAAGTGTCTGGCACAACAGTGTAAACAACTGCCTCATACGCATAGCTTATTTTATAGCCATGCTTCCTCAATCGCCAGGCCATCTCAAGGTCTTCAGTAATGTTGCCAACATCAAAGAGCCCGACATCAAGAAGTGCCTTTTTTCTGAACAGCGTCATTGGCCCGGGCGTCACGAAAACAGCATCAAGCAGGTAGTTTGTGATTGCTGAAAACCCAAACCCGACGAAATATTCAATCTCTTGTACTTTCCCAAGCAAAGACTTGTTGTTTGATACCTTAACAAAGCAGGTTACTGCACCTATTTTTTCATCCATTACCATCTTGCTTACCATATCTCTTAGCGCATTTGGTGATACGTAAGAGTCTGAATCTATGCAAAACACAAACTCATTTCTTGCAAGCTTTATTCCATAATTAAGTGCTTCTGCCTTCCCCTCATTCCTATCTTTGAGCACGACCCTTATCCCACTTATGCTTTTCAGGTAGTCGCGTGTGCCGTCCGTGCTGCCATCATCAACCACGATTATCTCAATC
>JAOAKK010000034.1 GCA_026413685.1 Microcaldota archaeon | reverse complement strand
GTGGGTGGAGAACGCTTTATGCACCAATCGTAGGGCTGGAAATAGAGAATTTGGGCAGTGATAAAGAAGGCAAAAGGGCGCTGCGCTTTAAGTTCATGCTCCAAAAGGGATCCTATGCCACAACTGCTGTAAAACATCTTATTGGAGAAGAGGTTTCGATTTAAAAAGATTTATCCCCTTACTTCTGATTAGAGGTGTATATATGCCAAAAAAAGCTCCAAAAGAAACAAAGCCTGAAAAGGCTTCTGAAAAGGACAGTTACCTGCTGGGTGCAATCGCATACCTGCTAGGCATCCTGGCTATCCTGCTGTACCTTATGAAAAAAGAGGATAGGTTCGTAAGGTTCCACTCTGTACAATCAATTATACTCTCTGTTGTGTGTTTTGTTGTGTTTGTTACACTGAGCATACTGTTTACTATAATATCAGTTGTGACTGGAGGTGTGGGCTCTGTATTGTCGCTGTGCCTCTTCCCGCTGGTGCTGGGTGTGTTTGTGCTTGTACTGTATGCTGCCTGGAAAGCTTTCCAGGGAGAGATGTGGCACATGCCTGTGATTGGCGAATTCGCTGAAAAGTATGCACAGTAACTTTTTCCTTTTTTATTTACCCTGTTTTTGCAAAAAGTTATACCCGCATTCTGTGCAGAACCTTGCATTTGTGTCATTTGACACGTGGCATTCCGGGCATACCCTGAATTTCTGGGCGGAGGCGCTTGCCTTTACGGTGATATCTTCCTTCTCCCTCTCAAATGCTGCCCAATAGATTATTTGTGCAAGGCCAAGGACACTTATCATTATTATTACGTTTACTGCAAGCGACATCAGGCCGCCGCAGGAGAGCAGCCCTGTATCTGCACACTCAGGATCAACTGCACCAACAAGCTCTGGAATATACGCCTTGAACACTACAAAAAGCACTATGCCCAAAAATAGGTTGAATAGCCCATAGAATAATATCTGCCTTCCCATATCCTAAAAATAGGCATGAATAAATAAAAGCATATCAAAAAAAACAAAAGGTAAAAAATGCTATTTCCTTGCCGTAACGAGATATATTGCGCCTCCCACAAACCCAAAGACGAGGTTGACAACAAGGCCAACAAAGAACAGCATTATAATGCCAACAATACCGCCTGCTGCCGTCACCCCTATGCCCAGGATATCCTGCTGTGCCCCTATTGCCGTGCTTATGTTAAAGAGCGTGAGAAGTGTATTAACCACAGCGCCAGTAATCGCAGCTGTAAACGCATAAACAAAGTTTTGCAGGGCAAGGCCTCCCCAATCACCAGCCCTTATTTTTCCTATGCTGCCTACCAGGTACCCACCAACTACTACAAACAATGGTGTAAGAAGGCAGTTACAAGCTGCAATCATCGGCCCAAAAAACGGGATCAGGCTAAGAATTCCCGGTATAATTCCAACCAGTATTCCAAGAGCCAACCCTATCATTATAGACGTGACAAAGCCCATAGATACACCTGCTAGGCATTTCGGGATGCATCTTTTTAATCGTTCCTGCAGACCTCCCAGAATGCATTTATGAAAATAAATATGGTATATGAAAGGAATATGAAAACTATTGGCGAGGCAAACGCCAGGCCAATCATAGAAAATGCTGCAGTCAACAACGATAATGCCGTAAGGAGCACAATAACATAAAACATGCCTTTCACTGCGTTCCTGGCCAGAAAACGGAATGCGTTCTTCAATGCACTTAACGGGCTTGAGCCGGCTTTTACTGAGTATGCCGGCATAAACAGCATTATCACGAAAAGAAACATTGCCAAGGTTGATGATGCGATTGCAAGCGGGCCTGACTTGTCACCAGCATGGCTGCCGGCCGTACCATACGAAAATAGCTGATACACCACAAAAAAGAAAAGTGAGAGCATAACTGTGCTATAAGCGAGCCGGGCAATATCCTTAACCTGGATACTGAACAGCTCGTGGTGGAATAAGAGTATGAGCGCGGATATCGGCAGGAATACTGTGTATGATACGAGGGACATATCGGGAAACATTGCCAGCCCTGCCACATACAAGAAAGCAACAATAAGCGTGAAAACCGTGTACTTAAGCATAAGCGGCCAGCGAATAGCTGCATCATCAAGCCCATTCTTCATTGACAGCGAAACCTTTGATACGCCATCAAAAAACTCAGCACGGATCCTTTCAGCAAACCCTTTCTTGTTTTCCTTCTTGGTGCCCATCGTATCACTTTTTAGCATTATTGTTTGAAGACGCATTGATAAAATATTGCATAAGCTGGCTGTCATCCGCTTCGCACATCATCTCAAACGCCTCCTCCACATTGCCAAGCGCGACACCACGGCGTGCCGCTGCCTCTTTCAGGATGCTGATGCCGCGCTCGCGTATCGATACGCCCAGCCCTCCGATATGAACAACATCATTAAGGTGCATTTCCTCCGCATCCGTGCCACGGCTTAAGCTCACAAAAAGGTGGCACTTACCAGCATACTGGTCACGCACCGCGCTTACCTCTGATTGTGCAACCCCGCTCACATCCCCCTCAACATCTATGCGGACGATTGGGTGCCCGGTCAGGTCAAGCTGTGACAGCCTCTCACTTATGAGCTGCCTGAAAGAAGTATTATTGCCTATGTGGATTGTTGTGTGTATGAATGCACGTGAAGGGATGCTTACATAAGTATGCTTTCGTGTAGCCGTGTCATAAACGTAAAACCCCTTTACTTTCTCCTCCCGGCGCACCTGTGTTAAAACCGTGCTCCCTGGGATGAGCAGTATCCTGCCGCCTTTTTCAATGAAATGGCTCTTATGCAGGTGCCCATCAACATAAAGCTGGAACCCTTGCGGCAGGTCATCCATCGTAAGGCCATTCTCAACCTGTGGCATGAGCTCCTTGAGGTTTTGATGGAACATGAATATGTTAAAAGCTCCTTCAACAGGCTTGGGGGCAAGGCGCTCAAGCGCTGCCTTTGCATACTCCTCGGGCACGCCGCCCATCCCATACACCGCAACCTTCTCACCACCGAGCTCAACCACAACTGCATGTGCGTGGCAGCTTTCAACAAGCCCTGCTTTCACAAGGATATCGACAGGGTTTGCAAACCCCTGCGGCCGGCGCTCGTGTGTCCCGTGTATCACGATTACTTTTTTGTGCAGTTTCCTAAATATCTCAATTGCGCGGGCGATAACTTCTTGTTTTGGTGTGCGCGAATCAAAAATGTCCCCAGCAACAATCAGAAGGTCCGCCTCATCCTGGGCGCGCAGCAATGCCTGCTCTGCCTGAACAAAGCTGTCATCATAAAACCTGTCATAGCCAAAATGAAAATCACCTAGTATTGCAACCTTCACGTTATGATTAGGCCAGTTCACTATAAAACAATTGCTATGCAGCCCTGGCTGCAGGTGTGCTTAAAAATCTTACTCTCGAATGTTAATTGAGTGGAGCGTTATGTCAAAGCAGGAGCATATAAATTACCTAATGGGAATTGGCATCTCTGATGTGGATGCCGATACGGTGTATGACTGCATAGCTACGCGCGAAGTGTGCACATGGACCAGTGTTGATGCTGTGCCTGATGACACTGAGCAGAAGGTAAACGAATACCTCAAGCCCTACGGCCTGGAATTGAAAATCATCCCTGTAGGCGCAAGCGGCAGGTATATTTGGGAAGTCAAGAAAACCAGGGCCTAGGAAAATTAAAGGCACCACAGGCGCCGTATACCTTAACCCTATTGTACATCATATAGGCTATTTTTAATTTAACATGGCTATTTATGTGCATGTATGTGTATGAGCCTGGTGAGGATTCATACCTCCTTGCAGAAGTGCTGAAAGGGATCAAGTGCAGGAGATTCCTCGATATGGGATGTGGTACAGGCCTGCAGGCAATTTCAATAGGGAATGCTAAGGAGATTGTTTGTGCTGATATAAACAAGGATGCTGTTGATTATGCAAAAGAATGCGTAAAACGTGGGGACGTACAAAGGATTGAGTTTGTTGTGAGCGACCTGTTCAGGAACATTGGCGGGAAGTTTGATGTGATTGCTTTCAACACGCCTTATCTTGATGAGGGCGAGCCGCGTGATTTAGCATGGACATACCTGCAGGATGGGCAGGATATCATAGAGAGGTTTATCAGAGAGTCAAAGAAGCATCTTGAGGAAGGCGGCCAGGTAATCATGCTGATCTCAGATAGGGGTTACGAGCATTATAAGAAGGTGGCTGAGGAAATAGGGTATAGCTGGGAAGTGCTAAGGGAAAAGGCGCTGTTCTTTGAAAAGATATTTGTTGTGTGCCTTAAAAACAGGCTGTGATGTGTGGTGGTGTAGTGCATGGCTGTGCGTGTTGTTCTTGTCGAGCCGCTGTATGACATAAATGTTGGGAAGGTATGCAGGGCAATGAAGAATTTTGGGTTTAGCAGGCTGTACCTTGTTAACCCGCAGGCAGCGCTTGGTGCCGAAGCCGAGAAATACGCAAAGCACGCATCTGACATACTCAGGAATGCAAAGGTTGCCAGGGAGTTCGAGGATGCTGTTAAGGGATGCTACCCTGTTATCGGGACAACGTCATCATTCGAGAAAGGCAGCAGGGACCTTGTGCGGCTCGAGCCGCTCAGCAAAGCCGTAAAAAACTGGGATTTCAAGAATGCTGCTGTTGTGTTTGGCCGTGAGGATATTGGGCTTAGCAGGGAAACGCTGCTAAAGTGTGACCTTGCGGTATACATCGAGACGAGCAAGAAATACGAATCACTCAACCTCTCAAATGCAGTTGCGATTGTGCTATATATGCTAAGGAGGGATAAGCGAGCTATTGCGAAGCAGCCATTGCCGGATAAGAGGGTAATGCGCAAGATGCTTGATTGTGCAGATTTGCTTGTTGAGAGTGCCAGCGATGAGCTCAAGAACCCTGAAAAATGCAAGAAAGCATTGAGGAACATTCTTGTAAGGGGCAAGCCGAGTGATGAGGAGGCCCGCTCTGTGATTTGCGTGCTCAAGCGCGTGCTCAAAGGAAAAACATAGGGGCAGCACGCTCTTGGCCCGTGTGCCCAGCAAAAGTATACTGTATTGGATTTTACGGCAAGCGCAAGGGCAGCACGTTCCTGGCCTGTGTGCCCAGCAGATGCTTGCAATTAGTGCTTACTCATTTTTCTCATTATCATCTACGTGGTAGAATTTACGCTGTGGAAGCGCGCGCATGCACGCCCTGAACTGCTCAAGCAGCTCCTCATCAACAATTTCCTTCACTTTGCCGTCTATTACCTCCTGCTTTTTTGCGAGGTACTCTTCCGACGGGTAGGGGGAACTATACCATAAGCGAGCGTAATATGCAGTGTCCTCTGGCATTTTTGAAGGGACGGAATTGAGGGCACCCAGCTC
>JAOAKK010000033.1 GCA_026413685.1 Microcaldota archaeon | reverse complement strand
GCTCAAGAGGCGCCTGGCAGCCGAAGGAGGGTTTCTTGGGAGGATTTCTGAGATGCTTGTTGGGAGCAACAAGGGGATTACTGACAGGATTAATGCGGCGATAGGCAAAAAGATGCTCGTCCTGCTCATCGATGAGGCCGGGCTCCTTAAGAGTGATGAAGTGGCAAGCCTGCTTGCAACAATCAAGGACCGCACGCACTCTTCGATTGTTTCAACGAGCATTGAGCCGCTCTCGGCATACGAGGTATACAAGGGCTCTTTTAGGGAAGGCAGGGTAGCGCGTGAAGCCCCATTCCCCCTGCCTCTCAAGGAAGACCTCAAGAATATGGTACAGGAGAGGATTGAGTCTGCGGGCGGGACGCGCACATACCCGTTTGCGGATGAGGCGCTTGATTACATTGCAAAGATTTCCGGGAATATCCCGCGTGAGGTGCTTATAAACTGCCAGAACGCCGCAATGTATTATGTGGATGAGAAATATGACCGGGAGATGGGAAAAGCCGACCTGGAGATACTGCTTACCGGCAAGCCTGTTGCAGAGCACGGTGATGAGGATATAGACTGGGTCTACAGGAACCTGTCAGACAACCAGCAGATGATAATCAAGGCGCTCGTCAAGCCTAAGACGGCGCAGGAGCTTGAGAAGGAGCTTGGGATATCATACGGAAGCCTGACGAAGGAGCTCGGCAGGCTTATGCTCCAGACAGATGTTGACATGATGTTCAGGAAAGGCCTGCGCAACCCTGTGTGCACAAAAACACTTGACAGGCCCTACAAGTATGTGCTCACTAAGAAATGGAGGCTCTTATTCACAAAAGAATGAAGATGATATTATGGAGATTGCGGGCATTTGTGCGATCTGCGGCAAGCTATGCGCTAAATGCATAACGTGCAGGCTATGCGGTGCTGCTGTATGCAGCCAGCACCAGCAAAGCGGGGTATGTGCCAACTGCCTGAAAGGGAAATATGGGCGCGCCACGTTTTGAATGCAACGCGAACAATAATTATTTATGCTTTACTGCAGATTAGAAGCAGGGTGTTGTGATGGTATACGGAGGATACAGTTACGTGGATTACAAGTATGTCCCTGACAAGGACAATGATTTTGTCGTATTGTTCTGGGCCAAGGGGTCTATGAGCATTGAGAAGATTGCGGAGGCAATCGCTGCGGAGAGCAGTGTCGGCTCGTGGACGAAGCTCAAGACAATGAATGATTTTGTATGGAAACATTACCGTGCACGTGTATTTTGGATAGGTAAGGTTGATAGCAAGAGCGGGTTCATAAAAATCGCATACCCAATCGAGCATTTCGACTCAAAAAACATATCTCAATTCATGGCATCGGTGCTGGGCAACATATTTGGGCTGAAAGAGCTTGAGGAGCTTTACGTGTTTGATGTCTCATTCCCCATAAGGTTCCAGAAGCAATTCAGCGGGCCTGTGCACGGCCTTGATGGGATTAGGAAAATGGCAGGCACGCTGAAAAGCAGGAGGCCTCACGTGGGCACTATTGTAAAGCCGAAGGTAGGGCTCACTGCAAAGGAATGGGCGCACGTTGCGTATGAGTCATACGCGGGCGGCATCGACCTTGTGAAGGATGACGAGAACCTCGTTGACCAGGACTTTTGCAAATGGAAGGACAGGCTGCACGAGACTGTAAAAGCAATTGAGAAAGCAGGGAACGAGACAAACCAGAACCACCTTTACTCATCCAATGTGACTGACAGGTACTCGAGGATGGTTGAGAGGGTGGATTACCTTAACGAGATGGGGCTGCAGAAGAATGTCCTCGTAATGCTGGATGTTTACATACTCGGGATGAGCGCGCTTGAGGACATACTTGAGCTTACCAAAAAGTACAAGTTTGCCACACACGGCCACCGTGCAGGGTATGCGGCGGCAAACCGTGGGAACTTTGGCATTAATTTCCAGGTGTATGAGAAGTTCTACAGGCTGCTGGGGATTGACCAGCTGCACATTGGGACGGGCGTAGGCAAAATGGAAGGTGCGCCTGTGATGATAAGACGGCTGCATAACATTGCAGACCAATTCAAGCTCGATGAAAAGCCATATCTCGGCTCGCTCGCAATGGAGTTTGCACCCGGCATTAACCCAATGTTAAGCATCGCATCTGGCGGCTTGAACGCAGGGATGGTTGATGCGGTTGTTGCGCTGATGGGCAAGGATACAAACCTACAAGCTGGTGCTGGCGTACACGGGCACCCTGGCGGCACACGCAAAGGTGCAATGTCGATGAGGCAGGCTATAGATGCGGTAATGAAAGGTGTGCCCGCACCCGAATATGCAAAAACGCATCCTGAGCTTGCACAGGCGCTTAAGACGTGGAGGTATGTAAGCCCGCGCAGCATTATCAAGGAGCTCGAGTTTGTTGAGAAGAATGCTGCTAAGCTCTCTGCAACTGCGCTCAAGAAAGGCAGATGGAAGATGCAGGTGCTGAATGAGCAGTGAAAAAGCAGAGTGCTTACTCCCGCAGGATATAGGTTACAGCATACCCTCCTTTTTCTTCTTTGAAGCTTTCCATGTATGCGTGCAGCCCTTCAAGCCTGAGTGCGTATGCCAACCCGCCAAACAAATCCTCAACACCGCAAGCACGGCAGACCCTTCCTGAAAAATGGACTGTGAACCGGTTCTTTGAAATGCTCCCCACGCTTGCTGAGATCTCACCACCATATGATGAGATGTACTCTGCTATTATTGCGCTGAGCTCTTCCTTTCCGATTTGCATCGGTAGGAATATGTTGTTATATTTTTAAAACATTATGATGTAATAGCATCATCGGAATTTGGTGTTGAAATGGTGGATGTCGGGATTTTGTTTGGAGGGTGTATAGTGCTTGTTATTGCTGTTGTGCTGGCAGTGCTTGCAGCAGGCGTCTTTTTCTACAACTCATTCATTGTAAAAAGAAACAGGGTTAAGACCGCTTGGGCGCAGATAGATGTCCAGCTTAAAAAGAGGGCAGACCTCGTGCCAAACCTCGTTGAGGCGGTCAAAGGATACGCAAAGCACGAGAAAGGCGTGCTTGAGAACGTTGCAAAGGCAAGGGCGGCAATGCTGAGCGCAAAGACTGCAAAAGAGACTGCACAGGCTGATAACATGATGACAGCTGCGCTGAAGAGCCTGTTTGCTGTTGCTGAGGCATACCCTGAGCTGAAGGCCAGTGAGAACTTCAAGCACTTGCAGGTTGAGCTGAGTGATGTAGAGGGGAAGATTGCATACTCAAGGCAATTTTACAACGATTCGGTATACGATTACAACAATTCAATAATGCAGTTCCCGGGAAACATCTTTGCAGGGATATTCAAGTTTGAGAAGGAAGAATTCTTCCGCGCTGAGGGTGAAGAGAAGGAGCCTGTCAAGGTGAAGTTTGAGTGAGCACATATAAATCTTTACTTCTTTAAGAAAATGCTTTATGAGGTGTTAATGCTTGGGAGCAATACCGAGGAAATGGAAGAAAAAAGGCAGGATGCGCTGGAAATGGCTAAAGAAAAGAAGGAAGAGGATGAAGAGAAAGGTTAAGAGAAGAGTTGGGGAGCTCTGAGCAAATGATACATCTTCTTGTAATTTTCCTAATCCTTATTTTTATGGCGCTCATGGTTGTTGAGGCAAATTTGTATGCCAGGGCTGCTTATTTTATAATATGTGTCATCCTTCTCGCAGTATATAATGTTGTCCATGCACGCGGGCTTGAGCTCAGCCTTGGAATGCTCACCAAGAAGAAAATGAAATAATCATAGGAAACGCAAAATTGGCACGTGTTATCCTGTTTTCTTGAGGATGATAATCTCAGCACCATTAACTGATATCACGAGCACTTTGCCATCAAGGGATACATCTACAACGTCCTTGCCTGGCCTTGTGCCGCGCTCATCACATCCCTCCTCCTGAAAAAGCCGCACAAAGCGTGCTGCACCACGGTTGTATGAAATAGCTGGTGAAATCCTGCGTGGCCGTGTAACCTTTATGGGATTGAACACAAACCTGCCAGCATCCTCGTAAGTCCCATCACGGCGTATCTGGACCGCCCTTATCTCGTTAGGGCTGCCATGATTTTCATATATAAAAACAACACGCATATGGCCAAGCGACTCAGCCTGTGCAAGCACAGCGTTAAAGCTGCTTTTCCCTCTCGTGATATACCTGCACCCAAAAGCAGATGATAATGCACGTGCAAGGCGCCTGGCCAGCTGGCCTGCTTTCCGGCTTGTTGTTATGAGTGTCATCTAATCAGTCTTGACTTCTTTTGCAACCGGCGGCCTTGCCTTGAATACTATCCTTGACGCGCAAAACGGGCATCTCACATAGCTCGGGTCCATCTTTTCTATGAGGTTGTTGCAATTCACGCACTTGTACACATTACCACCTATTCTTTCTGCCCTGCGCTTGCGCCTGCAGTACCGGCCTCTGCCTCTGCTTTCTCAATCTCAGCCTCAATCATCCGCAGTGCCTCTTTCCCAAGCATGCCCTCGCGCAAATCTGATATTAGCCTTTGTGAAAGCCTGCCCGTAGGTGTGGAAAGCTCGTATGCCCCACCTGCAAATTCAGAGCCGCACGACCTGCACCTCCACATGCCGACTGATTCTCTCTTTACAGACTGCTTTGAGCAGGCCGGGCACGCATACCTGGATGTCTTTGCTTTCTTGATTTTTACGTATGCTTTCCTGAGTTTCGGGCCACCGCGAACATGAAACCTGACCATTCATACCACTCTCAATGCACAATGGTAGTTTAAAGGGGGAACTATATTAAAACTTTCGCTCACTCCACCACACATGCGCGTGGGAGCAATTCTCATCATAACGTTTAAAAAACAAAATTTTCCTTAAACTACACATGTCAACAAAAAGCAACCTGAATGGCAATGGCACTAAGAATAATGATACGGCCGCAAAGCCGGAAAAAGCGCCATCGCTCCCACGCCGGGCTGTCAAATTTATAGGTGATGCATTCCGCAAGATGATCCCGCACAGTGCAGGCGCACAAAAGGAAGTTTCTGAAAGGTGGAAGGTTGCGAACGAGCTGCTGCACAGGGCAGCCGAGACTAACAATATAAAAATGCTCAAGCGTGCGCTTGAGGCAGGTGCAGATGTCAATTCCAAGGGGTTTGGGGGGAACACCGCTCTCATAGAGTCCATTGAGAGGAGGAGCCTTGATGTGATGGACATGCTCCTAAAAATCGGCGCAAGTACATCCATCGCAAGGGATGACGGGAAGACTGCAATCGCAATCGCAATTGAAAAAGGCGATGCTGAGATTGTAAGGAAGCTCGTTCATAGCGGCTGCTATCTTGAGCCACGACTCGCTGACGGGAAAACACCACTATTCATTGCAATAGAGCATTACAACATGGAAATTGCAAAAGAGCTCATAAAAAAAGGTGCAAACATCAATGCAAGAATGCAGGATAATATTACACCACTAATATTTGCGATTGAGAGAGGATATGACAA
>JAOAKK010000032.1 GCA_026413685.1 Microcaldota archaeon | reverse complement strand
ACCAACTGGCATTTCGGTGTCTGTGGGTGCAGAGTCAATATCGGTGAAAGGCCCTAAGGGAGAAGTGCAGGTCAGCTACCCGCGAAAGAAAGTCAGTGTAAAGGTTGAGGGTAACAAGATAAGTATAACCGGCCCAAAGGTGCTTGTGAATACACAAAGTGCACATATTAGGAATGCATTCACCGGGGTTACCTCGGGCCACAAGCAGGTGATGAAGGCCGTGTTCGCGCACTTCCCGATGAAAATTGAGGTTAAAGGAGACACTGTTTACATAAAGAACTTCCTTGGTGAGAAGACCGATAGGGTCGCAAAAATCGAGGGTGAGACTAAGGTTGTTGTGAAGGGACAGGATGTTGAGATCGAAGGCCCGGACATATACGCTGTTGGGCAGACTGCCGCTAACCTGAGGCAGGCAACAAAAGTAAAGACCTGGGACGACAGGATATTCCAGGATGGGATTTACAAGGTGAGGAAATGATTGTCAAGCCTAAAAAACTAAGATTAATGAAGAAAAAGCACCCACGTTTCAAGAGGCCTAACGTAGGCAGGACAAAAAGAAGCAGGCTTGAGGACAAGTGGAGGAAGCCGCGTGGGATTGACAACAAGCAGAGGTCACACCGCATACCTGCAGGCGCACTGCCAAATGTAGGGTTCAAAAACACACCTAAAATCCGCGGTATCCACCCTTCCGGGTATAGGGAGGTTTTAGTGCGCTGCCTTGGTGACCTGCTAAAGCTGAACCCAAACGATGGTGTTGCAATCCGCATCTCCGCATCAATCGGCAAGAAAAAGCGCGAGATGATCGTAAAGAAAGCTGATGAGCTTAAGCTCAAAGTACTCAACTAAATGGTGTTTGTATGAGCATAAAGACTGTTAGGAGGATGGCTGCTGAGATACTCAAGAGGGGAGAATCTGCAATCTGGATTGACCCCGACAGGATGTCTGATGCAGCTTCAGCACTCACACGGGATGATGTGCGCGCACTTATAATGCAGGGTGTTGTGCGTGCAAGGCCTGCAAAAGGAACATCGCGTGCCAGGGGCAGGATGCATGATGAGCTTCGCAGGAAAGGGAGAAGAAAGGAAGGAAGCAAGAAAGGGCACAGGAAAGCACTGCAGAAGAATCTCTGGACACAGCATACGCGTGCGCAGCGTGAGCTGCTGCGGCAGCTTAAGCCCGCGCTAAAGCCTGGGGCTTACCGTGGGGTTTACCTTAAGATTAAGGGTGGCATGTTCAAGTCGAGGGCACAGCTCTCGCATTACATAAAGGACAACAATCTTATGAAGTGATCTTATGGCACGGGCAACAAGAAGCACTTATAAAGTATCTTTCAGGAGGAGGCGCAGCGGCAAGACTGATTACAAGAAGCGGCTTGCACTGCTGAAATTTGGGGACAGGCTGGTTGCGCGCAAGACTTCCAAGCGCATCATTGCCCAAGTCGTCTCCTTTGATGCAAAAGGTGATAGGATAATCTCAATGGCAACATCGAGCGACCTTGAGAAAATCGGGATGCCGCTTGCAAAGAGCCTCCCAGCTGCATATCTTATTGGATATAAGGCTGCAAAGGAAGCGCTCAAGAAAGGCGTAAAAAAGGCAGTGCTCGATATGGGCAGGAAAACGCCTGTTAAGGCATCGTTTGCGTTTGCAGTGCTGAAAGGTGCGATTGATGCCGGGCTTGATGTGCCGCATGATGAGTCTGTTTTTGATGTTGAGAGGTTCACAGGCAAGCATATAGCGGATTATGCGCGCGCACTCAAGGAATCATCACCTGAGGAGTACAAGAAGAGGTTTTCACAATACCTCAAGAAAGGTGTTGCACCTGAGGAGCTGCCAAAGCTCATTGATTCGCTGAAAAGCAAGTTGTAGGTGGTATGATGTCTGGAAACACTAACATGGGTAACGCAGGAAACCAAAGGAAATTCAGGCGCCAGGGTGGCGGCAGGGATGGCAAGCAAAGGAAAAGGGATGAGCCAACCGCACAGGACCTATTAACTGTGTGGGTACCAAAAACTGAGCTTGGCAGGAGAGTAGCAAATGGCCAGGTCACAAGCATTGATGAGGTCCTGCTTGAGGGTGAAAAAATCCTTGAGCCTGAAATTGTAGACAAGCTGCTTCCTGAGCTGCACGAGGAGCTTATCAAGCTTGGGACAACACAGCGTACAACAGATTCGGGCAGAAAAATGAAATTCCGTGCGGTTGTGGTTGTTGGTGATGGCCACGGCCACGTTGGGATAGGTGCAGGAAAATCTGATGAGGCACGGCCTGCAATAGAGAATGCGGTCAAGAGCGCAAAAAGAAACATCATAAGCATACCATTCGGCTGCGGCTCGTGGGAATGCGGCTGTGGCACAAAGCACAGTATCCCTGTTGAAGTAACGGGGAAATGTGGCAGTGTGCGTGTAACACTGAGGCCTGCACCGAGAGGTGTCGGGATTGTCGGGAATTCTATCGTGAGAAAAGTGCTCACAAAAGCCGGCTTGAGCGATGTCTGGTCAACTGCAAAGGGCCATACGTCAACCAAATACAATACAGCCGTTGCAGTTTATGATGCGCTCAGAAAACTGTCTAACATGCAGTCCGGCAGGGACTGGTCGGAGGAATGATTAAATGCCATGTTTAGCTATCGTCCGTGTCCGCGGAAGGACTGGGATCCGCCCTGAGATTAAGGGTGCGATGAAAAATTTATCTTTAACGCGTGTGAACCACTGCGTAATGCTTAACGAGACTCCGCAAATACGTGGGACGCTCAACGTGTGCAAAGATTATGTAACGTGGGGTGAGGTGTCCAAAGACCTCCTTGCCAAGCTTCTTGAAAAGCGCGGCAGGCTCCCGGGCAATAAGAAGCTGACGCTTGATTATTTGAAGTCAAAAGGGTATGACGGGTTTGACAAGCTTGCTGATGCAATAATCGCTGGCAAGGCAAAGCTTAAGGATGTGGGGCTTAAGAAAGTGCTCAGGCTCAAACCACCCAAGGGAGGGTATAAATTCACAAAACTGCCCTACCCACGCGGAGCACTTGGCTACCGTGGTGAAAAGATAAATGACTTGCTGAGGAGGATGATGTAATGGTAAGAACTCACAAGAAAAAGAAAAAGACAAAGTTCCTGGCGAGCAGGCATAATGGCAGGGGGAATAAGAAGAAAGGCCGTGGCTCAGGGACACGTGGCGGTGTAGGCCGCGGCGGTGCGTGGAAGCACAAGAAAACGTATACCCTGAAGTTCGAGAGGGATATGCTTGGCAGGGCAGGTTTCGTGAATAAGACAACAAAAAGATGGAATGTGATCAACCTCACAGAGCTTTCAAGGCTCATTGAAGATGGAAAAGTTGGTAAGAAGGATAACGTATACTATTTCAAGTTTGACGGCAAGGTGCTGGGTGCAGGCAGGCTCTTGTACCCAGCCGTTGTTGAGGCACGCGCATTCTCAAAATCCGCAGTTGACAAGATTGAGCAGGCGGGTGGCGAGACAAAAAAGTTTGAGGTAGAACAGAATGGGCCTTGAGCAGCTTCGTCCAATAATAGAGCGCCTTCCTGAAGTCAAGGCGCCGCTGGTACAGCCGACCCTGAACGAGCGGCTTTTCTTTACCGCTGCGGTCTTGGTGCTGTTCTTTGTGATGTACCACATATACCCTGTTGGTGTTGTAGTCAGCCATGATACTCAAACTGAGTTTCTCCAGATTGTCCTCGCATCTAAGATGGGCTCACTGCTTACAACAGGTATCGGGCCGATTGTGCTTGCATCAATATTCCTACAGCTGTTTGTAGGTGCAAAAATAATCAACCTTGACTTATCAGTGCCTAAAAACAAGGCGCTGTTCCAGGGAACACAAAAGCTGCTTGCAATAATACTTGCCCTGTTTGAGGCATACATATACACAAACCTCATGACGATTGACCCCATCTTTGGTGATGTTGGAACACGGCTTATTGTAGCCTTGCAGGTTGCAATCGGCTCAATCCTGCTGCTTTACTTTGATGAGGTAGTGTCAAAATACGGCATAGGCAGCGGTATTGGGCTGTTTATCGCAGCTGGCGTCTCACTTTCAGTGGTTTCAGGGCTCATAGGGATATTAAGCGGGTATGGAGGGATTCCTGCATCAAACACTGTAATATACCACCTCTCAGAAGGTGGTGCAAACGCCATCCCATCAGCAATCCTGGCGCTCGTCCCCATAATGGCAACCCTGGTAGTGCTGGCCGTGTCTGTTTACGCCGAGAACATCAAGGTTGAAGTCCCGCTTGCGTTCGAGAGGGCACGTGGGTATGGAGGCAGGTTCCCCATCAAGTTCCTGTACACCTCAAACATGCCGGTCATACTTGCGTTTGCATTCATATCGGCAATGCAGCTCATGGGGCGCATGTTTGCAGGGCTTACTTTTGAGATTGGTGGCGTGAATTTCTCTGATTTCATTGCAGTTTATGACCCAACAGGCAGGCTGGTTGGCGGGCTGTTCTATCTTGTCAGCCCGTCATTCCCAAGCCCCATCGCACTGGCCGGTGGGATCCCTGTTTACATAAACTTGATGCTCACAAGCAGCAATACGTGGATGGTACCTTTTATCGGTGCAGTGATGGTTCCTGAATATGTGCATGCAATCATATACGTTGTTGCACTCGTGATCATGTCCATTGTGTTTGGGTACCTGTGGGCAGAAACGTCAGGGATGACTGCGCGTGATGTTGCTGCACAGCTCAAGAATGTTGGGCTTTCAGTGCCAGGTTTCAGGAGAGACCCGCGCATGATTGAAAGCATACTATCAAAATATATCCCTGTCATCACCATTGTTGGAAGCGGCTTTGTCGGCTTGCTTGCAGGAATGGCTGACCTGACGGGAGCACTCGGGACAGGCACGGGAATATTGCTTACAGCAGGCATACTGCACAGGACATATGAGGAAATGCAGTCCAGGCAGATGTTTGAGATGTATCCTGCACTCAAAAAGATGATAGGAGAGTGATAGCTGATGATAATTGTTATGGGAACGCCAGGGGCCGGCAAGAGCTCAGTTGTTGATGAGTTTGTCCGCAGGCATCCTGATGCAAAAGTTGTCAACTTTGGGACTTTAATGTATGAGATTGCGCAAAAGGAATACGGCCTGAAAGATAGGGATGAGATGCGCAACCTCCCACGCGAAAAGTTCCGTGAGCTCCAGAGAAAGGCTGCAAAGGTGTTGCTCAACCAGCCGCACGATACGATTGTTGACACGCACGCATCTGTCCGCACCAAAGATGGGTATTACCCGGGTTTCCCATATTACATACTATCAAAGATAAAAGTTGATGCTTTCGTTTACATCCACGCATCGATGGAGACGATCCTCTCAAGAAGGATGCGCGATAAATCACGAAAGAGGGATTTGGAAACGCCTGAGCAGATCAAGTTCCATGAGGAGATTAACCTGTCGCTCGTGTGCACATACGCATCCCAGGCAAATGCTCCAGTAAAGTTTATAATCAATGAAGACGGCAAATTAGAAGAGGCAATCAAGGAGTTTGAAGAAAGCGTAAAGCCTAGAGAGTAATGGTGTAGGATATGATCAGCCCGCAAATGGCAACATTTGTCATCTGCATCTTCGCAGGGATTTATGCAGTGGTATTCAGGTATATACTTTACGAGATTGGTGGGATGAAAGCTGTAATGGAAAAAAACAAGGAAATGCAAGAGGAGATGAAATCCATACAGAAAAAATATATAGATGCTGCAAAAGCACGCAGGGACCATGAGCTCAAGCAGTATGAGAAGAAAATGAATGGCATGGCCATCGAAATGCTCAAGATGCAGCTTAAGCCTATGC
>JAOAKK010000031.1 GCA_026413685.1 Microcaldota archaeon | reverse complement strand
GTATTGGGAGTATGCAAAACACGCATACTCTAAATTAGCTGTTGATATCTTACGATTGCTCATGCTTACAACACGCGAGACGCGCAGGGTGCTTGGTGTTTTCTCATTTGATGATGACTCCTCAATGCTACGGCCTGTGATTGAGAAATCCGGGCTTGCTGGGATAATCAAGGCTGGTGAGATGATTAACAGCAAGCTCAACATTGAAGATGCATTCGGTACTGGGCGCAAGGAAATCGGGCTTGCAGTGTTTGCACACTACCAGGGAAAAAAGAAGCTTAAGGAAATATTCAATGTTGACTTCAAGGATATCGAAGAGGATTACCATGTTGTAAGCACTTACCTGAAAGGTGGTAGCGGGAGGGGTGGCGAGTTCCTTGGGCACCTTAAGAAATAATGCTGTTGAGCTGCGCGGCAAGAATTCATGCGTGATTGCAACAATCTGGAAAAACAAAGATGAAACTGATTTTGCGATAAGGCGCAAAGTCAGCAACAAGATACTTTACCTTTTGCTTGAGGCAACACGCGTTAAAAAAATCTTAATCAGCAGGAGCATTGCACGTACACTCCCAAAAAATTCCCTGGATGCCCTTTTAAAAACAGGCGTGGAGGTGTGCATACAAGACCGCACAAAAAAAGGAAGGAGGGAAAAATACGACGTGGAAAAGCTGGCATCGCTTCTTTGCCGCAAAAAAATTGATATGAAAAGGGTTTCGGAAGATGAAAAAATACCGCTAAGGACGCTTTATTATTACAGGAAAAAATTTTCAGAACGCGCGCGAAAGTTGCATTAAACATTTTTATATTTAATTGCAGAATAGGATTACATGGCAGCAAAGAAAAAGAAAGCGGCAAAAAAGAAGAAGAAATAAGAAGATTTGAAAAAATCTTTTTATCTCTGGGAGAATCGTTTTTTATTTTTTAAATCTTCTTACTAAAAATATACTTCGTTAGGTGTTGTATGATGGAAGCCAAAAGACCTTTTGATATTTTGAACGGCTCCTTGAACAAGGATGTTATAATAAGGATTAAGGGAGGCATGGAGCTAAGGGGAAGGATGACTGCATATGATGTGCATATGAACCTTGTCCTTGAAAACACCGAGCACCTCGAGAACGGTGAGGTCAAGCGAAAGCTTGGCACGATGCTTCTCAGGGGTGACAGTGTAATCTTCATCTCACCATATATCCCATAAGCATTGCAACTAGGATGTGCCGCATGCAGCGGCAACTGTTTTTCTTTTATTCTGTAAGGCTACTCTTCAGCTTCTACACTCTGTGGGAACTTGGCATTAAGCGAATCAACAACAAGGCTGTATGCCTTCTTCCTCTGGTCTGGCTCTATGATAAGAGTGATGCACCCGTAGCTTGAGAATATCTCTATTATGTTTATGCTCTCACGTGCAAGGCCGGATATGGCAGCGTGCGCAACACCCGGTGTGTCTGCCATCTCTGTTGCATTCACGGTTATTGCACTCTTGTTGCTGCGCACCACAAGCTCGCTGAATGCTATCGGGCCGGTCCTGATGGAATCGTGAAGTATACTAAATGCCTTCTCCTCATCTGCATAATCAACTATGAACGTAACTGAGTCCTCTCCTGAAGAAACCCCATACAGGTTAACACTGTTGCCGTACAGTGCCGCTGCAAAATGTGAGAGCACCCCTGGAGTTACACGAACCTTATCACCAAACGCTGTTAAGAGTGACACTGGCCTATGAAATAGCTTTACTTTCATAACTTTTGATTTTTGCCTGAAAATTTATAAAGTGGTGAAACAAAACAAAAAGGTTAAAATTTGAAAAAGTGCTACTCCTCTTTGCAGGCAGGCTCGCAGCCAAGCAACTCTATGCTAAGCCTCTGGCCGCTGTCATCAACCTCAACACTGGCTCTTTCGCCTTCCTTCATAACATGCACAATTGATCTTGTTGGGGTTGATATAAGGAGCACTGCACTGGAATTTTCCTCAGAGCAAAACACGCTAATCACACCGACCGCAACTGGCATGCCGTTTATCTTTGCAGTATACTCCCTGCCGCCCTTCTTAAGGCCTACCGATTTGCCGTTAACGCTAAGGTTTGCAACTGCATTCTCTGTGCCGATGCCTAGCAGGTCAAGGCTCACCTTAAGGCCGGTGGCATCATCAACCACGATGTCCTTTGCACCATCAGCATACACGATATAGCGGCCTTTCTTTGCAGAGATGAACGTCCCATCACCCTCTTTTGCCTGGACAAACAGCTCAACCTCAACATCAGCAAACTCAAGCGTTTGCACTTCTCCATTTGTTTTCTTTGCTGCCTTGTATGCCCCTTTCAGGGCCACATTGACATAATGGCTCTTGTCAACCCAATACTTGGCACTCTCACCTATTGAGAGTATCATGTCTTTCGCTTCAGCACCATTATCATGATACTCAACCTGCAAGAACGCTGTGTTATTCAGTGTTGTGCCACTGCCAAGATATGAAACCTCAACACCGTTCACAACAGCAGTATCCTTAACAACGTAGTACTCTGTGCTTGAATGCAGCACGATGCTCCCATCCTGCGCCCTGTTGGCAACATAAAACTTGCCACCAATCAAGACAGAAGAGCCTTCTGTTACGGATTTAACCTTCCCACCAACATTCAGCACGTGATAAGTGCTGTGTTCGCACTCTTTTGAGACCATACCGCCATCATCTAAGGCAGTGCCGCTGTCAGCGCGCCCATTGCCACTATCATACCAGTAGGAGCCGCCGTCACGGGCAACTTTCACATCAGCGCTGCCAACATCTTCCCCCACCAGATACGCATCTGAATCTCCACAGCTGCTAAGGGCGAGCAGCACTGCTGCGGATGAGAACATCCTGGCAAACTTGCCACAGCGCTTGCTGTCCTTCTTGCCAGCTTGCAGCATATCGTTTTGCATATTGCACAAATCTTGCTTGGATTCTTTTGCCATCTTCTTCATCACTTTCACCTTTTACATCTCTTCTTTCTGGTTTAAGAAATACAACGCAGCCCCAACCACGAGCACTACCACAACCAGCAATACTGCTATGAGGGGCAGAGAGGATGCATTACCTCCTGTAAGTGCAGCAACAATATCAAACGTTGCCTCACTCGGCTTCTGCTCCTCTGGCTGCACTGCTGGCCTCTCAACAACACTGATAGTAAGCTCGTTTGTTGAGCCTTCAACTGTTATCTTATAATTGCCAACATCCTTTGGAGTGTATTTCACAGCACCGTTCTGGTCACTCACAAGGCTAACCGCACTGCCGCTTGGGCCTGCAATTGAAACCTTCCTGCCAGCAACTGGCTTGCCACCAGAATCCTTGAGCACAAGCTTTATGTCATCCCCAAGGTAGACACGCTTGTAATATGTTACATGCAGTTCCTCTGCAGTTGCAGTCCCAACAGCAATCGGCTCTGATGGCTTCTCTGCCACAGCCTCCTCTTTGGGTGCCTCAGGCTTGCTTTCAGGTGTTTCGCTCCTGGTGACATTAGCTACCGTCACACCACCCGTCCCAAGACGGCCTGTATTCTCACCGCCGCTTGAGCCTCCTGAATAGCTGCCACCGCCGTTGTTGTTGCCGCCATTTCCATTATTGTTATTATTGTTATTGTTGTTATTGTTGTTTGAGCTGCTGCCATTAATAACCGCTATCTTAACAATGGCAGATGCGCGGTTGTGCTGGGCCTTGATTGTGTAATTTGCCACTTTGCTGCCTGCATTGAAAACCACATATGCCTTACCGTTATCCCACGTGACGGCATCAACTACAAGGCCGTCGTCACTGAGATACTTGAGGCTTGCATCTGGGGCACCATTGGCCGATGTAAGCGTGAACCTAACCTTCTTCTTTGCTACAGGATTGCCGTATTGATCCTTGAGCTGTGCGTATACCTGTGCACTTTTGCTCAAATTAACAGATGCTGGTGATTTAAGCTCAAGATATACGCCATTCTCTGCCTCAATGTTAATGGTTGCTGTGGCCTTGCACCTGTTTTTAACAATTGTAACTGTGTCAACAAGCCTGCTAGCGTTCAGCACGGTCGGTGCAACGTAGATCACTTTTTTGCCACGCACATACAATTTCCCATACTCAACGTGCCACTCCACATTGCTTGCTGTCGTGCGGAGCTCCACCTTCCCGCCAGGGGCAAGGTACACAACCTCTGGAGTTATAGACATTTGCTCAAAGCATACTACATTATCAGGCATATCCCATATATATGGCTTTAGCTTGGCGCCATTTACAAGCACACCTTCAGGTATAACAAGAATATCATCCTTGCTGAGCATATTGCTCAGTGTGCTTGACATATGCTCTATGATCTTTTCGCTTGTTGCTACATCTACCATATCTGATGGGATAGATGGGATATCATCGGTGTTCTGCCCTGTTGGCAGGTGCGGATTGGAGACAACCTCCTTAACTATGCTGTCGGATACAGCAAGCGTTTCCCCTATATAATAGCTGTTCCCAAAAACAACTACTAAGGCAGCAATCATTATCCACATGAATGTTTTTGTGCTCATAGCTAAACCTTAGTGAATTCTTTGTTTAAATAGTTTTCGATTTTTGAAGGTCTGGCGGGCTGCAGACCACACGCAAAAGCCCCTCAACATTCTTATGCCTTAAATAATGTGCATAATCAAGCGCAGAGAGCATCCTGCTGTCTGTGAGTGCTGGGTCTGCACCGGCACTAATCAAAAGTGCGGCAGCGTCCTCACTGCCACCCTGTGCGGCACACATCAGTGCAGTCATCCTGTATGCATTGCGCGCATTCAACACTGCACCTGCGTGTATAATGCGCCTTGCTGCACCAACCATCCCAAAATAAGCTGCCACCATAAGTGGCACTTCACCCAATGGGTTTCGCACATGGATGGATGCACCGCGGCTTATAAGCAACAGCGCAAGCTCCTCGTTCCTGTTTGCAAGCGCCCATAACAAAGGCGTAAACCCAAAACAGTCTGTTACGTTAGGGTTTGCAAATGCATCCAACGCCATTTTTGCTTCACCCAGCATGTTATTTCTTGCTGCGTAAAGGAGCATTGCATTTGCGTGTTGCACATCGATGGATACATTTTTCAGAGAGGTATCCGTACATAACTTAGCGCTCTTGAAAAGCAGCTTGCCCTCCCGCATATGCACGAGCATATCCAGCGTTTTCCTTGCCTTGAATATCCTAACCCTTTTTGGCTCCATTATAATCCCTTTTGATGGGAAATATTGGGAAAAGGCCATTTATTTAAAGGTTCCGGAATTGTGCAAAAAGCCAAAAACTAAAATCAGCCGCGTATTACCATTAACGGGATAACTCCCTGCCTAAATTCCTCACGCGCAAGGTCAAGCGGGTCGATCATTTTTGGCGGGACTGGGATGAGCGGGGGCGCACCAAGCGAAAGCTGCAGGGAACGCGCCCCGATTATTCTTGCAATTTCAAACCTGTTAAGCTCAGTAACCTGCTCACCTGACATACAAACACCTATCCTGATCACTTACCCCCATCTCGCTTCTTTTTCTGCAATGGGGCATCCTCATCAGGCTTCTTTAAGTCACTAAATGTTTTTATATCTACCAGCTTGGCCGACTCAATCTCCCTGCCAGTCCTCAAGAACTCAAAGGGGTAATTTTGTGCTGCGGGCTTTTGTGCTGCCTGCTGCCGCTTCTGCTCAGCAACAAGCTGCTCAACTTTCTCCTCAATCGCTTTCACATCAGCTGACAGCTTCATAAGTATTTCCCTTTCTGAAAGGTATATCTCACTGTTTTTTATCATCTCGTTGCCCTGGACGTTTGCCATCAGCCTCCTTAAAAACACTTCAGGCTCGGTTATCCCGGGGATGATTATGGATTTCCCTTTAGCCTTGACTTGAACACACGTAAGCCCAAACACCTGGTCGAGCGCGTGCACACCTGACCTCAGCACTTTGGCGGACTCAATGTCCTTGTATGGTATTATGAGCTCTTTTCTTGCGAGTATCCCTTTGCGCACAACAAAAGCATCCTGCGCAAAATCATACTCAAAATTGCGATGGAACATCTCAGCCCCTATATATACTGATATTAGTATTATCACTGCGAGGGCAATCACCACTGCCGCCACGAGCATCCTGTTTGATATCCCGTCA
>JAOAKK010000030.1 GCA_026413685.1 Microcaldota archaeon | reverse complement strand
GCGTGTGGTGGCAATACGTGCAGTAAGGATTCTGCCTGCTGCAACGGCTATGGCTGTATACTGCAGGCTGAGGGCACGAAGAAATGCCAGCCGTGTGCTGCAGGTTTGGATTGTAGCAGGCAGCAGTGTTGCCCAGGCATGCAGTGTACGCAATTTCCGGATGGCACGAAGAAATGCCTGCCGTGCGCTGGCAGGCAATGCGCATCACAATCAGATTGCTGTAAAGGTGACATGTGCGTAAACGGCCAGTGTAGGTCATTATCATCATGTGCAGGTGTTCCGTGCACAACACCAGGTGAATCGTGCAAGCTATGTGCTGATGTGCGTGATCCTGCAACGTGCTCGCGATGCACGGATAATACAATATGTGCGAACGATGGTTCGGGAAAGTTTGTGTGCCAGCCGGCATGCCAGGCAGGCGGAGTAGTTTGTGGCACGTGCCAAACAGGGTGCTGTGACCCACTAACAGGCAAGTGTGCTTGCGGCCCTGGGGAGCATGCATGCGAAAACGTTGAGGGATGTGCGTGCTGCACATACGGTGCGCAAACAGTCCAAGCGTGCCCGCAAGGCATGTTAATGTGCCCGGGATATGGGTGTGCACCGCCTTTTATATGCACGAAAGATCCCGTTTTCAAAATATCGATTTGCAGGCCTACTACGGATATTAAGTGTGAAAAGGGGACATTTGAGTGTGCGCAGCACAAGAACGCCTGCTGCACGTATATTGTGCCAGCGGATGCTATCCCCCCAGGCATCTCTGCAGTTGACACGAAAACATGCCCTTCAGGTTATGGGATAATAATGCAGTTTGACCGTGGAAGCGCAAATTTCAGGAAGTTTGTTTGCTGCGAAAAAGTATCGTATAAGCTCGAGGGCAAAACTTACCAGTATTCATTTACGTGTGGTGGCAGCACGTATACGGGCACATCTGCAGCTTCATCTTATGAGTATATGGTCTCAACAACAAAAGCACTCAGCGAAAACTTCTGCAAAGAGGTAGCTTCAACATGTGCTGCCCAAGGAATTCCTCTAGAGCAGTGCTTCACCAAGCCGATACAAGCCCAAGTTGGAGGTAGTTAAATGTCAAGGGATGATGATGAGGGGCTTATGCCCATTGCACGCATAATCGTTCTGGTTATTTTGGGCCTTCTTGTCCTATGGGCCTTGCTATCCTTATTTGGTGGTGCCGGGGAGCAGGCCTGCCCACCCGAAGCGCTCAAATGTGATGTTGGCCCGTGCAAGTGCTGTGTTAAAGATGGGTTTGGCAATCTTATCCCATACTGTGACACTAAAAAGTGCGGGCCCGGGTACGTGCTTAATTCACAAGGCCAGTGCTGCAGTGTCAACGATTTCACAAAATGCCTTAAGCCATCTGATGTTTGTGTAACTCCTGAAGTGTGCAGTGGCACACAACCGTGCTGCCCAGGGTATACGTGCAGCCCGGAAGGGAAATGCATACCGTGCTCAGTAGGCTTACTTTGCAACCCTTCAGATGTTAACTCCTGCTGTGCCGGGCTTGCGTGCAATTCAAATGGCAGGTGCGAGCCGCTCGTGTGTGCGCTTAAAGAGTGCCCTGTGACAGGCAAGCAGTGCCAGGTATGTGACGATACAGGGAATTGTGTGAGTTGCATAGATAATAGCGTGTGCACGTTTAGCCAGCAGCTCAATAAGAAAGTGTGCATTTCAAGCTGTGCGGGCGCGCCGTGCTCCCCTGATAAGCCGTGCTGCCAGTCTTCACCATTCTGTGTTAATGGGCTGTGCTCTAAATGTGCGGCCGGGCAGAAAGAATGTGACACACAACTGTGCGCTTCCGGCTGTTGCGATGCCATAACGGGCGAGTGTATTTGTGAAGGAAAGGCCTGTGCGCTTGATTCAGATTGCTGCTCAGCATCCAAGTACTGTGTGAATGGCAAATGCTCAAAGTGCCCTGCAGGGCAGAGGGAATGTGACACGCAGAAATGTGCTTCTGGATGCTGTGATGCAGTAACAGGCGAGTGTGCGTGTGGTGGGCTGGTGTGCAGTTCTGATAACGACTGCTGCAAGCTTGCGCCACACTGTGTTGATGGCAAATGTTCTGAATGCCCGGCTGGCCAGGTACCGTGCCAGACGTGCAAAGGCGGCTGCTGCCTCAAATCGGGTGGCTGCCCGCTATGTGATGGCAAAACGTGCGCAAAAGCAGAGGACTGCTGTGAATCCTCACCTTTCTGTAATAATGGGGCATGTGTGCAATGCCCGCCAGGCCAGCACAAGTGTGATAGCTCTATGTGTGCAACCGGCTGTTGCGCGGATGGGGCAAACACGTGTGCATCGTGCATATCTAAGGCATGCTCTACAGATGCAGACTGCAACTGCCCGGATGCGCCGTTCTGTGTAAACTCCATATGCCGAAAAGAACCACCTGGCACAACAACGGACTCGTCATGCCCAGATGGGTATAGAAAGCCGGATGGGACGTGTTATTTCTGCTCTGAGCAGCTTTGTTTTGGCCCTGCCCAGTGCTGCCCGTCAGCCCCATACTGTGTTACAAAAACCTCAAAAAACCAGTTTGGGATAACATTAACTATGAAATATTGCAGCAAGTGCCCTTCAGGCCAGGTTACGTGCAGCTCGTGCCCAGGCGGCTGCTGTAATCCAGACGGCACGTGCCCATCCTGTAAGGATGCAAAATGCTCTGGTGCTGCGGATTGTTGCCCTGCTGCACCGTATTGCGTTGACTCAAAATGCAGCCCGTGCCCCCCATCCAGCATATTTTGCACGAATTGCAAAGGTGGCTGCTGTGATTTGCTTGGTGAATGTATCACGCTTCCAGCATGCCTGATGCTGCCGTGCACTTCAGATGAAGGATGCTGCCCCGCATCGCCATACTGTGTTGCTGGCAGCTGTAAGCAGTGCCCGCAGGGACAGCACCCATGCAGCCAGTCAGTATGCCCAACCGGGTGTTGCCTTGATATTGATAACTCGTGCCCACTGAAATCACCTGAGATATGCCTGGATTGCAAAATTATGTGCTCAACACAGGCAGCAGTGTATGACTTGAACGGTGATGGTGTGCTTGATGCGCTTGATTTGAAATTGTTTGATGATTACATTGCTTCTAGCGGTGGGCAGTATGACAGGAGGTACGACTTCAACAATGATAGGAAGGTTGATGCTGCTGATAGGCAGTGCCTAGGTGAAGCGTGCAGTGGCGGGTGTAGGGTGCTTAACATTTCATCAGTGAAAACGTGTATAAACATAAAGTCATACACGCCGGAAGCCAGGCAAGCGCTTGGCACCCAGGTCCGTGATAACGTGTCAAAAGCATTTAATTTCATTGGGTATGCAGTCAAGTACCCGGAGTATGCGGCGGGATTTTCTGCGCTTAAACAGCAGGTAATCCTCCAAGTAGGTACATCACAGGGCCAGAGTTTTGTTGAGTGTGCCAGCTCAAGCTGTAAGAGCGTATTCACAAGCGGCATGGTTGGGGGGGTTGTGTCGTGCAAGCTCTACACGTTGGCAAAGTGCAACAGCTTTTCCTATTGCGATGAAAAAAACAAAAACTACAATAAAAATGCCTGCGATGAGTGTAAGAGCAAAGGGAAGGATATTTGTGATGCGATGAGCACATCGCTTACAGGAAGATGTGAGGCGGACTGGATAAAAAAGATGAGGAAAGATTGTGCCGGTGATTATAAGAAATGCATAAGCAAGGAGTATACCGTTGGCTGGTGCGACTATACAAAAAGCGATACATTGTCTACGTGCAAATCTATTGTTGAAAAGGAAGCACCTTACTTAATTTCTGTGTGTGAAGAAGTTGTTGTCCCCTATGAAAGTGGCTGGTGTAAATCCACCGTTGGAAACTGCATTGATACGTTGTCACAGCCGCTATTGGTTGTTGAGAGAGGTGACCCGTTCATTTATGGCAGCGGCAACATCATACAAAAGAGGTATTTCTCTGGGTGTGCATATTTTGCTGATCCTTATGGTGGAAGGATAAAGGTTATGGAGCTTGAGAGGCAGCCTGCGTGCTCAGACGAGCTTAAGCCAAGTGTTGCTGCAAGCCTGGATATGCTGGTTGGTGATGCGTGTGTCGACTTGTTTGCTGGATGCGTATCCGAGAAGTTGCCGACAGAAACAGAAAATGATGGGTTGTGGAAGCTTGGATGCATATTCAGCGGAGGGGCCTCTTGCGGCCAGGAACCGTATTGCATAGAAAATGGAAAAACTTATAACAAGACTAAATGTGATGAATGCCTTAGCAAAGTTGGCGCGGGCTGCACGTATCTTAAGGAGCATGCCGTTAAATATGCACAGAGTAAAGTGCTTGAGCTGAGCTCTCTTTGCACGGCAGGTTATATATCTTGTACTCAGCCTTCACCGTGGTGCGAAAACCTTGGGAATGTAGTGGCCAAAAACTGCAATGATATGATAAAAAACGGTGAGATTGACCCGCACCTGCAGCAGGTATGTGATGTGCTCATCTCACCACTCGTGAAAGGAAAGTGCAGCGGTGCATTTAATGAATGCTACACGTCTACGGAGACGTTCAGAAACCTTGTGAGGCAGCTTGTGCTCAGGGATTCTGTTGAGATGCTTGATCGTGGCACGGGTGTAGCGAGCAGGCTCACATCACAGGAGGTATCATCACTTCCCATTGTGCAGGGCGATGACTGCCCCTACGGAAAGCTCACAAAATAAACGCTGAATCACTTAATGGAAAGAATTAATCAAAATAAGCCCAACCTTAATCCTTTCTCTTGTATATCCTTCCGCTTTCAAACACGTGCTCGTTTGGATACACAACAATGCCTTTCTCAGTGAACCTGAGGGGCACAATCCTTTGTGCATGGTTAGTCCCCCTGAGCTTCATTACTTCAAGTGCGCGCACCCTGTTCTCAGCTTCCCTGATGTTATAGAGGTATATCAGGCCGTCACACAGGGAATCCATGCCAAACCTAATCTTATACTCACGGTCAGACATGTATGATTCTGAGCTCATCATAATTGTACATCCCCATTTCCTGAGCTTGTTAAGCAGCCTGGCAACCTCCTGCCTTCTTTTATATTCAGTCTCATAAATGAGTGCATAGCTGGTAATGGTATCTATTGCAACCCTTTTTATATTGTTCTCCTCGATAGTATCCCTTATTATGTTCTCGTGAGATAAGAAATGCTCAACATCTTGTGTTGGGTATTCAAGAAACACAGCCTTGTTTTTCTTTTCAAGTGCGGCAAGGTCCCAGCCATACCGCTGCATATTCTCAAACAGCAGCTCTTTCGGTTCCTCAAAACTTACAAACATCCCGCTCTCACCATATCTCACTGCACCGTTATGTATAAATTGCGTTAGGAAAGTTGTTTTTCCCGCACCGGCATTGCCCGCAAGGAGGAGTATCTGCCCTTCAATGAATCCCCCCTCAATCATCCCGTCAAGCCCATCTATGCCAGAAGAAATCCTTTTTTTTGCCATAATCTTAACTTGGTAAGAACATTTTTATACTTAGACAGCGCTTATATACTAGGCGATGACGAGACCACCCCAGATGAGCGCGGGCTTACGCCCGTGGCGATGAATGCCGGAGTAACTTCTGAGCCCAAAAATCAGGCAAGGTTAACAGCCTCGTTTTAATATCAGCGCAATTGCAATTCTCCGCTTCTGTCATTCTTTTATAAACATTCATACGAAATTACTCACCGTGGACAGCCTATTCATAGAAATATCCATCGTTATGGCACTGGCGCTTGTGCTATCAGTGATAGCCAAGGCGTTAAAACAGCCAGTGCTCATAGCATATCTCCTTACGGGCGTTTCAGTGCCGCTGCTTTTCGGCAGTGCACAAATATCATCCTCAGCGCTTGATGCGTTTTCACAAATCGGAATTGCATTCCTTCTTTTCATCGTAGGAATCAACCTTAACCTCGACGTGATAAGAAGGCTTGGTATAGCTTCCATCGCTGTTGGAATGCTACAGATGCTCGCAACTGCAGGGGCTGTGCTCCTGGCTTTACAGGCGCTATCAGTGCCTTTTATGCCAGCCTTGTTCCTTGCAGTTGCATTGTCTTTCAGCAGTACTGCAGTTGTCGTAAAGCTCCTGTGGGACAAGGGGGATATGTGGAAGCTGTATGGCCAGCTTGCAATAGGCGTGCTCATTGTACAAGACATAGT
>JAOAKK010000002.1 GCA_026413685.1 Microcaldota archaeon | reverse complement strand
CCCGGCATCAATCGGGGTGTTCGCATCTTTGGCGGCCCTGTTCCTGATTTCCACATTTGCAACTGTCCTTTTTGTTATCTCAGTTTTGCTGCTTTCAATCCTGAAGCTAAGCACCTTGTTCTCATAGCTGAGCGTGCCGCGCGGCAGGTATACAAACAGCGTTGTGCTCGTCCCAGGGCCGTATGCGCTTGCAGCATCCACAGTGCCGGCAATTCTCGAAAGCGAGCGCTCAGCCTGTGCAGATTCCGAGAACTGGGCAAAATCAACCATTACGGGAAACACTGCGTATACAAGCACGAACACAAGGATAACCGCAAACCCCATAACGATGAGTGCTTCAGTGCTCGCCTGCCCTCTGAAATGCATAAACCTATTTACGCATATTAGGTTAAAAATGTTTTTCATATCCAATATACGCATATCGGGTGCAAACGATGGATGCTTACGACAAGAAAATAGAAGAGAAATGGATGGAGATATGGTACTCCACCGGCATTTATGAGTATAAGGAGATAGTGGGCAAGCCTATTTATATAATAGATACCCCGCCACCGTTCACTTCAGGCAAATTGCATATGGGCCATGTGCTTTCATACTCGCTGTTTGATTTTGCGGCAAGGTTCAAGAGGATGTGCGGGTTTAACGTGCTCTACCCACAGGGGTGGGATACGCAAGGGTTCCCAACAGAGGTCAAGGTTGAGGCCAAGTATGGGAAAGGGCTCCCACGCGAAGAGTTCGTCAAGCGATGTGTTGAGTGGACATACGAATACATTGATGTAATGCGCAACCAGATGAAACGCATGGGGTTCTCTGCGGATTGGAAACGGGAGTATATAACCATGACACCTGAATACCACAAGAAGGTGCAGTTATCATTGCTCAAGATGTATGGGCAGAACCTCGTTTACAAAGGGTCGCACCCAGTATTCTGGTGCACGGATTGCAGGAGTGCGATTGCAAAATCTGAGACTGAAGATGTTGAGAGGGAGACCAAGCTGAACTACCTCAAGTTTAAGCTTGAGGATGGGGCGGATATCCTGATTGCTACAACACGCCCTGAATACCTGCACGCGTGCGTTGCGGTGTTTGTCCATCCTGATGATGAGAGGTATGCTGCCATTGTTGGCAGGCAGATTGAGACACCGCTCGGCAGGAAAGTAAAAATACTCACTGATGTTGATGTGGATAAGGAGTTTGGGACCGGCGCTGTAATGGTCTGCACTTTTGGTGACAAGCAGGATGTTGTGTGGGCATACAGGCATAACCTCCCAATAATCGATGCGATAGATGACACGGGCAGGCTCATAAACGCAGGTGAGTTTGACGGCCTCAAGCTTAAGGAAGCGCGCGAGAAAATCCTTGAGAAACTGCAGGCTGAAGGCAAAGTCGTGAAGGTTGAGCCGCTCAGGCAGGTAATCAAAGCCCACGACAGGTGCAAGAAGCCAATCGAGCTGAAGAACTCAGACCAGTGGTTTTGTAAGGTTGATGGGTTCCAGCGGGATATCATCAAGGCGGCAAAAGAGATGAGGTGGATTCCGGAGTTTACGCTCCAGTATCTGATTGACTGGACCAATTTTGTTGAGTGGGACTGGGTGATTTCAAGGCAGAGGCATTTCGGCACACCGCTGCCGTTCTATGTGTGCAAGAAATGCGGTGCAACAAAAGCCGCAGATGAGAGCGAGCTCCCCTTCAAGCCGGAGACTGCAAAGAAAGGCGTAAAATGCACGTGTGGGAACGAGATGGTTGCAGAGCAAAGCACGTGCGATTGCTGGGTTGACTCGTCAATAACACCGCTCATAATTGCAGGGTGGCCTAACCCTGGATGGGAGAAATATTACCCGTCAACACTCAGGCCGCAGGGGATTGAGATCATACGCTCGTGGGCATTCTACACAATTTACAGGTGCCTGATGCTCACGGGAAAAGCGCCGTTCAAGGAGCTGCTCCTTAACGGCAACGTGCTCGGGCCAGACAACAAGAAAATGAGCAAGTCGCTTGGCAATATCGTTGACCCGCTTGAGCTCATAGATAAATATTCCGCGGATGCTGTGCGGCTGTGGGTTGCAATGAGCGGGTCCTCAACACACGACAGGCCTTTCAATTACCAGGATATGAAGTTTGCACAGTCATTTATCAATAAGGTATGGAACGCTGCACGGTTTGTTGAGGTGGCGTGCAAGGATTACACTGAAGGTGAGGCGGAATACTGCATAACTGATAAGTGGATATTGAGCAAGTTTGAGCGCATAAAGGAAAACGCATCAAAAGCGTATGAGGAGTATGATTACTTTAATGCAACAAACACGGTGCAAAACTTCTTCTGGCACGATTTCTGTGATAATTACCTTGAGTTTGTCAAGCATAGGATTTATGGTGCGGATGCGAAGAGCAAGCGTGCCGCACAGGAAACACTGCTAAAAGTGCTGGGCGAGTCGCTTAAGCTGCTTGCACCTGTTATGGCGTTCACAACTGAGGAGATTTACTCGCACCTATTTGCGAAACGCGAAGGGTGCAAGAGCATACACTTATGCGCGTGGCCTAAGAGTGAGCCGGCACGCATCGACATTGAAAGTGAGAATGCAGGTGATGTGCTCGAGCTTGTAATAGGTGAGATAAGAAAATACAAGAGCACGCGCAAGATGTCGCTGAAGGATGAGATACCAAAGCTAAAGATAGGGCTGCCGCACGAAAAACTAAAATATGCTGCACAGATACGAAGTGAAGTCGCGAGCATTGGAAAAATCAGTGATGTTGAGTTTGCCGGTTCGGAAAGCCTCGGGCTTGTTGAGTAAGGCATTGCGGCGCACCGGCTGTGCAGTAACCCTGCACCACACGGCTTGGCCATGCCAAAGCACAGCACAAAGCATACAGATGTGTTTTGATGATACCCGGGATTCACATTAACACTGTTGCTGAGCTGCTTTACTACGTTGGGGCTGGCGGGTTTGGCGGTGCAGCACTCTTATACATATTATATGGTATTTCTGTTGCGCTTGACTCCATATACTCCATCGCAATCAACATACCTGACGGTGCAACTGGGATTGCGCCTACCGCATCACAGCAGCTTTCTGCAAAAGGCGAGGTTGGCAAGGGTGTATACTCATACCTTATGGGCGGCATAATTGCGGTGGGGATATGCATACCGATACTCCCAATCCTAATAGCGGCCATGCCTCTCTTGTTCCCCATAGTCCAGGAAAACATGTTCTTGGCACTGGCAGCCGTCACATCAGTAGTGCTGCTCAGCAGCTTCAGCGCTGCAAACATCTTTGCGTTCCTGATTGCAGGGGCACTTGGGATTTTTGCACTTGGTGCAAGCACCCAGCAAAACCTCATATTCCCGATGTTTGTGGGGTTTTTCACGCTTCCCATGCTGATGCTCAAGACGCGTACGCTACAGATTGAGAAAAGCCCACGGGCAAAAATAAACATTTATGTCGTGCTCATCGCAGTCGTGCTCACGGCGCTTGCATACCTTATACCGGGGATTGCAACACCAACAATAATAATCCTCATCGCAGGGCTTTTTACAAAAATACGTGATGATGAGTTTGTCACTGCGCTTGGTGCAATCAACGCATCAACACTCATATTCTCTATCATGATGGTTGACATAATAGGCAAAGCGCGTGTGGGCACTGCAATAGTTGCACAGAATATGTACCATACGTTCATTTTTGGTGACTTGATGCTTGCACTGCTCGGTGCAGCTGCGTTCGGCATCACAGCACTGGCAATCCTGCACAACCTCAGGGCTGCAATCAGCCTATTCTCACCATTTACACATACGCTGATGAAGCTCCTGCTTGCAGCTTATCTTGCATTGCTCGTGTTCCTCACAACTGGAAGCATCGGTATTATTGTGCTGGGTGCAGCTACAGCGATTGGGGTGATAGCACTGCTCATACGTGCAAGGAGGACAACGCTTATGGGCAGCATTATATTAAATTCCATTGTATATTACATGGGCAAGAGGTAGTATCATGGATAACAAGGCAAAGGGTGCTCTCATTTTAGCACTTGCACTGGCAATACCCGTGCTCATACTTCTCAATTATGATGCAATATCTGGTTATGAATGGGGGGCGCTTGGGTATGTGGGCGTGTTCATCGTAATGCTGCTCACAAGTGCAACTGTGATACTGCCAGTGCCCGGGCTTGCACTTGCAACCATCGCAGGCGCGTTCGCAAACCCCATCCTAATCGGGATTGCTGGCGGGCTTGGCAGCGCAATCGGCGAGCTTACCGGCTATTTTATAGGCTATGGCGGGATTGATGTGGTCGACGGCAAGAAAATAAAGGAGTATGAGAAAATAAAAAGCAGGCTTATGGAAAAGGACCGTGCATTCCTCCTCATCTTCACGCTTGCACTCATCCCAAACCCGCTGTTTGATGTTGCTGGGATCGCTGCAGGAGCTATCAAGTACCCTTACTGGAAATACCTTGCTGCGTGCGCACTGGGGAAAATCATAAAGGTTGGCGTATTTGCATACCTTGGGTACCTGGCGGCTGCTGCGATATTATGATTTTTGCCTTTTTGTGTAATATGATATAAGGTCGTGCACGCTCCACGGCTTGAGGGAGCTTGATGCATACCCAAGGCGTTTTGCAGCGCTCTGCACAGCCACCACTGATGGCCCCTCAATCTCGATAAAATCAGGTATGAATGAGTATTTGCCCAGATACCTGCAAATCTCAACCTTGGCATTGCCAAGCGTATACGTTACCCTTTGCATCACGAAACTGCCAACCGCCTCAAACCCCATATCCTCAAGCACGCGCTTTGCACACTTGAAATCAGCAACCGTAATCTCATTCTCCTCTGCTGTTTTTATGTGCCTGCCTTTCCTTACTGATGTCTTCATCGTCAATGTTGCTGCCTTGCCGTCAGTCCTGAGCCTGAGCAGCCACCCGCACTTCTTGAAATCGCGCCCGGGCGTGTCAAAAATGATTGATGTGAGCTTTTGTGAGCTTGCCTTTACTGCACCGAGCTTGTGCAGCCTGCGCACCGTTTCTTTCCTGTCTATCCCCAATACCTTGCATTCAACTTCATACATAAGCACATTTAAAAAAATATTTCTTTTTAAAACATACATTCGTGGGCCCATAGCTCAGCTTGGTAGAGCGGCAGACTCTTATATGGGCAAGGGTGCACCCCTCTCCCATAAGACCCAACCACCTATCAATGTGCTGTTGTGCTTGGGAAATCTGATGGTCGAGGGTTCAAATCCCTCTGGGCCCGCTAATAACCCGCCATTTTTGCATCTGCAGCTGATAAGATAAGATGTCATACAAAGAGCACCTTATCATTGATGGTTGCAGGGCAAAACTACCGGGGTTGTAAGGGGCGGATGCGCCCTTACGGAGGGGTGGCGGAGTGGTCAAACGCGCCAGGTTCAGGACATCTTTTCTTTTGGGAAGAAAAGCTGTACCAAAAGAAAACGTGTGAGACGCTTGGTCCCCTAGCGGGTTCGAGGGTTCAAATCCCTTCCCCTCCATCAATACATCAAGTTGCTGCTTTTTTTGTGCAGCTGTGCAGCTGAAGATTGCCAGTGTGTATTGAACTATTGTTTCGGTGCAAGCAGCTTATGCTTCCTCAATGTAGAAAACGTGTGCACATAGATGGGTGAAAGCCCGCCGCGCATCTCAACCCTGCCCAGGCGAAGCATTTTCCTGAACTCCTCAACATTATCAGCTTTGGCCTCGACATAAGCAGCACCAATCTCACTCCAATGATGCGCATCCGAGCCTGCAATCTTCACAAGCTTGTGCCTGGCTGCAAAATCAACGGCTTTCTTGTTGCCGCGTGGGATGCACATCCTCGCATTAATGCATTCAATCCCATCAACATATCTCCCGTACTCTTCGAGATTTTCGGGGTGTGGGGCTTTCCTGAGCGAGTCGTAAGGGTGTGCGATCGCAACAAACGCATCCTGCTCGCGCACGTCATCAATCACTTCATAAAACCCATTGTGCTTGATTGCACTTTCAAGAAAATAAATCAGGAGATGGAACTTGTTCCCATCGTCCTCCTCGACCGTCTTCTCAATGCCCTTGATGAACTCCTTGCCCTTAAACTCACGCCACCCAACTATTGTGTCATGGTCGGTTATCGCAATAACATCAACCTTGCCTGATTTAATGGCGTTCTTCGCCTCCTTCAGCGTAATCAGGCCATCTGAAGAGTTGTGCGTGTGCATGTGCATTTCAACCTTCATCATATAAATATTCCCACCAAAAGATTAAAACATATGAACATCGCTCCTGCATACGCGCTTGGGATTGTATGGGCAGTTGCGTTCACGCTTACACTCATAGCACTGCCGCCACTTATACGGAAGCTCCAGAGCAAAGGGTTCGTCTCGGGTGATATGAACAAGGAAGGCAACCCCAAGGTTGCAAAAATAGGCGGTATCGCCATCTTTCTCGGCTTCATAGTTGCGTTCCTGCTGCCACTGCAGCTTACACAGGGCAGTATCGCGCCCGATGCGCTGCTCGCCGCTGCACTCTCAATATCACTCATAGCGTTCCTTGGCCTTGCAGATGACCTGCTCGATATCCCAGACGTGTACAGGGTTATACTGCCATTGTTCGCTGCACTGCCTCTCATGCTCGTCAAGGTTGGCACGTATACAATGTCGCTTCCTTTCCTGGGCACTGTCAACCTGTCGCTCGGGACGGTAGCCCTCCCATTTCTTGGGCCGGTCGGGCTCAATGTGTATGTCCTGCTTCTCATACCCATAGGCGTGATTGCATGCTCAAACCTTATCAACCTGCTTGCTGGGTTTAACGGGCTTGAGGCAGGGACGGGCGCAATCATATGCGCGTTCCTCATAATCATCCTGTTGATGGATGGCAACAGTGCAACACAGCTGACTGCGCTGTTCCTTGCAACTGCACTGCTTGGCGCACTGCTTGCATTCCTCATATTCAATTGGTACCCTGCAAAAATATTCCCGGGCAATATCACAACTTATCTGATAGGCGCCAGCATTGCCGCAATTGCCATAATAGGGAACATTGAGAAAGCCGGGGCAATCCTTCTCCTGCCGCAGATTACTGAGTTTTTCCTGAAAGCGCTGTCAAAGTTCCAGGCGGAGAATTACGGGACACCATCAAATGGCAGGCTTACATACAGCGGCCCTACAAGATCACTCACGCACCTACTGATGAAGATGTTCAGGCCGACTGAAGTGCAGCTCGTGCTTATGCTTTATGCAATACAGATTGCCGCGGGCCTGCTCGCTCTTGCTGCTGTTGTGCTCCACATATAGCAGCGGCAGGTGGGCACCAATCAAAAATAAAAATTCCTGCTGGCTAATTTAGCTGATGCTGATTAAGAGCGTAAGGCTTCAGAATTGGAGATCCCATAAGGATACGGTGCTCGAATTTTCAAAAGGCACGAATATGCTCGTTGGGATTATGGGCTCCGGGAAGAGCTCTGTACTCGAGGGGATCTGCTTTGCGCTATACGGGACGTTTCCTGCACTTGCACGCAAGCGTGTCAAGCTTAGCCAGATTGTAAGTGAGAGTGCAAAGGGCAGCGCGTGCAAGGTTGAGGTCGTTTTCCAGAAAGATGGGAAGGAGTATACTGTAAGGAGGGTTATTGAGGATGGGAAAGGAGATGCCGAGCTCAGGGAAGGGCAGAGGATGGTTGAGGCAAAGAGCGAGGCTGTAACGAGGATGGTTGAGCACATACTTGGCGTGGATTATGACATGTTTACAAAAGCCATTTACTCTGAGCAGAACGCACTCGATTATTTCCTTTCGCTGAACCCTGGTGACAGGAAGAAGCAGATGGATGCGCTTATCGGGATTGACAGGTTTGAGCTTGCACGCGCAAACGCAACCAAGCTCATCAACAGGCTCAGTGGCGAGATTGATGGGCTCGAGAAGAAAATCCGCACGTATGACAAGGCAGCAATAACAAAAGAAAAAGAGGAGGCCGAAGCGCTGCTCAAGGGGATAACTGAGAAAAAGGATGCGCTCACAAGCGAGCTTAGGGCCGTAACTGCAAGTGAGGATGAGATGAGAAAGAGGAAAGAGATGCTTGAGAACAAGAGGAAGGAGCACGAGGCACTTGTTCGCAGGCAGGTTGAGTGCGATGCATTCATAAGTAGTGTTGCGGGAAGGGTTAAGGGATATACAAAGGAAGATGGGGTACGGCTAGAGAAGGATGTTGCGGGCCTTGAAGAGCAGGCTGCACGCCTGCGTGCTGACATTGCGGCAAAAGAGGGTAAGGTTGCAGTGTGCGGCAGGATGATTGGCGAGCTTGAGGCAAGCGCCAGGCTGGCAAGCGAAAAGATGCGTGAGCTTGAGGGGCTTAAGAAGCGGCTCGCAGGGCTTGGTGAGTGTGGCGACCCTAAATCAATGCGCCGTGATGCGGATATGCTTAGCGCACAACTCGTTAGCTTGGAAAAAAGCCACAGCTCACTCACTGCTGAGATTGCATTGTTGAGGAAGGATACGCAGCGGCTTGAAGGTGAGATTGCTGATGCTGTGCGCATACGGAAGGATGCCGAGATGCTCGGGAGCGTGCACCAGCGCGCGCTTGATGACTTGAGGCATACCGAGGCGAGCACTATTGAGTGGGTTGCCTCGCTCAAGGAGATGATTAAGATAACGCTGGACTCTGTTGCTGCGCTTGAAAAGGAGGAGGGTGGCCTGTGCCCACTGTGCGACAGCCCACTCGATAAGAAAAAGAAGGAAACGCTGATTGCAAAGAAACGCGAGATTGTGGAGAATTCGCGCAAGGAGCTTGCTGAGACGGAGGCGCGCCTTGATAAGATTAGGAAGGATATACATGTGATGGATGCAGGCTTGAAGAGGAAGGCAGAGCTTGCAATGATCCTGGAAAGGCTTGAGCAGAAGGAGGGCGAGCTTCGCGAGAAATCTGCAAAGGCATCCGCACTTGAAAAGCAGGCTGCTGGGACTGCGGCGAGGATAAGCTCACTGAAAAATGAGATTGCGGTGGTGCTTGAAAATGCACGCAAGGCTGAGGAGGCCGAATTGCTCAGGCAAAAGATAGCTGATGCTGAATCGTTCCTGGCGCAGCACAGGGCAGATGATAATGAGGTTAGCCGGCTCAAGGAGGATTACAAGCGCGAGTCTGAGTCGCTTGCGAAAATGCGCGGGCTGCTGGCCGAGGCTGAAAAATCACTTGTGAAGGCCAAAGGAGTTGCCGAGGAAATAAGCAGGGATTTGGGGCTGCAAGATGAAATCCAAAGCAAGCGTGCAATGCTTGAGGAGGTTAAAAGCAGCATTGCAAGGCTTGGGTATGATGATGGTGAGCTTGCAAGCGCGAGCACCGCATATAACGGGCTGCTCGTGAAGAAGAAGGAGATTGAGATGGGCATTGCGCACACCGCAGCTGCAGCCGACCTTGCGGTGAAGAGGCTTGACATTGCAGCAAAGCAGATTGCAGAGATTGAGGGCAAGGAGAAAGAGCTTGATGGGCTGCGCAATGCGCTCGCCCAGGCAAAAGAGTTCCAGCAGTCCATAATCGAGACGCAGGTGCTTCTAAGGAACGAGCTTGTCAATTCGATAAACTCTGTGCTTGACAAGGTATGGGCGGTGATGTACCCATACGGTGACCTGAAGCAGGTGGTGATTGAGGCAACCGAGTCAGATTACCTGCTGAAAGTAAAGAGAAACAACGAATGGGTGGCTGTGGAGGGAAATGTGAGTGGTGGTGAACGCGCATCCGCTGCACTTGCGCTCCGTGTTGCATTATCGATTGTCCTTGCACCCAATATGAGCCTGCTCGTGCTTGATGAGCCAACGCATAACCTTGATGAGAACGGTGTAAGGGCACTAAGTGAAATACTGCGTGAGAGGCTGCCATCTATAATAGAGCAAGTGTTCGTGATAACCCACGATGAAAACCTCAAGGAAGGCGCAAGCGGGCGGTTATACGTATTCAGCAGGAACAAGGTGGCTGGTGAGCCGACCAGTGTCATGGCCGACTAATCCTTTAAAAGTTGTTATGCGTAAAGTGTAGTCGATGGTCCTCATAGAGATAATCACGCTTATCGTATCAATCGCAATCCTGGCAAAAGCTGCAAGCGTTGTGGTTGAGAATGCCGTGACATTGTCAAACTTTTTTGGGATTGGGCAGCTGGCAATAGGCTTCCTGTTCATTTCGATATGCACCACATTGCCCGAGCTCTCCGTCTCAGTAATCTCATCGACGTTTGGGCAGGGCGCCATCTCGGCAGGCAACGTGTTCGGCTCGAATATAGCGAACATACTTGTGATACTCGGCACGGGCGCTGCACTCTACGGCTTGAAAATACATAAGGAGGATATCAAGGATATTGGGATTATACTTGTGCTAACAACCACAGTATCAAGCTATGTCATCTTCAACAGCCTTGTGAGCGGCCATGCGCTTGGGTTTTTGGAGGGGGTAATACTCATCATGCTGTTTTGCGGCTATATCATATACATGATAACGAAGCGCAAGCTCAGGATGGATGGGAAGGGGATTACTAAGCGCGATGCGTTCTATGCGTTCCTGTATTTTATGGGCGGGCTAATCCTCGTCCTTGTAAGCTCAGGGTTTGTTGTTGAATCTGCGGTTGGCATATCACGTGAGCTTAACATTGCTGAAAGCATCATAGGCGCAACCATAATCGCATTTGGGACATCGCTGCCCGAGTTTTCAGTGAGCCTGCAGGCGATAAGAAAAAAGCATTACGGGATTGCACTGGGTGACATAATCGGTGCAAACATGACAAACCTGACTTTGGTCCTGGGAGCTGCAGCTGCAATCAACCCTATCGATGTCATACTGCCCGTATTCATTGCGGCGCTGCTTTTTGCAATAATAGCAAACATATTCCTGATGTACAACGCTACAATAAACAAGGGAATAAGCAGGAAATGGGGCATTGCACTCTTGCTGATGTATGCATTCTTCCTGGCCATAACAGCATACCTGCATCTCAGCAAGCCTATCTAGACAGCATCAAGTGCTAAAGGAACGGCAGGTTGCATATATCCTCTGGAAGCCCTGCCGAGGCGATCACTGCGGAGCACTCAACATAGCATTCCTGGAGGTCCTCCTCGTATTGGGCTGATTGCTTGCACATGTTTCTGCAGTTTGATATAAACGTCTCCTTGCAGCACGTTGTGGCATCACCCAGCCCCTCCATACGGACCCTGTCAATGCACTGTGAAAAGCAGTTATCACCGCCAACAGCGTTGCACACCTTCGTGCACGTTTCGCCATAAGTGCCGTATGGGCAGGATGCTGATTCCTTGGATGACAGGCCACAGCACCCTGCAAGCAGTATCCCAAGCAATATTATTGGCAGAAGCAGATTTTGCATAGGTGTGATTACCTACAAACAAATAAAAAGCACTTCCCCTTCTTTGAGAGTATTTTTTTAAGCATATCCTATTTTAATTAAGCGGCGATGAGGCTCGCCTGCATAAATGCGAACCGCCCATTGTCCTGGGCTGATAGCTTCTAGACGGGAATGGTGTGGAGTGAATGCACGTGGCCATAGCTGCTGCCTGGTGGCTTGGATGCACACCCACACGCTAATTACCCTGCCGTTCCCTTTCAAAAAGAATGAGTGGGAATAAAAATCCGGCAGTGTAGCCTGCATAATGCCCTATCACGTTTGATATGCCGGCGTCAGAGGCAGTGAGCTGGATTAGCGCGGGCAGTGAGAACAGCAATATTAGTGCAAAAACAAATGTGAGATACTCGAGTATAAATGAGCAAGTTGTTGCCCTGCAACCCGCATACTTTTGCAGGAGGATATGTGCAATGCCGCTGAGCACGCCCCGGTTCAGGTATGCAAGGGCAGCAAGCACAATTAACAAAGTTAGGATTATATATTCGTGCACATGATAGCCCAAAAGTGCAACTAGCGCATTTACACAAAACAGCAGGCATACAAAACTGATATCTGCACTTAGCTTCCACGTTTCCTTAACGTGCCTGTACACCACATACACAAAATACCCCATCAGCCCCGCAACAATCCCTGAAAACCCCTGGACATACCGGGCTGGAAAAAACATAACCGTAAAGATAGAGATAAGAAAAGGCGCAACAACAAGGAGGAATACCAGCGTTGTGTAAAAGCGCGGCTTGCCAGCCTCAAGTTTAAGTATCAGGAAAACTGTTATAAGATAAAACAGGATATTCACTGCAAGGTGCGGCAGTGCTGAGTGTGTATAGTTTGAAAGGAATAGGCTTGGCACGGATGGTGAGTGCGTATCCAGTATGAAATATGCCTCTTTTAGGCCTTCAGGCAATAGGTAAGCCAGGCATAACACTAGCGGGATGCCTGCAAACAGCAATACTTTCTCTTTTGCGCTCCAATCATCAAGACCCATACAACCAGCTGCCCACCACTTAGCTGATATGCATACTGCACGGATAAGTGCAGGGGGCCAGATTTGAACTGGCGAACCCGCTAGGGGACCGGACTTTTTACACATATAGGGCTTGCTCACTCTCACATCAAAGTGGGAGTTGGGCAGACCACACGGGAGAGGGGGGCTTCCCTCTCCGCAGCGCCCTAAATCCGGCGCGTTTGACCTGGCTCCGCCACCCCTGCATAGGTGCAGCTTATCCTATTAAAAAAACAAATTATTAAAACAAAAACAGAAGCTATGCATACATGCCTCCTGCAGAGAATGTTTCCTTGAATGTGGTCTCGGCTTTCTTTACGGCCTCAAGGTTTTTCCTTAGTTTTGATTCAATGAGCATGGCTTCCTTGACAAGCTCGGTCGTATCAATCTGTATCCCAAGATAATCAGATAGTGAGGTGAGCACCATCGCAGCACCGAGCGGGTCAACATAATCTGGCTTTGCTTCTGCAAGGAAAGATACTACAGGCACCTTGCCACCCATTGCAGCTTTCTGCAACAGAAGCGCGTTTATGCCGGTCGTAGCACCTTCCTTTATTGGGAGGACTCCATACTTGTCAAACATCTTGATTTCCTTTGGGTCTGAAGTTATCCCGAAAACCTCATCCTGCTTGCCCGAGATTGAGATGCCGCCAAGTGAGACTATCCTGCGCACGTTATTCTTCTCACACCAGCTATAAAGCACATCTGCCATTGCATGCACTGCCTTCATCGACATCACAAACTCAGACATCACAAGCAGCAGCTTGTGCTTGTCAGACTTGTAAATCCTGAGAGGCGGCAAGGGGACTGTATCGTGTATTGCAACAATGGGTGGGAAAAGCTGCGATTCAGCATACCCAACAAGCTCCATCTTGAATTTCTCAACCAGGAAATTGACCGCAATCGTCCCAACAAGGCCATAGCCCGGGAACCCTTCAACCAGCGTGTAACCGCTGTACTTTGGCTTCTTATCAAGCAACACAAGCTTAATCCCTGTCATGAGTATGGATTAGTGGCAAACTATAAAAAGGTTAATAAAAAAGCGGTGCGTCAGGGGAATATCCTGGACATGTCACGCGGGAACAGTGTTGCTTCCCTGATGTTGTCAAGGCTGCATATCTTCATTGTGAGCCTTTCAGCGCCTATGCTCCAGCCTGCGTGTGGCGGTGCGCCTGCCCTGAACGCGCGTATGTAAAACTCAAAATTGTCAGGGTTGAGGCCTCTCCCTCTTATCTGCTGCACGAGCAGGTCAGGGTCGTGAATGCGCTGTGCACCCGACGATATCTCAAGCCCGCGGTAGATGAGGTCAAACGCATTGCAAACCTCCACGTTATCTTTTGACGGCATAGAGTAGAATGCACGAAGCCTGGTGGGCCATTTGGTTATGAAATATGCCTCGCTGCCGACAAGCTCGCCTATCATCTTCTCGTGCGCCCTGCTGAAGTCATCGCCCCATTCAATTTTCTCGCCGTTTGCGCGCAGCTTGTCAACGAGCTGTGTGTAAGTAAACCGCGGGATTTTCTGGGGGACGCTAACACCCGCACCAAGCAGGCTAAGCTCCTCTTTCCTCTTCTCGAGCACTGACCTGAGGATATGCTTGAGCACTTCCTCCTCAACATCCATCACTGTGTTGTCATCAGCAAACCCCATCTCGATATCCATCTGGTATACCTCGTTCAGGTGTGTCGTGGTGGAGTGTGGCTCTGCACGGTAAACGAGGCATTGCATAAACACCTTATCCATCCCGCCAATGACTGCCATCTGCTTGTAAAGCTGCGGCGACTGCGCAAGGAACGCTTCCCTGTCAAAATATACAATGGGGAACAGCTCAGCACCGCCTTCAGTCGCCGCACCAACGATTGATGTGGGGACAATCTCATCAAACCCCTGGCTGAGCAGGTATTCACGGAACGCCTGCTGGACTGTTGCGCGCACCCTGAATATTGCCTGCACAGCAGGCCTGCGCAAGTCAACGTGCCTGTTATCGAGCCGCACATCCAGCTCTGGAATCTTATCCTTGTCGGCAATGTCAAACGGCACCTTGCCGTATACCTTTCCAACAACCTCAACCCTGGAGGGGATTATCTCGACACCTGCCTTTGCGCCTTTGCCGTGCACGACCTTCCCGGTTACAAGGACAACTGTCTCCTTTGGCTGGATAAGCGCATCAACAACATTATCCGGGACTTCGCCCCTCTTCGCAGTTATCTGTATTGAGCCGCTCCTGTCCCTTAGCACTGCAAACACGATTTTCTTTATGTCACGGACCTCGTGCAGCCAGCCACCCAGCGTTACTTCAGTACCGTCGCTGAGCCGGGCCGCATCTGAAACGTAATGGCTCCTCATAAGGCAGATTAGGCGTTAATAGTTTTTAAATCTCATAGGCATAATCTCACTCATGATGCAGATAGCAGACGTCCTGAGCAGTGATATGGAAGGGAAGGATGTTGAAATCAGGGGTTGGGTCCACCGTGAGCGCGGGAGCAACAGGCTCAAGTTCATTGTGCTCCGTGACTCAAGTGGCCACGTTCAGTGCGTATTCAGTAGGGATGATTTTGAGGAGAAATGGGATGAAATCGACCACCTGCAGGTCGAGACGTCAATGATCATTAAAGGGACTGCACGGAAAGACAGCAGGGCACCAACAGGGTATGAGGTGAAGGTAAAGGAATATACAATAGTTGGGAAGAGCGAGAATTTCCCTATCACAAAAGACCAATCGATTGAATTCCTTGCAGATAACAGGCATCTCTGGCTCAGGAGCACTAAGATGACTGCCATATTAAAAATAAGGAGCACGGTATTCGGCGCGATACACGAGTATTTCAGGAGCGAGGGGTTCTACGAGTACCAGTCGCCTATATTCCAGGCCGTGCAATGTGAAGGCGGGAGTGAGCTATTCCAGGTTGATTATTTCGGGAGGAAGGATGTGTTCCTTGCACAGACGTGGCAGCTTTATGCAGAGCCTGCAATATTTGCGCTTGAGAAGATATACACGATTGCACCATCGTTCCGTGCAGAGCGCAGCAAGACGAGCAGGCACCTGACTGAGTACTGGCACGCTGAGATGGAAGTTGCGTGGGCAGATTTTGAGAGCATCCAGAATTACGGTGAGAGCTGCATAAAGCACATCTTAAGGAGAGTGCTCGAGAAAAACAGTGCAGAGCTGAAAGTGCTCGGCAGGGATGCTTCAAAGCTTGAGCCCGCTGTTAATAAGCCGTTCGTGAGAATGACTTACACGGATGCGCTCAGGATACTTAAGGATAAGTGCGGGATGGAAATTGAATGGGGCAAGGACTTGAGGACAATCGAGGAGGAAAAGCTCTCAACACTTTATGATGTGCCTATCATATGCACAAGATACCCGAAGAAAGTAAAGGCATTCTACATGATGGAAGACCCTCAAAATAAGGATGTTGTGCTTGGATGTGATTTCCTGGCACCTGAAGGGTACGGTGAGATTATTGGTGGGTCGCAGAGGGAGCACGACATTTCAAAAATCAAGGAAAGGCTGGTTGAGCAGGGTGAAGACCCGTCCCAGTATGAGTTTTACCTTGACACGAGAAGGTATGGGAGTGTGCCCCACGGCGGGTTCGGGCTTGGTGTTGAGCGCGTTGTCAGGTGGATATGCGGCCTTGACACGATAAAGGATGCGATACCTTTCCCCAGGACAATTGAGAGATACAAGCCGTAATCCCTCTTATCCCTGAAACAAAGGTGCTGCGGTTTTTGAGAGGGCCAGGAGAATGCGCATTAAGGGGTATGTAAGGCAATTCCTGAAAGAGCTGCTTTAGGGGGTTTTGAGCATCTTGAAAAGCTAAATGGTCAGGCTTATCTTTGCAAGGCTTTTCTCCCTGTCAATTACCTTTACAAAAATGTCACCGAAAAACTTAGATTGCTTGAGGTCTACCACTTCATAAGAGCGCAGGTAAAGCACGGCGAGAAGCGAATGCACAACCTCAATCGGCGAGTTGCCAGCTATGTCAGAAAACTTAACAAGGCCATACTGGTCAGCACTCGAAAGCACCTGTGCATACTTGTCGCTTATGAGCTTCTCAACATCTATCTTCTCAATCTCAAGCCCAAGGTCTGCACATGTGAGAAACCTGCGTTGTGTGCGCGACGCCTCGTGCTTGAGCTCGCTTGCAAGCGCATCCTCAACCGCATCAAGAAGCTCCTGCAGCGTCACTTTCCTTTTCTTTGGGAATTTTGCCTTGAATGAGAGCTCTGGAACGCTCTCAATGCTGTTGAACCCCACATTGAAATTAAGCTCTGGGGGGATCTCATTCAGCAGGTCACTCTCATAGTATTCCTTGAACACGAGCGCTTCGCTTTTTATCCTGACGAGTATCGCTGCTGCCAAAATGAGGTTTGCAGGGATGTGCAGGTCAAGCCGTTCCATCCCCTTGATAACCTCGATGTATTTTGAGGTTATCTCCGAAACATCAATGTTCCACGGGTCGAGCTGCTCGCTGTTAACAAGCCCAAGAAGGACATCCTTCCACGTAGGGTTCTCGACGAACTTGATAAAATCCAGGCCATCACCAGAAGATAGCTGCTGCTCGCCCATAATGGTTTCTGCTGCCCCACTCTCCACTTCCATCGTTAATAATTAGTGCATAAAACATATATATGCCTTACACACCGGAAATGCCCTGCTTCACGTGGCACCCCGGCACCCACCATGGCATTGGCTGATGCGCCGCACAACACCGCGATAGGCCTGGCTATTCAACAATGAGGGATGCACACTCAAAAATGCCGTTGCCACCCATCTTGCCCTCAAATATGCATTCCCTGCCAACGAGCGACTTGAGCTTTAGCAGGCCTGCAACATTAATATCTATATCTGGGCTGAGCACACCCAGCAACCCACGCAGCGCGCCACTGCCCACAAGCACCTTAATGTCCTTGTTATCTGTGCGCGAGACCACATAAAGCCATCCGCCGTTCTCAAACGCAGATATGATTTTGCCAATAAACGCGCATTTCATTCCGTCAAATACTTCTTCAATCCTGTTGAGCACGATGCACCCTTGCGGGTTAACCTCAACCTGCGAAAAGTCATTAACGTGGAGCTCACCGTTCCTGAACAGCGCACCACGTATGCGAAGCACATCACCCACAGCTGCGCTGCTAAGCCTGGCTACCGCACCGTCCCACCCGACCATCCTAACCCGGCCAGTATCATCTGCAACAAACGCGCTGCACATCTGCTTTTGCTCGTTATTGCGGATGTATGTGCGTATCCCAATAGGTGATGCGAGCCGCACTGCAACATTACACCTGCCATCTGTTATTTTTGAGAGTGGCATGATTTTATTTTTCTTGTCAATCGACACTGCAGTGTACTGGCCTGCGTGCAATTCACCGTTCCTGTAGTATGCATTCTCAACAATGAGCGTGTCACCCTGCTCAAGGCCAGATGAGAGCGCACTATCAACATGCGCATCCCATAGGACTATCACTTTCTCGCCGCCCCCGCCATCCGAAAGAAGGGCGCGCAGTGTCCTATGCTGCCTGCTCTCAAGGGGGACAAAAACCTTCTGCACAAGCGCCCTGAAAGAGACACCCTGCTCATCACCGCTAAGCTCTGAGAACAACTCGATTGATTTCTTGCGCTTCTGCACAATGCCGTGCTCAATCCCGAGTATGTACAGCGCGGCCTTCCTGTCAATCATGTCCGCATAATCAGACATTACCTTTGCAAGCTCGGTATCAAGCGCCGCACCAAGCCGCTCCCTGAGCGCGCTCTCAAGGCCTTCAGGCAATTTGGCGAATTGATTTGTCATATATGCGTTTCCCCGCATGTGCCTGCACGCACGATTTCCTTGAGCACCTCAACATAGCCAGGGTATGCGCGAAGCAGGTCTGTGTATGTAAGTATTCCCACAAGGTTCCCTTTCTTATCAGTGACAGGGAGCTTTTTGATGCTGTGCCTAACCATAAGCGACGCTGCATCATTGATTGGCGTATCGGTATGCACGAATATGATGTTAGTGGACATAATCTCGCGCACGAGAACCATCTCAGGATCTTTCATTGATGAGACAACACGCACCACAATGTCCCTATCGGTCAGGATGCCTATCCCTTGGTTATCCTTGACTATAACAACAGAGCCGATGCCCTTGTCGCGCATCTTGATTGCCGCATCCCTGACTGTTGCATAATCCGGGATTGTAACAACCTCTTTCTGCATCAGTTCAGAGACGCGCACGTCGTTTTTCAATGTATTCATAAGATAATTGCACATCGAAAACTTATATATTGAACAGCTGAGAATGATTAGATTGGATGAACGTTAGGGTTGCTGATGGCAAGCTGAAAATGGTGCTCAGAAAGCCATTCGGGAAAGTGATGGGCGCGCGTGATGCCGCCCGCCTGATTATGCATATGCGCGGGCGCGCCAAGGGGAGAGTTGTAAGTGTTGGTGACATATGCTCGCTGGGGCTTATCGATGAGGGAGCCATCCCAACAATCTCAATCTGTGACGGGAAAAGCCTGCGCAAAAAACTGGGCGCACACATCACCCGCAAAATACGCCGCAGGTACAGGAAGGTATACTGCGTAAGAAACGATGCCGGGACAATAAGCGAGAGCGCTATGCTTGCTATTGAGTCCGCACTTGCAGGCAACACGCAGTGCTACATCCACGTTGATGGCGAGGAGGATATGCTCGCACTTGCAGCCATAATCAAGTGCAGGAGGGGTGATGTTGTGGTTTACGGCCAGCCTGGTGAGGGGCTCGTTTACATAAAAGTTGGGCCGGCAGTGAAAAAGAGGGCACGAGCAATTTTTAACAGGATGAAAACTATCAAATCCTAGCAGGCTGTGCTAATGCTGCTCGCTGCCTGTGCCGTTATCGTTGCTGTTTGATGGGAGCTGGAGGCGGTGCGAAAGGTAGTATATGTTCTTCGGCCTGCCTATCCCCATGCGCTTGCGCGTCTTTGTTATGATGCCCTGGCTCTCAAGCTTCAGCAGCCACCTGCGCGCGTTCGACTCGTTCACTTTTGTGAGCTGGACTATCTCCTCAAGCTCGCGCGGTTTCCTTAGGATTTCCATTATTGAGTCCTTGAACTGCTTTGAGCTCTCGTTGCCAAGCCGTGTAAGATTCCTGCGCTTGTCATGGTAAGGGTCTGCTGACTGCTTGATATCCTTGAAATTGACAAAAAACTGGAATATGCGTTCCTTAACCTGTGTATCAAACAAGTAATGCGCAATGGGCTCGAGCTCGTTCTTCAGCAATGCCGCCCTGCCAAGGAACTCCTCCTTCTCGCTTTCGCAGGCACCGTACCCGAGCCAGTCAATCAGCGTTTGCAGCTCATCATAAAGTGTGCTGCTGAACGTCTCATTGCCAACAGTGATATGTATCATCCTGCCATGCAGGTACTTGATGTTGCGCGCCTCAAGCTTGGAATCGTCAACTTCTGAATCAAGGAGCTGTATGTCAGGGATACCCAGCGATTTCAGGTCTGCCTTTGCAAGCGGCGGGTAGGCGAACACGTCCCTCCCCAGGCGCATCGAGATATACTTGACTTTCCTGAGCCTTTTCTTATGGCGCGTAATGGCCAGAACAACCTTTGCCACAACGTATAATTTGCTGTAATATTTATATATAGGAAACTGCATAGGCGTGTGCAGTGGTGCGGCCAACTTGGCTTTGGGGGGCGAGGCAATGTTTATAATATTAGCGCACTTTAAGACAAAGTGCTACCGATGAGACATCAGTAGAGGTGGAAAAATGGCAAAATCCTACGTGAAATTTAGCGTTGCACCCGAAGTTGCGGGGAAGGCGTATGAGCTTGTCCAGATTGCAAGCTCAACTGGTAAGGTGCGCAGGGGGACAAACGAGGCTACCAAATCGATTGAGCGCGGCACTGCAAAGATTGTCGTAATCGCCGAGAATGTTGAGCCTGAAGAGATTGTGATGCACCTGCCGGATATCTGCACCGAGAAAGGCATCCCGTTCATATACGTGCCCGACAAGAAAGAGCTCGGCAAGTATGCTGGGATGGGTGTGCAGAGTGCTGCGGTTGCAATTGAAAACCCTGGCAACGGCGGTGAGCTTCTTAAAGAGCTGCTCAACCACATACCTAAGAAGGCATAAGGTGCTTTTAAATGGGAGATGTTGTCCACGCTGAGGTTGTTGAAGTCATCGGCAAGACCGGTGTCTACGGCGAGATTTACCAGGTTATGTGCAAGATACTTGAGGGCAAGGACCAGAACAGGGTTATCAGGAGGAATGTGAAAGGCCCTGTCAAGAAAGGTGATATCCTGTGCCTGCTTGAGTCTGAGAGGGAGGCCAAGGAAATCAAGGCCAGGTAAGCGAGAGGTGGTTTAAGTGAAGTGTTCATTCTGCAATGCTGAGATGGAGCGCGGGACTGGCCTGCTTTACGTGAAGAGGGATGGGAAGGTCCTCCCATTCTGCTCACGAAAGTGCCGCATGAACTCGCTTAAGCTCAACAGGAAGCCAAGAAAGCTCAAGTGGACGCAGCCTGAAGTCAAGGCTGAGAGTGCAAAGCCAACTGAGAAGAAGAAATAGGTGCTTGCATGGCAGCTGAGAGAACGCTTATTATACTGAAGCCAGACGCAGTTAACCGCGGGCTTTGCGGCAAGGTGCTCGCAAGGTTTGAGGAGAAGGGGTTTAAGATTGTCGGCCTCAAGATGATGTGGCTTGGAAGGGAAATCCTGGAAAAGCATTATGCGCACCTTGCATCCAAACCGTTTTTCCCTGACCTTGTCGGGTTTATGAGCTCATCACCAGTGATACTGGGTGTTGTTGAGGGCAGGAATGCTGTTGAGGCTGTCAGGAACATGTGCGGCGTGACGGATGCAAACAAGGCAGCTCCGGGCACGATACGTGGGGATTTTGCACTCAGCACGAGCAGGAATATCATACACGCATCAGACTCAATCGAGACTGCAAAGCGCGAGATATCCCTGTTCTTCAAGGATGAAGAGCTGTACAATTATGAGCTTAACAACAAGCAGTTCCTGTATGCCGGTGATGAGCTCAACAGGTAAGCGGCGCATGCTGTGCTTACAGGGCTGCCAGGATTGTTGGTGTGAGTGATGGCCATCCCAAAACAGGCTAGCCTGAAGAAAAGGCACCGTGAATATGAAGGATATAATGGGTTTAAGAAAGCTAATCCTATTGAGGAGCCTGCGATTAAGGAAGGTGCAAGCAGGAGAACGCGCGCGCTTGATAGGCTGCTGTTACAGGCGTGCAAGGAATGGGATTTGGATAAGGTAAAAAAGGCGCTTGCAAAAGGTGCAAGCCCAAACGCAAAGGATAGCCAGCTCAAGACCGCGCTGATGTGGGCTGTGTATGAGGAGAATTATGAGATTGCAAGCGTTCTCATACTGCACGGTGCGGATGTCAATGCGAAAGATAAGTTTGGGCAGACGGCACTGATGGCCGCTGTTGAGATGCAAAACGTGAGGATTGCCGAGCTGCTCCTGAAGAATAATGCATGCGTGCACGAGAAGTCATCATACGGCTGGACTGCACTGATGTGGGCCAAGGAAAAGGAAAATGATGAGCTCATACAGATGCTTTTTGGGTATGGCGCAACGGAATAGATACTGAAGTTTTTGTTGTGCTGGTCGCACTGGGCTGGAAATGCCTCTGCTTATTTTAATATTTTGCCTTCTTAAAGTTGCATATGGATGTGCCTGCAGGTGGCTCTGCTGCTGAGTGCGCCGGATGTGCGCACGAGTGCGATAAGGATGAGATGAAGAGGCGCATAGAAGCCATACTTTTTATGTCGACCGAGCCGATACATCTCAAGACGATTGCAAAAATGGTTGGGATGGGCACGTATGCAGGCGTTAAGGAGTGTGCGGAGCGCCTGAAAGAGGAGTATGCGGCACGCGGCGGTGCCGTGGAAATAGTATCGGATGATAGTGCGTATTTTATGAAAGTGCGTGATGCGTATCTTGGCATAGTTGCCGGGATAGCCAGGAATGCTGACCTGACAAAAGGCGAGCTGAAAGTGCTCGCATACGTTGCAAAGAAAGAGGGAAAAACGGGTGTTGTACAGTCATCAGTGGTGAAAGCGCTCGGGTCGGGATGTTATGAGCACATACATTCGCTCGTCGAGCAGAAGTTCATAAACAAGAGAAAAAATGGGAGGAACTGGCTGCTCAGCACAACACCCAAGTTCAGGGAATACTTCAATGTTAATTTTGGCGCTGATAATGCGTAAGCCCAGGTGCTTGTGTGGCACGTGATACGAAAGCAAAAGCGGGAATTAAATATTAATATTAAATAGATTCACGCATAACTGCTAATCGTGAAATTCATAGAGAAGCCTGAGCTTGGGCCTTACATGACGTTCCAGCCCGATAAGAGAAGGCCGATATTCAACTGGTTTTATTACAAGGAAGCGTTCTCGAGCCATCTGGTAAGCCAGCTCATCAAGGAGTTTGAGATGAGCGGTCCCGTGCTTGACCCGTTTGTTGGTGCTGGAACAGTCCCGCTTGAGTGCAAGTATGAGGGGATTGTGAGCATAGGAAGGGATGCGAGCCCGCTCGCAGTGCTCGTATCAACAGTCAAGTGCAGGAATTATGATGATGTGTTCATTACGCAGGCAAGCGCCACGTGCGATAAGATGCTCAGCTCAATCGGGAAGGAAAAAGGCAGGGGTGGGTATGAGTGGGGGCTTGAGCTGTTCAGCCCTGAGAAAGCGTTCCCACGCAGGAATATTGAGGCGATAACATCACTGAGATCGCAAATTGAGGAAATCGAGGATATGCGGCTCAGGGAATTTATGCTCGTTGCACTAATCTCCATACTGCCGCAGGTCAGCTACGTGCTCAAGGATGGCGGCGTGCTCAAGATAATGGAGAACAAGCGTGCTGGTGATGCAAAAGCGCTATTCAGGAAAAAGGTAAAGATGATGCTGCGTGACCTTCGCGGCTACGGTGTGGCTTATGACGAGCCTAACATAGAGGTAGGCAGTGCGAAGCACCTTAACCTGCAGGATAACTCTGTCAATGGGATTATAACATCGCCACCCTACCTGAATAATGTTGATTACACAAAAGTATACGGGATGGAGCTAGGATTGCTCGGGAAAGTGCAGGGCATCAAGGAGATACGTGAGGGGATGGTGCGCTCGTTCATAGGTAGGAACGGCTCGCACATCAAGATGGAGGCGGATTATGTTTATGAGAAGCTTGCTGCGCATATTGGCACACCACCACTGATTGCGTATGCTTACTTTACCGATATGCTCAAAGTAATAGAGGAATGCCATCGCGTTATGAGGAGCGGTGCTGTGTGCGCGATGGTGGTGGGGAACGCCGTGCTCCAGCGGCTAAACATAGAGTGCGATACGATACTTGCAGAGATGGCTGAGGATTTCGGGATGGAGAGTGAGGTATGGGTTGGCAGTGTGAGGCACGCTGACGTCCCTGTCAAGGGCAAGCTGCCTGTGCGTGAAAGTGCAATCATCATAAAGAAAATATGAGATGTGCGCTTTGGCAAGCTACTGCTTGCTGGCTTTCTTGAATGCAGTTGCGGGAGAGATGTCTATCTTCTGGTTTATGATATCAACCTTGTCAAGCATTTTGCGCGGCTCGCGGACTAGCATCTCCTGCACGAACATGTCATAAAACTTGACCAGCTTGTCAAGCATCAGCGGGTCCATCTCACGGACCTCGCCGTACCCCTCGTTCCACACGATGTTGCAGATGCGGTGGCCTTTCTTGCGCACGAGCAGGTCGCCGTAAGAGCCGCTTGTGCTTACTATGCCCCTGTATATTATCACCACGTCATCAAGCTCATCACGCACCTGTTTTGGCATGCTGCCTATTATAGAATGGACCTTTGCGAGCTTTTTTGAGCCAACAAGCGTGGAGATGAACATCAATCCAATATTAGTGGCATTAATTAAAACCCTATCTATATTCCCCTATCGCATCTGAGGGCCCGCCATTATTATCTCAGCAGCCAGGGCAGGAGTGCTGCAATAAGCGATGCTGTTGAGAGCACTGTTATTATCTTGAGTGGCAGTGCACCTTTCTCGCCAAGGCCGAGCTCAAGAAGCCTGTGCCCATCAAAAAGCGGGATGGGCAGCAGGTTGAACGAGCCAACAAAGAAATTGAGCGCAAACAGCAGTGCGAACAGGTCACGCAGGAAAACGTACCACCCAAACGATGGCTTTACACGCGGCTGGAGCAGGACACCTATGAGCGCGTTCTCATCAGTCTGCACTTCAACGTCCCCACGCTGTGTCGTAACAATGAGTGTTGAGTTTGGCTGTATTGCCGAGCGATAGCGCAGGTATGTGCTATACGAATCCATCTCAACACCGTTTATGGCGAGTATGATATCGCCTTTCTGTATCGGCAGCCCTTCCTTTGCAGCTGCAACTTTAAGCCCGGTATCGTATGCGCCCAGCGGCAGTGATACCAGCAGCATTAGCATCACAAAAGATACAATGGAAAGCGCATAATTTGCCACTGAGCCTGCCACAACCACACGCGCCTGGTCTGATTTTGGCTTTTTGAGCAGGATTTTCTCCTCAGGGTCAACGAATGCTCCGATGGGTATGAACCCAAAAAGCAGTATCCCGGCTGACCTGAGCGGCACGCGCGCGACACGTGAGAGGACTGCGTGTGCAAGCTCGTGCACGAACAGGAGCATCAGCAGTGCAATCACGCCTTCAATGAATGGTATGTTTATGCCGGGGAGGATGAGATATGCACCCGGCTGTACAGTTGCGGATGCGCCACCAAAGATGTTCATGTATAGCCCAATAAGCGTGGTGCCTGCCTGGTATATGAGCCCAAGCGTGATTACTGTGGCAAGGCCGACCGCCAATATTGCAATGGCTGCAAGAGGGATTGTAATGTCAGGGCCTCCAGAGACGGTGATTGCCTTGCCAGGGCTTTCGTATGGCAGCCCTATCACGGAGAGCGCTACTGGGTAGAGGTTCGGCAGCAGGAAAACTGTAATGAAAAGCAGGGTGAGCATGCCGGGGATGAAATCGCGGATGCGCACGTGCTTGAACAGGAGCAGTGTGAGCATCCCGTATGAGATGACCGTGCCTGCATCTACAAGGTGCTGCCAGAGCTTTGTGTGCCTTGATATCTTGTCAATCTCGCTGAGGCCTTCACGCGTCTTGAGCATCAGCATTCCATAATAGTACTCTATCTTGTATTTCTTGTGCAGGTAGTAGCCGTAAGCCCCAAGCAGGATGACTTCCGCAATGAACTTGTGGATGTCTGAGAACGGCAGTGAAAGTATGGTGAGGAATGCACCGAGCACTGCCAGGAAAACAATTACGCCTTGCATTGAAGCCATATTAGCAAAGGCATTATTATAAGCTTGTGGGAAAATATATGCTTGAGTCGGTGGGAAAATGGGCGACTGTGAGGTTTGCGGTGCAAAAAAGGCCGTGAAAGCCGCTATCATAGAAGGTGTGCGGCTCGAAGTATGTGTTGACTGTGCAAGGCTTGGCAAGGTCATTGAGAATCCTGCTGTGGCAATTCAAAAGCCAAAGACCGGCGGTGTATCTGGAAGTGCTGCGCACAGGCGGGATAAGAAAGCCGCCCTTGAATCGTCACGTGAAGAGATTGTTGAGGATTATGCCGAGATACTGCGCAAGCAGATAAGCAGGATTGGGATCTCATACAGCCAGCTTGCGAGGAGCATTGATGAGAACGAGTCTTATCTCAAGAGGGTTGTGCACGGCGATACGCTGCCCACGCTCAAGCTTGCCAAAAAGCTCGAGAAAGCGCTTAACGTGAAGATAACTGAAATACCGGAAGAGAAGTAGTGAGGTGTTGGGCAGGTGGGAGTTGACCTTGGAAACCTCGTTGTGAAAAAACGCGTTGAATTAAGCGACCTGGCCGGTAAGGTTGTGGCGGTTGATGCGTTTAATGCAATTTACCAGTTCCTTTCAATAATACGCCAGCGTGACGGCACACCGCTGCTTGATGCGCAGGGGCGTATCACGAGCCATTTGTCCGGCCTGTTTTACAGGAACATTAACCTGCTCGAGCAGGATATACGGCTCATTTACGTGTTTGACGGCCCGCCGCCCGTATGGAAAACTGGTACGATTGAGAGCAGGCGCGGTGTGAAAGAGGATGCGCGCAGGAAATGGGAGGATGCGCTCAAAGAAGGCAGGCTTGATGATGCGCGCAAGTTTGCACAGGCTACCAGCTCGCTTACACCTGAGATGGTCGAGGAATGCAAGGAGCTGTTGGGTGCGATGGGGATACCTTACGTGCAGGCGAGGAGTGAGGGTGAAGCTGAGGCCGCATACCTTGTGACGAGGGGCAAGGCAGATTATGCGGCGTCGCAGGATTATGATGCGCTGCTGTTCGGCTCGCCAGTGCTCCTGAGAAACCTTACGATGAGCGGGAAACGCAGGCTGCCCGGCAGGGGCAGGCTTGTGGATGTGTTCCCTGAGGTGATAAGCCTCCAGGAAACGCTCGACACGCTCGGGATAACAAGGCAGCAGCTTATATGGGTTGGGCTGCTCATAGGCACGGATTTCAATGAAGGCGTGAAGAATATAGGCCCAAAGAAAGGGCTCAAGCTCGTGAAAGAATGCTCGTCGCTTAAGGAAGTGCACACAAAATCTAATGCGCAGGAGGAGCTTTCACTTTGGGAAAGCATAGAGGAGTTTTTCCTGCGCCCAGATGTTGATGACGTGGTGGTCGGGTTTGGCAACATTGACAAGCAGCGTGTAATGAAAATAATGTGCGAAACCCACGGGTTCTCACCTGAGCGGATAGGGCACTCGATTGATACATACGTTAAAGCGCATGATGAGAAGGCAGGGCAGTCCAGGATAGGGAAGTGGCTCTAGGAAAAAGGCACATTGCAAAATTTATTAAAAATTTCATTCTCATAAAGAAGCGGCTTTTATGCTGAAGGAGTTGTGTGTGAAATGAATGGGATGAATTTTGTGCCAAAGAAAGTGTTCCTTACCAAAGGAGTCGGGAGGCATAAGCACCAGCTCGGCTCTTTTGAGATTGCGTTGCGTGATGCCGGGATTGAGAAGGCAAACCTTGTGACTGTGTCGAGCATACTCCCGCCGTATGCTGAGATTATACCGCGCGAGAAGGGCCTTAAGTATGTGAAGCCCGGCGAAATCACGTTCGTCGTGATGAGCAGGAACTCGTCAAATGAGCCAAACAGGCTGCTTGCCGCATCTGTCGGTGTTGCCGTGCCAGCTGACAGGAGCTTGCACGGCTACCTGAGTGAGCACCACTCGTTCGGCGAGACCGAGGAAAAGGCCGGTGATTATGCTGAAGACCTGGCTGCAACGTTCCTCGCATCAACACTGGGGCTTGAGTTTGATGCTGACCAGAGCTGGGATGACAAGGAGAAACTGTTCAAGATGAGCGGGAAGATTGTGCGCACGAGCAACATAACTCAGTCAGCAATCGTTGATAAGAACGGATTGTGGACGACTGTTGTTGCGGCAGCGGTGCTTATCCTTGATGACACGCCGCCACTTGAGCATATCACACCGCCACAACAACAAACCATACCATCACCTACCAACTGATGCAATGTGCAACGTGGCATGGCTGATATTTTAACTCATGCCAGCTTTTTTACGTAAATGTCCTCATAAACCGGGCCTGTTGGGGTAAGCGTGCTCTTCTTTATTGAAATGGTGCGCACCTCATCATCAAAATTGATGGCGTTAAGCTTCTCAACCAGCTTTGTTGCATTGACGGGCCTGTGGCGTGCGCGTGCCACCGTTACGTGGCAAACGAACGGCTTGTTATCACCGTATTGTGCCGTGCGTTTCCTGATGCATTCTGCCAGCTGCACAAGGCCAGGTGATGTTGCGCCCACATAAATAACACGTGCAGCGTATGGGCTTGGGAATGCACCGCCGCCTGAAAACCGCAATGGGATGGGATGGCCTGCACACTCATCAAGAATGCGCTTGCACATATCAGCGTCATCCCCGCCAATCTCGCCTAGAAACTTGAGTGTGATGTGCATAATCCCGCTATCAACCATCTTGAGCGTGCTATCATCAGCACTGCGCATTATGCTGCTGATGGCTGTGCGCACCTTATCGCTGATTTCCGCAGCTATGAAACATCGCATATTATTGGATTGCAGAAAACGTTTTTAAGCACGCCGGGCCCTAATTATGAAAAGATGATGAGGTTAAGGTGATCCCTGAGCACTTGCGTGCAGTGATGATAGATGGGCAGGCTGATACCATACACTAAATAATTGAGACCTGCCCGGTCACCGCAATAATCCTGCTAGAGCTGTTTCTTGAGCTGCTCAACGATTGGTACGCCCAGTGGGTCGACGTTATACCTGCCTGCCAGGTAGTATGACGCCCAATAAAACGACTGGATTGCGTATAAGATCTTGAATATGCGGTTCTCCTGCGGCAGTTTTATGTCCATTGCCGGCACGCCGCGCTCGCTGAGCATTTGTTGGGTGAGCCGCATCCTCTTCTCGTTTTGTGGGTGGTCATCGTTGTCATATATGAACACCGCAGAGAACTGGCCGTTCAGCACATCAAACCCGTTTATCTCGTTATGGTTCATCTCGGGGATTACGCTGTAGAATGCCTGAGTTTTTGAGTTCTCATTCAGCGCAATCTTGCCGGCCTTTGCGATTATCTCGTTCCGTGCAGATGCATAAAACAGCGGGATACGCATATAGAACGCACTTGATAGTGCACGGCCGAATTCTGAAGCTGATGTGGAGGAGGAGTCGAGCATTCTGGCAGCGTCACGTATCTCATCCTCCCTTACATTAAGTATCCTTGCCCTGTTGCAGATTGAGAGCAAGGCTGCAGAGAGCAGTGGGAGTGCAAGCCGCGGGGCGAGGCCTTTCCTGACTTCGACGTGTGGGATGCCATGCACACGTGCCAGGTCGAGCAGGTTGCCACCGCTCGTAATGACAACGCACGGGAGTTTCCTGTTAACGGCAGACTCGAATGCGCTCACCGTCTCTTCAGTGTTGCCGGAGTATGAGATGAATGCGTAGAGTGTATGTGGAGGCATTGGCTGCAGGTCATAATCGCGCGTTACATTGGTGAAAGCCCTATCTGAATACGCACGCAAGAAATCCCCGGGGAGCGCACTGCCTCCCATGCCAACTACGCTGATGTGCTCCACAATGCCGTGGCCGAGCTCAATGCTGCGTGCGCATTCCCAGCCTTCGGTGAGCTGGCTGCTAAAAGAGTATAACATCTCTTTCATGTCCATAAGTACGTGTTCTGCCTTAAAAGTTATAAAGATGCGGTGAGATTGGGTTTTATGTATGAGATTGGGTACAGGTGTATGGACTGCAATGTGCAAGTGATGGGCACAAAGCCAGAATTCAAGTGTATGAAATGCGGCGGCTCGCTTGAGGTTGATTATGACTATGAAAAAATGAAGAGCGCATTCGTGCCCATGCAGTTCAGGTATATGCCACCAACGCATATGAAATACTATTTTGCACTTCCGCTGGCAAGGCCGCACAATGCAATAACGATGGGTGAGGGAGGGACACCGCTCATATCGCTGGGCGGTAACGTGCTCGCAAAGCTTGAGGGCGTCAACCCGACAGGCGCGTTTAAGGATCGCGGCTCGGCCGTTGAAATCAGCAAGGCAGTCGAATTGGGGAGGAAAGAGGTTGTGTGTGCATCCACGGGCAATATGGGTGCGAGCATTGCAGCGTATGCTGCAAAAGCCGGTGTTAAGGCTGTGATTTTCACGCCTGAGTTTGCCGAGCCTGTCAAGCTCAAGCAGATGAAATATTACGGTGCAAAAATAATTAGGGGTGGGAAAACGTATACTGAGGCAATGCTCAAGAGCATCGAGTATGCCAAAAATTCGGGTGCGTACCTCACGGGTGATTACCCATACCGCCTTGAAGGCCAGAAGACTGTTGCGTATGAGATTGCCGACCAGCTTAACTTTGATATCCCTGATAATATCATAATCCCCGTAGGCAATGGGACGTTGTTTTATGCGACGTTCAAGGCGTTCAATGAGATGGTGCATCTTGGCATTGTGCGCAAGGTGCCACGGCTTATTGCTGTCCAGGCGGCTGGGTGTGCACCCATCGTGAGCGCTTTCAGGAAAAAGGCACATAAAATAACTCCCGTGAAAACCCCTAAGACGATTGCAAGCGCAATAAACTGTGATGCCCCTGTCGATGGTGCTGGTGTGCTCAAGGCGCTCTATAGCACTAAAGGTGAGGCGGTTGCAGTGAGTGACCAGGAATCGGTACGCGCAAAGCTTGAGCTTGCGCATAAAGGCGTGTATGCTGAAGTGTCAAGCGCGGCCGCGTATGCTGGGTACTTGAAGCTCAGGCCGGGAGGAAAATCAGTAATCATATTAACTGGGATTGGGTTCAAGGACAAGTATTAGCAAAACGCGGCTGCACGATAACATAAGTGGCAAGGGCAAGGCTTGGTGAAGTGCGTGGTGCAGGATTTCAGCTTTTCTTCTTCAGGTTTGATGTATACCACATCTGGAGCGGGAGAAGTGGGTATTTCATATCTGAAGCCGGCCATTGGAACGAGTAATCCGGCATTGCGAGCATTCTCCTAACCTTGTCAATATTCTTGCCCACACGCACTATCTTAAGCTTGCCAGGCACTGACAAGTCGATTATTGTGGATGGCTGTGGCTCAACACCAGCACATTCGGGATTTTCAATAACGGCGCATACCTCTTCACGTATGCTCGGCTCTATCGTGTCGAGGGATTTCGGAAGCTCTGCACCGCTTATGTTTGCACTCGTTGACACGATAGGCTTCCCGAAATCACTTATCAGGCCTGTAAGGAACTTCGAATCTGGGATCCTGGCACACACGTTGCCGTTTTGCAGGATTTTCTTGCTCAGTGGTGTGCCTTCACGGCACTTTAAAATCAGCGAGACACCTGTCAGATTATCAATATTAATGCCTTCAGGGATTTGTGCGTGCTCCGCAAGCATATCCTTATCAGCAACCAGGATTATCATTGATTTGTTCTCGGGCCTGTGTTTCAGGTCTATGACTGCCTCAACAGCATCGTCATTGGTCGCATCACAGGAAAGGCCCCATAACGTATCTGTCTGCAGCAGGATAACGTTGCCAGACCTGAGGCATTGGAGAGCGTCCATATAGGTTAGTAGGGCAAGGAATGTATTAAAACCTTTTTTAATTCTAATATGTGCGTTCAGGCCCCCATAGTATAGCCTGGATAGTATGCGGCCCTGCGGTCACTGATGGGATGGGGATACCCATTTCCACATGCATCTTCGCTGTGCGAAGATAATGCGCCATTCGGCTTCAGCGAATGCGCGTCGTGTGGCCTAACCTAACCGCATAGAATGGATTTATTGGGTTATGGTAAGGCTGAGGGCTGGGTTCAAATCCCAGTGGGGGCGCTCAATAAAAAATCAGTAGGATTTTGAGATTATAACCTCGTCACCATCCCTGCCGCAAATGATGCATTTCCTCTTTTTTGCGTTCCCCTTCTCGTAGCCAAGTATTTTCCCTACCTCAAGCTTGTCAAGCTCCTCTGCACATTCCATACTGCCGCACCAGCCTATACGTATCATCCCACGGTACTCATCCATCATCTCACGAAGCTCCTTAACTGTGTTCGCTGTAAACTGGTGCCTGTCAAAAAACGCCTTCGCATCTGCATACAGCTTTTTGTGATATGCGTCAACCGCACGCGGGATCTCATCCGCAATGCCCGCAATTGCTACCTGCTTCTTTGTGCCGTTCCTGTCAACAAGCGTCACCTTGCCCTCTGACAAGTCGCGCATCCCAGCCTCTATCCTCAGTGGGACTCCCTTAAGCTCCCAGAAGTAATACTTTTCACCTGGGCGCTTCCTTGAATCGTCATACCTGCACCTGTACAATGTGCGGAGCGATTCATAAACTGGCCTGAGCACGGCATCAACAGCAGCATTGTTATCCTTTGAGTATATAGGCACGAAAACTATCTGGACGGGTGCAATCTCAAACGGGAGCTTGAGGCCTTTCTCGTCACCGTGGATTGATATCACAGCTGCAAGCCCGCGCATGCTTATCCCATACGACGTCTGGCATGCATACCTCTGCTCGCCCGTCTCCGTTGAGTATTTGACATCGTAGGCTTTTGCGAAATTGTCGCCAAGGTTATGTGCGGTTGCAATCTGCAACGTCCTCCCATCGGGCATGACCGTATCGAATGCATACGTGTAAAGCGCACCTGCAAACTTATCAAACTCCGGGCGCTTAATCACCACGAACGGGATGCATAACGCCTTGTAAAACTCACTGTAAATTTTTATCGCTTCCTCAACGTTCTGTGCTGCCTCATCAAGCGTGGCGTGTGACGTGTGCGCCTCGTTCCAGTACACTTCACGCCCGCGAATGAGCGGGCGGGTAGCCTTCGTCTCGTGCCTGTACACTGAAGTTGTCTGGTAGATTTTTATTGGGAGGTCAGCGTGCGACCGTGCCCATAATGCAAACATTGGGTACATCGCAGTCTCAGAGGTAGGGCGGAGGACGAGCCGCTCTTCCAAAGGTGCAAGGCCACCGTGAGTTATCCAAAGCACCTCATCCTCAAACCCCTTGATATGCTCCGTCTCCTTCGAAAACGTACTCTCTGGAATGGCCACTGGAAACAGCATCTTCTGGTGGCCCGTCTCGTCCAGCAATTTCTCAAGGAATGAAAACATATAATCCAAAGATTGGAACCCCCAGGGCATATAAACAGGCATGCCTTTTACTGGATAGCGTATATCAACAATGCCCGCATCAAACAGGACTGTTTGGTACCATTCTGAGAAGTTCCCTATCTTGCTCATTTCCATGAGAGTATGATAAAATAAGAATTAATTTAAATACTCATTAACCGCCTTTAGTTAAAAATCAAAAAGGCTTCACTCATATGTCAAAAAGGACCCGCAGAACGGTATTGCCGCCCTGCACCTGCTCAAGCATAAACTCGTGGAACGTCACCGCCTTGACATGCAACCGCGCCTTACCTTCTGCCAGTTCCAATTCGGCACAGGCGGTGTTTTTTATAGGGTCATATGAGAGTATCTTCAGTGATATGCCTATCTTGGCGTGCATATCCATCTCTGCAAGGACACGCGTGAATATGTTTATTACGAGGTCCTGTGTATCGATTCCCGTCTCGGTGAACTTGACAACCTGGGAATTAGAGGCAGGCTTAGAAGAAGCAGAAGAAATCGAATTAAAAAGGCCCTGGGCGACGGACTCGACCGCCCCGGCAAAAGAGGGACCGCTGCCTTCTATCAGCAGGTCTGACCTGTGCTCAAGATACTTATAGTTAGGCATACAGGGAAGTTAAGAAGGGAAAATAATAAAATGCAGAGCTGGAAGGATTAGCCAAACAAGTTGGCCAGGCCTGCTGCTGCCTCTTCCTCTTTCTTCTCGTCTGATTTCTCTTCCTTCTTCTCTTCCTTTGCCGCGCCCGCTGCTGGTGCTGCTGCAACCGGTGCGGCTACCGCTGCCACAGCTGCGTTCTTGAGCGCCTCATCAATGTTAACGCCGTCAAGTGCAGAGACAAGTGCCTCAACCTTTGCGCTGTTCACTTCGAGGCCAGCTGCCTTGAGAACGCTCGTGACGTTCTCCTTGTTTATGTCCTTCTTTGCGCTGTGCAATAGAAGCGCTGCATACACATATTCCATCCTATTCAACCTCCAATTTTTGACTCGATGGCTTTGGCATGCGCCGCCGCCTTCGCCAATATCTGGTCCAGAACCTCTTTTTCAGGGAACCCGCTCTCAATAGCAAGGGCACGCGCATTCCTGTGTGCCTTTGTTATGAGAAGCTTAACGTTGTCCTTTGTGGGGTAGGCTACCTCCACGGAAAGCGCCCTGGCATCAAGGAACGCTTTCACGAGCCTGTCAAGGTATGCCTTCTCATCCACATCGAGCACATCTGACGCGTAGAGCGTGCCGTCACGGTATGCCGTGGCAAGCTCAACACCAATGTCAAACGGCTTGATATCGAGTTTCTGGAGTATTTTAGCTGCACCATCAGAGATGGCTTCGCCTTTCTTCACGAGGGTCTTATCCTTTGATATGTGGATCTTGCCGCCCACGATTTTCACATCAAGGCCGGCCTGCTTGAACTCGGAGAGCACCGGGCCGGCAGGGAACTGCGTCTCACCTGCAGGGATCACAATGTCCGTCGGCGAGATCTGCCCTGGCTTGGCATACGCCTGCCCTCTGCTCCTCTTGAGCTCCTTGAACAGCTTGAACGGGTCGGTGCTTGAAAGTATGATACCGCACGGGCCTTTCTTGCTTTCAAGCAGCACATCGAGCTTTGCTTTCTTGAGCGCCCTCTCGAGCACTGCAGATTTTGCAATGCGGAACTCCGCCTGCCCACGCAGCTTTGACTTGGCACGCTGCAGGTATCGTGCAGGCAATCCAGTAAGGCTGAATAATGCTACAACCGGGTATTTGGATATTTCCTTTGCGAGCTTGTCAACCTGCTGCTCTTTGAGGAGCCGTGCCGAGCTTTTCTTTTTCTCGCTTGCACCTTTCCTTGGCATCACATCACCCTACCTTCTTTGGGACGCCCATTGTAAGCTTGAGATACACATTCTTTATGCCGGCGTCCGACACTTTGCCTCTCACCGCATCAAGCACGGCGGTAACATTCTCAAGAATATCATCTGGAGACATATCCTCAGTGCCGACAGGGACGTTTATCACGGGCATATACTTGCCGCGTGAGCGGAGCACAACTGTCCTGCGCGCCTTGGATATCAGCTCGTCATACTTCCCAACAAACGGTTTTGGCATCTTGCCCTTCGCGCCAAGCACCGCACCGAGGGACTTACCAATACTCACCATAAGCTTCGGCTCTGCAAGGAACGTATACTCGTTCGCAAGCTTCTTGAGCCCGATTTTGTCCTTTGCATATTTCTCTATCATCTCGCTGCCGAGGACAAGGTCTGCACCTGCCTTCTTTGCATCAGTGCCGCCCTGACCATCTGCAAACACAGCAACCTTAACGGGCCTGCCCCTGCCTTTAGGGAGTGGGACCTCAATGTTGAGCCTGTTCTCCGGCTTGTTGAAGTCGATACCCCTAAAATTAATGCTCAGGTCAACAGTCTGCTTGAACTTGCGCGACCCTTTGCCCTTGAGCACTTCTTCTATTGCCGCTCTTAGCAATTTGTTGTCTATCATGCAAACGTCCTCCCGCCTCAGGCGGTAATAACGGAGTGAGTAAGTTAAAATGGATAAAATATATAAATCTTTTTCAAAAAGACAGAATGAAAACTACTTCTTAAGCTTCCTTTTGCGCCTTCCTGTGTGTAATTTATTGGCTGTGGAGCACTCTTTATCATTTTGTTTCCTGAATGCTTTCTCAGCTTCCCTGAGCATCTCCTTCGTTTCGCCCTTAATCTCTTGGGTGCTGCTCTGGTCAGCCGGTGCCGTGTATTCCCTTATTTTGCCTTCATGCATCAGCAGCTCCATATCGACATTTTTTATGCCACTTATGCGCTCAAACGCTGCCCACGCATGTATTGAAAGCCGCACATTATTATGAAGCATAAGGGGGATTATGTAAGGAAGTGCTGCTGATGACTTATCACCGAACGCCCTGAGCACATTAAGCACGTTTGCCCTTATGTCGTTATCCTCCTCAGGGTTCTTGAGCATCTCTATAAGGTAGGGGATTGCACACTCGCCTTTCTCGCCCAGCCTGCTAAGCCCCTCAACTGCATAGAACCTTACCGCTGTATCAGGGCTCTGTGTTGCCTTGATAAACACCGATGCTGGGTCTGGCATCTTCCTGTAAAGTACTGACAGCAGTATGATTGCATTCCTGCGCGTTTCCTTGTCATCGCTTTCCAAATCCTTTATGAGCTCTTTTATCGGCTTCATATGCGCATACCTTTGTCGGTATTAAAAGATTATAAAGTGGTCTTCTAATAAAAGTTTATGACAAGGTTTTCTATTCTACGCTCGATCACATTTGAAGTATTTTTTCAAGATTCAGTGTGTACCCACCACCTGCAACAGGCGGGCACAACACTGTTCCCGCAACAAGCGATGATAAATATACTGAAAGCGCCGTCTTTGTTATTTGGTCTTCATTTAGCCCAAGCGTACCTTTGAGAAAATCATCCCTTATGGCAGGTGGCCCATTTTACTAAAGGTATAAAGCACAGTAATAGAGAAAGTATCAGAAGCAAAGCCACACATCGCGCCATATAGAGGCTCTTTTGACAGCACTGCTGAATTTAAAGTTGCTGAAAAACATGAGGATGTTGTTATCATCAATGAGCTTGCAAGGATAAGCTTGCCAAGCTTCTTTGCAATATTCCTTTTAGCTGTTTCCTTTTTCGTATATGCTGCAATTGGGCATTTCCTCAATTTTCATAAAGTAATAAAAACTGCCACTGAATATAAACATTTCTACTGCATGGAACAGCCCGGCCTCTGGATATACTTAAAAACATGGATGGGATAATAAGAGGCGGTATGGGGATACAGGAAAAAATCAGGGAGATTGAAGAGGAAATCAGAAGGACACAATACAACAAGGCTACTGAGCACCATATCGGATTGCTCAAGGCAAAGATTGCAAAGCTGAAAGCGCAGGCAATATCGGCAAAGAAAAGTGGCGGTGGTGGCGGCGGGTTTGATGTCAAGAAAGGCGGTGATGCGCGGGTTGCACTCATAGGATATCCTTCAACGGGGAAATCCACACTGCTTAGCAAGGTCACAAACGCAAAATCAAAATCTGCTGCGTATGCATTTACAACACTCGATGTCGTGCCTGGGCTTATTGAGTATAAGGGTGCAAAAATACAGCTGCTCGACCTGCCGGGAATACTTAGAGGCGCATCAAAAGGGACTGGAAGGGGAAAAGAAGTGCTGGCAGTTGCGCGCAGTGCAGACCTGATTGTGCTATTCGTTGACGTGTTCAACCCTGAGTTTGACGGCCTTGTCGAAGAATTGAACGATGTCGGCATACGCTTGGACAAGAAAAAGCCTGACATTATGATAAAGAAACGCGACACGGGCGGGCTGAGCATAAGCAGGACTGTGCCAACACCACACCTTGATGATAAGATGATTGCGGACATACTGGGTGTCTACGGCATCCACAGTGCAGATGTGGTAATCAGGGAAAACGTTACGCAGGATGACCTGATAGATGTTGTGGTTGGGAACAGGGTATACACAAAATCGCTCAGGGTTGTGAACAAGACCGATTTGGTTAATGAGAAATACCTTGAGCAGCTCAGGGAAAAGTGCGGTGATTTTATACCTATGTCTGCCGAGGCAGGGAAAGGGATTGAGGAGTTCAAGGAGAAGCTATTCCAGCGCCTCGAGCTTATCAGAGTATACACAAAATCGCGGTTTGAGGGTGTTGATTATGATGAGCCGCTTGTGATTAAGAGCGGTTCGACTGTGGAGGATGTGTGCATCTCAATCCACAGGGACTTAAGAAAGAATTTCAAGTATGCAATCGTGACAGGGCCAAGCGCAAAATTCAGGAGCCAGCGTGTCGGGCTTAGCCACGTCGTTATGGACGGTGATGTGGTACAGATATTCGCACGGTAACGTGCCCTGCCCTACTTTTGTGCAAACGCCAGATATCCCGTGTGGACCATCCCGAAGTTATCGGGCCTGCAGCCGAAATCACGGATAACATAATGCATAACACTGGATGTAATCGTGAACGTGCGCCTAAAAACCTTGTTGCATCCGAGATGAAACTCCTTTGCCTGCTCGATATTGGGGTGGTAGGAGACAAGCCAGCCGTTATCCTTGATATGTGCATGCGCGTGCTGGATAAGCGCAGCCGAGCCCTTGAAATCAAGAAAGATAAGGTCAAGCCCGCTCCTGTCGAGCGATTCGATAGGGCCGTGCACAAGCTCAACATTATCAAGGCCCAGCTTTTCGATGTTTGACTTTGCTGTTTTGTAATGCTCCTCTTTTATCTCGTAAGTGTAGACCTTCTTTACGACACGCGCGAGCTGCACTGCCATAAACCCTGTGCCCGTGCCGGCCTCTGCAACAACCGAGTCCTTAGTAATGCCTGTGAACGCAACAACCGCCCCAAAATCCTTGGGCAGGACAACCGCTGCACCGCGGCGCATCTTCCTCAAATCATCCGGAAGTTCATTAAAGAACTCTGGCATTTGTAGCCACCTCTGATTGGTTTATTTGCTTTGCAAAAGGCCTTAGCCTTTCACCACACCGTGCGGTATCATGCGCGTAACCGCACGTGCAAGCTTTGCACCTACAACCGAGCCTACCACATCATCGATATCCTTGTATGCACCGGGCGCTTCCTCGGATATCACTTCGGTCTCAGCAGAGCGTATGTAGATGCCTTTCTGGCTGAGCTGGTCCTTGACTTTTGAGACAGGGTACTCACGTATGGCCTCGTGCCTGCTCATCACACGGCCGGCACCGTGGCATACTGAATGGAACGGCTCAGCCGAATCGGGCGTGCCAACAAGAACATAGGACGCCGTGCCCATGCTTCCCGGGATTATGACGGGCTGGCCGACGTCACGATACGCAAGAGGCACTTCAGGGCGCCCTGCAGGCATTGCGCGCGTTGCACCTTTCCTGTGGACCCATACATGCCCTTTCTGCCCATTTTCAAGTGTGTGCTCCTCACGCTTGCCAATATTATGGCACACATCGTAAAGCACTTCCATCCCAATATCTTCTGGGTCCTGCCTGAGCGTAATGCCAACAGCTTCACGCACCCAATGCGTAAGCAGCTGCCTGTTGACAAACGCAAAATTGACTGCACAATTCATCGCCTTGATGTAATCCTGGCCCTCACGCGAATCAACGTGCGCATACACAAGCTCACGGTCGGCAAGCGTAATGTTATGCCTGCTCACGTATGAGTTGAATATGCGTATGTAATCAGAAGCTACCTGGTGCCCAAGCCCGCGCGAGCCCGTGTGTATCATTATTACGAACTGGCCGGGGAACAGCCCGAACCTTTTTGCGGTATCTGCATCTAAGACTTGGTTCACTTCCTGCAGCTCAATGAAATGGTTGCCAGAGCCGATTGTGCCGAGCTGTGGCTTGCCGCGTGATATTGCCATATCGCTTACTTTTGAGGGGTCCGCATCTTCCATACGGCCGTTCTCCTCAATATGCTGGAGGTCACGCTCCCACCCATACCCTTCACGCACAGCCCACTCAACACCATCTGTTAGCACGCTCCTGAGTGTTGGCGGGTCAAGCCTTACCTTGCCTTTTGAGCCGACACCTGACGGGCAGTTATCATAAATCGCATTGATGAGTGCCTTGAGATGGGGTGCGACATCCTTGTACGCCAGGCTTGTCTTGACAAGCCTTACACCGCAGTTGATATCATACCCTATCCCACCGGGTGAAATTATGCCTTCCTCATCACGGAACGCCGCAACACCGCCTATGGGAAACCCATACCCCTCGTGGCCATCCGGCATGACATAAGCTGCACGCACAATCCCCGGCAATGATGCAACATTGCAAAGCTGCTTAAGCGTGCGGTCGGCTTTCATTTTATCGAGCATGCTGGCAGATGCGAATACCACTGCGGGGACACGCATCCCATCCTGCTGTGGGATTTCCCATATATAGTCTGACCTTTTTGTAAAATGCATCTCGTGCTCTTGCCCAGGCATGGATGACTTTTAGGGTATAAAGTATATTAAGATGGCGGTTTAATCGTAAGTGATGGCATACACAGAGCTGACAGTATGGCTTGTCGCTGCAATGGTTGTAATGCTGGGTGCAATAATATACACCGCAATATACAGGCGCGGCTGGCTTGAGGTGATGGACCTTTTCCTGCCGGACCTGCACGGGCAGGGTGTGCGCGGCGAGATCGCAGCGCTCATCATACACCCGATGTTCTGGATTGTTTCAGTTGCAGTAGTTGCATTCTTCACAGTATCGCTGCTGTTCAGCATTAATCTTGCGAGTGTAGGGTATGAGTGGCTCGCATTCTCGTTTACAGTTGTTATTTTCTTTGCGCTGTTTGACCCGCTCGTAATATGGTTCAGTGAGGGGAAATACCACGAGCCGCTCAGGTTTGTGTTTGGCGCGATGAGCTACGGTGCAGTGTGCGCACTGCTCGCTTTCTTCATAAACTCGATAGCAGGCATATTCCTGAACGCGCAGTTTGGCGAAAAGATGGGCTTACTGCTCTTAATCACTGCCGCACCGCTTATTGAGGAGGCACTTAAAATGCTCGGTGTGGTGCTCATCTCAGCCCACAAGTCGTTCAAGGGCCCGCTTGATGGGCTGCTTGTCGGGTTTGCAGCCGGCACGGGGTTTGCAATGATGGAAAACATATTCTACACAGCAACAAAAATCCCCGAGAACTCGCTTGAGCTGCTTATGTTCCGTGCATTGTACAACACGCTGGCGCATGGTGCATTCACCGCAATCGGTGGTGCAGTCCTTGGGAAAATCAAGCAGGATTTCAAGGTGCCTGCGGCAGTCCAGCTAGGTGTGCCGTTCCTTGTTGCTGCACTTACACACACCGCGTTCAACATTCTTGCAATTGTGGATATCATAGGTGTCAACTCGCTCGTGCTGCAGTATTACATATTCAGCCCGCTCATGGTTTTTGCGCTTATGCTCATTATTGCCTTGCTCATATTTTACAACTGGGTTGATAAGAGGAGAAGGATTGCACGTGAGCTTGAGTCGCTTGGTGTCAGCCCTGATTTTGACAAGGAGCTTGAGAAGTTGAGGGAAAGCATGAATAAAAAAACGAAAAAATAAACTTGGTGGATTTAATCCATCCCGCCCATGCCGCCGCCACTGCCGCCACCGGCACCACCTGCAGGTGCAGGAGGCTTACCCTTGCTCGCAATCACATCATCTATGCGGAGTATCATCTCAGCAGCTTCAGATGCACTCACGATTGCCTGCCTCTTAACCTTGACTGGCTCAATCACGCCGAGCTTTAGCATATCACCAACCTTGCCTGCGTGCACATCAACACCTGCTGACTTATTGCCCTCGTTATGCTTGGCGCGCAGTGATACGAGCGTATCAATGGCATCCATCCCCGCACTTTCAGCGAGCGTTTTTGGGATTATCTCAAGCGAGCGCGCGAACGCATCAACAGCGAGCTGCTCACGGCCGCCCATCTCACGTGCATACGCGCGCAGCTTCTCCGCAAGCGCTATCTCAGTGCTGCCACCGCCCGTGACATACATCCCATCCTCAATTGCACTTGAT